>NZ_CM001436.1:2114956-2332811 GCF_000243255.1 Methanoplanus limicola DSM 2279
TGCTCCCATCGTGTACATCTCTTTCTGTACACGATCAACCATGCTTTTTTGACGATTTGCTATGTTGAATGCAGCATTTACATCAGCATGATCAACGTGGCCACAATGTGGACACTTAAACTCTTTTCCGTTACGAATTCCTATTTTACCACAAATTGAACAGTTTTGAGATGTATATGCAGGATCTATATAATACACCGGAACGCCAAGCAGCTTAGCCTTATATTCTACAAATAACTGTAGTTGATAAAATGACCAACTGTTCAAGGCGTATTTAAACGATTTACTCTGTTTCCGGGAGTTACGAATCCCTTTTAAATCTTCAAATACAAGACCTGCATTTTGTTCTTTAGCAATATTAACAATCCTGCGACTTATTTTATGGTTTAAATCTTTGACAATTCGGGATTCTTTATCCTTTATCTTCTTCAATTGTCTGAATTTTCCCTGTCTTTGAAGTCGTTTACGAATTGCAGAATATTTATTGTGGATATGAAGTGCTTTTTTACCAAGCTTTTCAATTTTTCCAGTATCTGGATTTGCCAATACAGCAATATGGCCCGTAGTGTTCCGATCAACCCCTATAAATGCAGAGGGTATCATCTCGGACTCTTCTTTGACGGTGCACGATATATAAGCAAACTTTTTATCAATTTCAATTTGATTTATTTTCTCAAAATCAGGGAATTGATAATTCAATGTTAATTTTAATGGAACTATTGTGATAATCCGATTATCTTTATCGACTCTGATTGATTGATTTGGAATAACTAAATTTACATTATGTACTCGTTTAATCTTTTTCTGGTTACCATATTTCCGCAATATTTGGTTAGATATTGCTGATTTTAATCCAATATCTTTAACTGCTTTAGAAGACCTGCACTTTGGATTCCTGACTGCAAACTCCGCTACTTTAAAGGCTTTTTTTAGGTCTTCAGTGAAGTCCTGATTGTGACGGATTTTATAGGTCAGAATCATAATTAGTTCTTTTTTTGATCTTCGATGTATTTTTTTACAATTTCGTCTGAAATATGACCACAACTCTCACAATAATAACTTCTGGTCCATAATGTTGGAAGACGGGTTCTCAATGTGCTAAACTCCTGTCTTAAAATTCTTGAAGTATAACCTTTAAATTGCTGAATAACCCAATGTGGGCTTGCAGTTGGTTTTGTTTTAACAAATAAATGTAGGTGGTCCGGCATGATTTCCATAACTTCAATTATCACATCAATATCAGATGCCTTTTCATGCAATAACTCTTTCAACCTTACTGCAACATCTGGTTGTAGGACATTTCGCCTATATTTAGGACACCAAATAATATGATACCCAATATTATATACGCAGGTATTCGCATGAGTCCAGCGTTCTTTTTTTGCCAACAGTATAATTATCTAGGGGTAAGAATATATAGTTATTGTCGTGATATAGACGCATTCATCCCACGACTAAAGTCGTGGGCTTTCTGCTGCCATGATCGTAAACTGAACTGAAGACCTGTGATTTAATCTCAGGTGAGCCGGAAGAACCGCCGGTTCCGATAAATTCGCCCTTAATATCAACAATTTCGCCGACTGAAACCGAACCGGAAGCAAAACTGAGGAGAACTGAGTATATATCTCCGGAATAGTCCCCGTTTTCCTGCTTATCCGTTGAAACAAGAATATTATAGCCGGTATTATCAGCTGAGATCTCAGTTATTTTTCCGGTGATGTGAATTATTTCACCGGAATAACGACCCGGATCTGAGACTAAAAGGCTGTACGGGAGATATTCCGGATGCAATAACCGTTCTTCAGCCAGGGCTGTACTGGCTTTGGACTCTTTTGCAGCGTCCTCCCCCATGCATCCTGAGAGAAGAACCATAAGCGAAATCAGAACGACAATCACTGCTGCCTTTGTGCAGGCCCCCATGCCGGAGAATAATCCGTCCTGTAATATACTGTTATGCCCGACATTTCCGGAATCCTTCAGATTACAGGAGATCAGAATAGCGGTCTGAAACATAATTCAGGACAGACTCCATAATTCAGGACAGACTCCATAATTCAGGACAGATGATAAAGATAAGGTATTTATTTAAAAAAAGAAAGAAAATAATTAAATATGGAAAATTCTCCCGGAATTTCGGGAGGCAAAGGTTATGGCCTCCTGATTTTCTCCATATCCCTTGCAGCTTTTATGTCATCCCTTGACGGGACCATAGTAAATATTGCACTCCCAACGATATCCAGCTCTTTTGGTATATCCTCAAGTTCTGTGAGCTGGGTTGCTACTGCATACCTCCTTGTAATGGCAGGATGTGTACTGATATTTGGGAAAATATCAGATGTAATCGGCTTTAAAAGGGTTTTTTTATCCGGATTCATAATCTTTACAATAGGATCTTTTGCCTGCGCTCTTCTGCCTGATATTTTTGGCTCGTTTCTGACTCTCGTTGGTTCGAGGGTATTTCAGGCGATAGGGGGAGCCATGATAACCGCAATTGCACCTGCTATGATAACTGCCTACATACCGATGCAGCAGAAAGGAAAAGCGATGGGCATTATAATGACCATTGCAGCTCTCGGAACAGCTCTTGGCCCGACTGTCGGAGGTGTACTGACGCAGTACCTCTCATGGCACTGGATATTTCTGATCAATGTTCCGGTGGGGATTGCAGCAGTCATAATCGGAATAAAGGCAATACCGGCCCATGTCAGCAACGGTTCAACACTTGACAACTTTGACAGAGCCGGGGCGGCTCTCATATTCACCGGACTTGCAACCCTTCTCTTTGCAGTATCTGAAGGTCAGGATCTTGGCTGGACATCACTTCCAATACTGGTATCTCTCGCAATTGCAGTATTCTCCATTGCACTTTTTATACGTCATGAATTAAGTTCATCAGATCCTCTGCTTGAACTGAGACTCTTTAAGAAGAAGAACTTCCTCTTCTCAAACCTGATTATGTGCCTTGTATTCCTGAGTTTTGCCGGAATCAATTATCTCCTGCCGTTTTATCTCGAATATGTGCAGGGTTTTGACTCATCAACAGCAGGGCTTATAATTACATCACTCTCGTTTGCAATGATGTTTGCAGGAATTCTGGCAGGAATGCTTTACAATAAGACGGGAGGAAGATTACTCTGCATAGCCGCTTCACTTGCGATACTTGCAGGGTATTACCTGATGACAAAACTGCATGCAGATACGTCAACGGGCTATGTCATTATCTGCCTCATACTGATAGGATTCGGACTTGGAATGATGGTGACTCCTGTATCAAGTATGATCTTAAATTCGGTCGGCAAAAAATACCAGGGGATGGTCTCAAGCTTAACAAGCCTTGAGAGATTTGCACCTATGACGATAGGTATAGCAATATTCAACCTGATATTCCTCCAGGGAATATCGCTTGTTGCAGCCCGGCAGAATGTAACATCACAGGCTCCGGTAAATATAAAAATGGAGGTTTTGTCTTCCGGATTTGACCTCGCCTTCTTTGGGGCTTTTGTTCTTGCAATAATTATTGTTATATTCTCATTTATTGCAAAAGATGAGATCCATCCTGATTATCTGGAAGATGATGGTAACAATGAGATCGCCGGCGGGATGATCTAAAAAAAGAACACTTTTTTTTAAATCATATATTTTATCTTCAGAATTCTGATTAACCGGAATCTAGATATACATTGACAATATATTCCTGATCATCACAAATCAATATCACTGATGATAATTTATACCGGAAGGTATGCGGGATTATTTTTTTGGCTAAGCAGCCTGTAAATATCTCAGAAATTATTGATTACGGGGTGATTACTGTGAAATCTGCCTGCCTTGCTATTTTAATTATACTCCTCTTCTGTGCTGCCGCATCGGGAACCCAGAGTGAAGAAGAGTATATCTCTCAGGAAATATCCGGGAATGTAACACTGAATAATTTATCCGGAAAAATACCTCCGCCTGCTGCCGTTCTTCCTGCGAATGCCAGTGAAAGAGGAGAGGAACCGGATGTATCAGCCAATACTTCAGCTCCTTTTAGGACGCCTCTTCCGGATCCGGCTGAAAAATATGAAAATGAGGGAGAGGAAGTGCCTCTGCATGAAGAAGCAATTCTCATCGTGAGCAGCAGCAATACAAAACCATCTCCGGATGATTCAGAAGGCCGCCCACTCTATGCTCCTGAGAGCATAATCGTCCGTTATGTCCCGGAAACTGCATCTGACATGGCAGTGATGGCAGATACTGCCAACAGCCTGAGTGCAGCTTACCATACAACCCTCAGTCACGACTTCTCAGAAGACGGAATTTCCGGCATGCAGCTCATAAATCTCCCCGAAGATCTCACAGTTCAGGAGGCAGTGGTTGCATATGAAAGCAGCCCGTATGTCCTATATGCCGAACCGGACTACTACTGCTATGAAGACAAACTGCCCAATGACCCTGATTTCTCACGTCTGTGGGGCCTGAAAAATACCGGCCAGACTGTCAACGGACAGGCAGGAACTTCCGGCGCTGACATCTCAGCTTCTGAAGCCTGGGATATAACAACAGGATCAAAGGACGTTATAATTGCCGTCATTGATTCCGGTGTTTACATGCACCACCTTGATCTCGTGGACAATATGTGGAGAAACCGGAATGAAACAGCGGACGGTAAGGATACTGACGGAAACGGCTATATTGACGATCTCTATGGCTGGGATTTTTATCAGAATGACAATGATCCCGATGACGTTGACGGGCACGGCACCCACTGTGCCGGAACAGTTGCCGGGGTGGGGAACAATGAACTCGGTGTTGCCGGGGTTATGTGGACAGCAGAGATAATGCCGCTGAGATTTATGGGACCTTATGGCACAGGGAAGACTTCAGACGCAATAAAAGCCATAAACTATGCGAAGAACAACGGTGCCTGTATAATAAGCAACTCCTGGGGGTCGCCGTCATATTCGCAGGCATTAAAAGATGACATAGACTCTTTCGCCGGATCTGTGATATGCTCTGCGGGAAACAGTGCAGCAGACACCGATACTTCCCCGAATTATCCTGCCACTTACAACAGCACAAATATTATTGCCGTTGCATCAACCGACAACAGAAACAGCCTCTCATATTTCTCAAACTATGGCTCTGCAACTGTGGATGTTGCCGCACCCGGGACGGGGATTTACAGTACAGGAGTTTATTATGACAGAAAGGAGATCTTCAGTGACAATTTTACTGACTTCAGTAACTGGTATAATTACGGCGTGTGGAAACCAAATACTTCTGTTTATCTCACCTCACCATCCTCAGCATATGCCGGCCCTCCGGGAAATGACACGAAATCATGGCTCGCTATGGTAAATAACCTTACACTGTCGGATTATCAGCTCCCTGAACTTACATTCAGCTGCAATTATTCAATAGTGAACGGAAACAACACCCTTAATGTTTACACATCCTGCCCGGACAAGAGTGCATTTAATTTTGCTTATCAGATACAGGGCACATCTGAAGGTGGCTGGAAGACGGTTACAATAAACAAGGACCAGATCTTTAGTTCATACCAGGCAAATGGTTATTCTGTCATTCCGGGAGAGATCCGCTTTGCTTTTATTTTTATAAGGGATAATACATCATCACCGGATTATGCCTTTGTTGACGATATCAAAGTGACCAATGTCGCAAAGATACTTCCGGATTACAAATCAATGAACGGCACCTCGATGGCAGCCCCTCATGTATCCGGGCTTGCCGGGCTTATCAAAGCATATAATTCCTCCCTTTCCACCTCACAGGTCAGGGAGATTATCACCTCAAACACAGATCCCCTCACTTCGCTTTCAGGAAAATGTATGACAGGCGGAAGAATAAACGCCTCAAAGGCGCTTTTAGCTCTGCACCTTAAAGCCGGAATTGAGGCTAATGTTACATCCGGAGATGTGCCGCTCACAGTCGGTTTCACAGACAACTCAACCGGAATAAATTATACATCGCTCTGGTCGTTTGGCGACGAAAACATCTCCACAGAGATAAATCCGGTTTACACATACACGGCAAACGGCACATACACTGTCAATCTGACAATATCCAATAAATACGGGGGAAATATCTCATCCGAAACCGGCCTGATTAAAGTCGGCTCAGGAACAGAACCAACTCCCACGCCGACTGCAACTCCGACTGTAACACCGACAGCAACGCCTACACCATCTCCAACCCCCACGCCAAAACCGGGTGAATATCCGGCTGCAAACATTGTATATCTCGGAACAGATACAGCCTCTCTTCACTGGGAGAACAGCAGCCCGTTTAGGAATACTCCGGATTATGGAGGATATAATTTAGTACGTGGTGCAACAACCCTTGCAACCGGAACAGGACTGTCATTCACTGACAAAAATGTCCCCGGAGGGCCGGGTTCTGATTACAATTACTATACTTATGCACGAAACATCTCAGGAAAGCCGGTCCTGCTCTATGTAACTCCGGTAAGTTTTGGAGAACAGGTTTACGGAACTATGCAGACCGATGATACCTGGGATAAAGCCGGCGGGGAAGTGCAGCTTACAGCCAATCTGAATCCAAACGGGCACAGACTTGAGATAAAGAATACCCGTGTGTATTCCCCGGAATTACACTCAAAAAGGATCCTCGGAGCTACCAGCCTCACCCTGGATAATGTTCAGTTCAGCTATGTATCTCTTGATTTAAGCCCGATTGATGATGAACGGGCGCTGATAACCACCGGAAATGTCGTATCAGACAGTTCTATTGAGGTTGCTGACAGCAATCTGGGGATATCCAATATCACAACATCTTCCTCATTAGAACTAACAGGTGAGAACAATCAGGTGCATTCAGGCAAAGGCACGATTATTATCAGAGGAAATGACAGCCTGATAAATGAATGTGAAGGAGATCTCTTTGTCAACGGGGACCGTGCTTATGTCATCTCATTTTCCGGAATGGCTGATATAAAAGGAAACCAAACAGATGTAAAGGGGTGCACAGGTGAAGGAGCCGCAGCAATAACGGTTACAGGAAGAGATGCAGTCATTGAGGATAACATCCTTAGAAATATCGGCCACTCTCTATATGACGAAAGATACGGCATCTGGCTCAGGGAAGGATCAGGCGGAATAATCAGGAATAATACTATCATAAATGTAACCGCATGGGCAGGCTGGGGTGATGGTATCAGGATAGGGGAGGCAGACAAATCTCCTCTTGAGAACATAACAGTATCCGGCAACCACATTGACGGAGTTGAAGGTGCCGGAATCGGCATCTTATCAGGCAGTGAACAACTCACTGTAAGCGGGAACTTAGTCCGGAATATTACTCTTTACGGCATTGACTTTGGCATGGGTTCATTGTATCCGGCAGACACCTCATTCTTTGAGATTAACAGAAATGAGATTCACAGTTCAAAAGATAATTCAGGGACATACGGTATGTATCTCTCCGGAAATAACGGCCATATCGAAGAGAATAACCTCTCAGGTTTCATCTGTGCACTTCGTCTTTCAGGTGACAGCTTTGAGGTTAAAAACAACAGCATCTCTGATATAAGAGGAGCAGGAGGTCTTTACGGTGCTGAAGCCGCTGTGGCTGTTTACGGCGATGAAAATGTAATCAGTGATAACAGGATCTCCGGATATACCGGTGTTGAGGACAGGGGGCTTCAGTACGGCATACGCCTTGACGGCAGTGACGGGAATCTCTTAAACAATACTGTGAGCAATTACTTCTCCGGGCTTGATATAATCGGGAATAATCACAATGTCACCGGAAATACCTTAAACGGCATATCCGGAAGCACCCTTAATCATCACGTGGTCAACTTTTCGGCTGAAAACTCGCTCTTTGAGGGCAATACAATCATAAACACAACCCAGAAGACCTGGGCAAGAGGAGTTGTTTATTCCACAAACTGCAGCGGGAACGTATTCTCGAAAAACCTGATTGATACGGGTGATAACGGGTTTTATATCACTAAGATCAAAAACGGGACAGTATTCAGTGAGAATATTTTAACAAACATCACTTCGTCAGGGATCTATGCAGGAGAAGTCTCAGGCGGGGACCCGGCTACATCTGCCGGCTATTCAGACATGCAGATACTCAACAACACATTTGCAGGTATGAGTGCACAGGGTGGAAGCGGGGTCTATATCGACCGGATTTATGGCTCATCGATCGCCGGAAACAATATCACAGACTGCTGTTACGGCATAGATATGTGGCCATATACAAAGGAGAGCATAATTTCGGATAACTTAATAATCAACGGTTCAGAGGGCATAAGGCTCAGGGGGACAGGTGATCTTGCCACCGGAAACACTATCCTGAATTATTCCGGAAAGGGGATTTACCTGTACAACCCGTCCAAAACCATCCTCAGGAACAATACAATTCTGCATGGGATAGGCGGAAATCCGGCTGCAATATATGCTGAGACCTACACCGAAAATTCATACAGAATTGAGAGCAGCACAATCGGCGATATGGTGAACCTGACAACCTTCTCTATTGAAGAGAGCAGCAACGGTCTTGTTATAAAGCCTGTCAAGGCTCCACCAGAGCCACCCAAATCACCGGAATATCCATACAGCCCTGTATCTGTGGGCTGCCGGGCCGATATAAATACTTTTAACAGTTACAGGAGCAACCCTTTCAGCTTCAACCTTACCTTCCATTACGCCCCGGAATCATTAAAAGACATTCCTGAGGAGAGTATTTCTGTCTGGAAATACAATGGCAGCCATTGGTACGGAGGCAATGAAACCCCTTCATGGAATGGTTCACGCTGGCTCAATAAAGCAGACCATGAGGTGGGCGTTACAGTAATCTCTCTTCCGGCTTATTCAGCAGAACCCGTAATATTTGCTCCTCTTGCTGAAACTCTAAAGGCCGACTTCTCCGCAGAACCAAGAGAAGGAACAGTGCCGGTGAGGGTTAGCTTTACGGACCTCTCAGCAGGCGACCCTGATAAATGGTCATGGTCGTTTGGTGACGGAGATGTAAGCAGTGAGGAAGGTCCGGTTCATACATACACCATGGGAGGAGACTACACTGTAAGTCTTACAGTCTCAAAGGACGGCAGAAATAACACGGCAGTTAAGGAGAATTATATTACAGTTGAGAACCACCCTCCTGAACTCTCCGGAATAGCCCCGCTGTACGGTTACAGCAATGGGTCATTAATAAATGCCTTACTGAACGGGAGCGGGTTTATTGCAGGTGCTGAAGTAACCCTTACAAAGACCGGATTTCCGGATATGAAAGCCTCAAATGTAACTGTAATAACACCTTCAGTGATAAACTGCACATTAGACCTTCATGGCGCTGAACCTGGTCAGTGGACTGTGAAGACTTCAAATTATGACGGAAAATCTGCATCATTAAAAGACGGATTTATTGTCCGGCCACGTGGTGATTTCAACGGCAATGGATTTGTGGATATAGGTGATGTCTCAAAGGTTGCATATATGGTAGCAGGAAAAGAGCCTGAAGACCCTGAGGCTGACTTTTACGGGGACGGAAATGTCGATGTAGGCGATGCAGCAAGGATTGCATGGTACTTCACCGGAAAGTTGCCCGGTCTCTGATTCAGCCGGAGAAAAACCCATATTTATATCCTTATGAGCTGTCTAAGCCGGATAAAATCTCTGTGCCGGAATAAATGTCCGGGTAAGAAAAGAATTATATTTTTGTTTTCCGGAAGAGGAATGCTCCGAGAATTATCATTGCACCTGAGAATCCGAGCAGGACAGCAAGGCATACAAACGGATTTATCTGCGACACACCGTTAAGGCCAAACCTTATCCCCTCAACACCGTATGTAAGCGGATCAAAGAGCGTCAGTGTCTTAAACGCCGGAGGAAGGCTGTCTATCGGAAACATTGCCCCTGAAAGTCCGAATATTGGAAAGATTATAAAGCTCATGATGAGCTGAAAACCGTTCATATCCTCCATCCTTGATGCAATCGCAATCCCAAGGGATGTAAAGCCAATTCCGACCAGGGCCATAAATCCGAATGCGATAAACAGCCCGGCAATATTCGGTATTTCAAGCCCGATAAAGAGCGAGAGCACAAGAATAATTGTACCCTGTATAATCGCCGTTGTTGCCCCGCCAAATGTCTGCCCCAGCATAATCTCCGTCCTTGAAATCGGAGCAACGAGAGTCTCTTTTAAAAATCCAAACTGCTTGTCCCAGATAATCTGGATTCCGGAGAATATTGATGTAAAGAGAACACTCATGGCCACAATTCCGGGGACGAGGAAGTCCACATAGTTCCCGCCGACACCCGAGATGTTCACAACCGAATTCAGCCCGAATCCAAGGATAATCAGGAAGAAGAGCGGCATCCCAAGGCTGCCTACAATCCTGCTCTTTGACCTCAGGTACCTTTTGAGGTTTCTGAGCCAGATAGTATAGATGACATCCATAATCAGTGCCTCCCTGCCTTAAATGCCATCCGCATATGGTCCTTTGACCCTGCCTCCTCCTCGCGGATAGACCTGCCGGTATAATGAAGAAATACATCCTCAAGTGTGGGTTTATGCACGGAAACCGAGGTAATCTTTATCTTTCTCTCAATCAGGATTTCGATCATCTCTGAGAGGTGTTCTTCTGCGTCATGGACAGCTACAGAGAAAAAGCCGTCATAAAAATCTGTCTTCTCTATCCAGAGCCTCTCAATTCCGGACATTTTCCCGTTATAATCCGGCGATTTTACAGTTATAACATCCCCGCCTATCCTCTTTTTAAGGTTCTCCGGTGTATCAAGTGCAACAATTTTCCCTCTGTCGATTATTCCGATTCTCCCGCAGAGCCTGTCAGCCTCATCCATGTAATGGGTGGTGATGATGACAGTTATCCTCATCTCCCGGCTCATTTTTTCGATATACTCCCAGAGATAGTTCCTTGTCTGTGGGTCAAGGCCAAGTGTCGGTTCATCGAGGAAGAGCACTTTCGGCCGGTGCAGAAGGCCCCTTGCAATCTCAAGCCGGCGCCTCATCCCGCCCGAAAAAGTCTTTACAATGTCATCTTTTCTCTCCCACAGGCCCACAAGCTCCAGCAGCTCTTTTATTCTTTCAAGCCGGATTTTTTTCTCAATCCTGTAAAGGCGCCCGTGAAAGTCCATGTTCTCCCATGCAGTAAGCTCTTCGTCAAGGCTCTGGTCCTGGAAAACAATCCCTATTGACTTTCTGACACCGTCCTCATTCTTTTGGATGTCATAGCCGGCAATCTCCGCCTTTCCGGAAGTCGGGTTAAGCATTGTTGCAAGCATTGAGATTGTAGTTGTCTTGCCTGCACCGTTCGGCCCTAAAAGCCCGAAGATCTCACCTTCCTCTATATCAAAAGAGATACCGTCAACTGCTGTGAAATCGCCGAATTTTTTTGTGAGATTCTCAACATTCACTGCTGTCATCAGGTACAATCCTCCTTAATTCATCAAGGCATTTTTTTATCAGGAGGGCTGCCTCATCCTGTTTCTCATCCGGAATTTTATCTGCCAGAAAATGCAGCTCATGCATATCTGCCATATAAGGGACATTTCCTTCACCAAATATCTCAAAGAGGAGGTCCCTGAAGACATACATCTTCTTCCTCTCCTCACGTTTCCGGTTCACAATATCCTCAAGCATCCTCACGCCTTCAGGAGTCAGCCGGTAGATATTTTTACCACGCTGTCCGGTCTCAGAAAGTTCAGTGAGGCCCTCATCCTCCATTTTTTTAAGCATTGGATATAATGTGCCCTTGCTTGGCACCCATGCCCCTTTTGTCTTTGCAGATATCTCCTTTAACAGTTCATAGCCGGATTTTGGCTCACTGTTGAGTGAATGCAGGATGTAAAGCTGGATCAAACCCCTGCCTCTGCCATTTTTTTTCCCGGTAAATTTCAGCGGTCCGCTCATATTATCGCCATCGAATGTATTCCTGATAAGAACCATACTATAGAAAACCATTCAGATTAAAACAGTTCTTAGTAGTACCATTGGGAGATATAATATTTAAATCTGAACCATTCAGCAGAAAAGCAGGAGTAATAATCAGAGATCGAAACTAAGGCTGAAGTCCGGATGTATATCAGCAGAGAGATATGCCGGTCTGAAATTGAGCAGAGAAAATCCGGAGATGTCTGCAGATGTTCACCGCGGAGAGGGAGAGATTAGAGAGATTAGAGAGATTAGAGAGATTAGAGAGATTAGAGAGATTAGAGAGATTAGAGAGATTAGAGAGATTAGAGAGATTAGAGAGATTAGAGAGATTAGAGAGATTAGAGAGATTAGAGAGATTAGAGAGATTAGAGAGATTAGAGAGATTAGAGAGATTAGAGAGATCAGATAAGTTGGAGAGACAGAAGAAAAAAAAGAGGATATAAAAAAATCCAGAACCCTGATCTCTAAGACCCGATTTATTAATATTCTTTTAATCTCTAAGGCCTAAGGAACTCTCCAAAACCCGGGCATTATATTTCTTATCAGCGATAATATCTCTGATCTGCTCAGTTTTTTCTCTGAACTCCCTGTTTTCGGCAATCTTCTCCACCCCGTATGTATCTTCAAGAATAAAGAGAAGCTCCTCCCATACCCGAATCTGCTGATTTAAAGTCTCATATTCACTTATATCTCCGGCAGAGAAATTAGATTTTGCAGAGCCTGAGATCATATCGTCTCTCCTCTCCCTCTCAGATATTATCATGATAAGATAATCCCTGAGGAGATCTATATGCACCGGCTTCATAAGGAAGCCCTGAATCATATCGCCGTAAATTAAAACCTCATCGGGATGAAGTGCCTTTGCAGTCAGAATAATTATCTCTGCCTCATCAGAGTCTTTAAATTTCCTGATTGATCTTAAAATTTCCCAGCCGTTCATCGGCTCCATCATAATATCAAGCAGTATTATCCCAAAATTCCGGTCCCTGAGAATATCGAGAGCATCATCACCAGATTCAGCAACAGACACAGAATATCCTTCCTTCCGGAGAATTTCCGAGTAAATGTCAAGCAAAACAGGATTGTCATCGACAATCAGAATATTATTCATCTTTCTCCCCCATACTCTTACCTTCAGGCTTATTCATGCCATGATATTTCCTGAGATAATTCCAGATCTTTTCAGATTCAAGCCACCCCATATCAAGTTTCCTGATAATATCATCAATACTCTCAATCTGATCATTTAAAATATCTCTGTTCCCTAAATTATCCTCCATATCAGTAACCGCACGAATCACTGCAAGCGGGTTTCTGATAGAGTCATTGAGCGTTGCAAGCTGCATAATATTATGCTGAATCTGATCCATAGCTGCCAGTTCACGTTTCTTTGCCTCTTTCTCTTCAGTAATATCCCTGACAAAACTTACCCAGCCGGTATGAATTCCGGATTCATCAAAGAGAGGAGACATAAAATGTTCTGTCGGGAAAACTTCTCCACTCTTCCTTCTCATCTTAAATTCAAATTCGGGGATTTTCTTATCTTTAGTCAGATGAGAGTATACATACTCCCTGAAATTCTCAAATGATTCATCATCTGCATGAAGAAAATCGGTGGTCTTTCCGATCAGTTCATCCTCCAGATATCCAAAAATTTCCATTGCCGCTTTATTTGCAAGAATGATTGTGACAGGGTCTATCCCAAGCACAAAAGCCGCATCTGTCAGTGACTCAAATGTACTCCTGAAAAGCTCTTTTTCAGCACGCAACTGCTTTTCAGCCTTCTTTTCCTGGGTTACATTTATAGAGAGCATAATAACACGCCTGATCTCCCCGTCCGGATCTTGAAGCGGAGTTATCCTTACAAGAAATGCCTGACCGTCATGCTCTTCTTCAATTGTGATTGTAATCCCCTCACTGACAGCACGTCGTACTGAATCGGCAATTTTTTGGCCGGATTCATAACCATGGCATTCATAGACCGTTTTTCCATTAAAAAAGTCCTCTGAAAGCCCCATTCTGTTAAGTTCCTCACCGGCACACAGTATATAACGCATCTCACTGTCAATTATACTGACCAGACCACGCGGCAGGTGCTCAAGTATTGTCTGAAGATTTTCTTTTGATTCCCTCAGTTCATTCTCAGTCTTTTTAAGTTCAGTGATGTCACGCCCTTCAGCTATCAGGAATATGACCTTTCCGGATTCATCAAAGACAGGTTTTAGGGAAAAATCAATGTCAAAGAGTATTCCTTCCCCCGACACATGGGTTGTCTCGTAGCGAACCGTATCTCCGGAAGATGCCCTTGCTATAACTTCACGCAGTTTGGCCTGCTCTGCTTCTGAATGAGTCCACCACGGGGTATTTGGGAAAGATAAACCTTCAACATCTTCATGACTCTTTCCAATAAGAGAAAGGGCTGTCTCATTGACCTGCTCCAGTATTCCGTCAGGGCTGAGCACGCCGAGGTAATCAAAAGAATAGTCAAAAACACCCCTGAAAAGCCTCATATTTTCATTAAGCTTCTGCTCTGCAATTTTCCTTCCGGTTATGTCAAGATTTGTCCCGACCACCCTGACCGGTTTATTATTTGCATCACGTTCAATCACCCTGCCCTTTGTAAGAACCCACACATATCTCCCGTTCCTGCCCCTGAGCCTTAATTCAGCCTCATAAATCGGAGTTTCACCAGCCAGATGTGCATTCAGCACACCCAGGACTCTGTCAGTGTCATCAGGATGAATAAGATTTAGCCATGAATCATATGACCCTTTGAAATCACGGGGATTATAGTCAAGCATCTCAAACCAGCGATCATTAAAGACCGCATCTCCGGTTGCGACATCCCATTCCCATGTCCCAAGTTCACCACCATCTATTGCCATCCTGAGGTGTTCTAAAAATTCAGACTCTTTTTTACTCTTTACTTCTGCATGCTCCTTTTCTTTCAGAACAACCGGATCTTTTACAATAACACAGAGATAATCCCTCTCTCCGGGAATTTTAAAGAGAGATATGCCAACAGTTACATGCTTATCATTTCCAGAGACATAAGCGGTTAAAATAGCGGTTTTATCCTTTACTGCCGCACCTGTGATTTCACCGGAAGAAGCAGGAAACACCTCATAATATTCAGAACCAAAAATATCCCTGAAGTTGAGATCATATAAATTTTGTGGGGAAATTCCAGTGAACTCTGCAAAAATATTGTTTGAGAATAATATTTTCCCGTTACTGTCCATAACAAAGGCTCCATCCGGAATTTTTCCGATGAAAAAATGACAGAGTGCCTCAAAGTTGCTGCCCGAAAGAATATTTCCTCCTTCTTCTGCCGGTTTACCGGATATTGATGCATCGTTTCTGCCTCCTGATTCCGGAATATGACCATTAAGATCTCTTCCGCTCTTCTCTTCTTCCGGGAAATCGTAATTATTCTTCTTTGAGGCGTTCATTTTTTTTGCACCGGTTGTAATCATTTTATCCGGACGGTTATCTTCAGTCAGTTATCTTCAGGCAGTTATCTTCAGTCAGTTATCTTCAGGCAGTTATCTTCAGTCAGTTGTCTTCAGGCAGTTGTCTTCAGTCAGTTATCTTCAGTCAGTTATCTTCAGTCAGTTATCTTCAGTCAGTTATCTTCAGTCAGTTGTCTTCAGTCAGTTATCTTCAGGCAGTTATCTTCAGTCAGTTATCTTCAGTCAGTTATCTTCAGTCAGTTATCTTCAGTCAGTTATCTTCAGTCAGTTATCTTCAGTCAGTTATCTTCAGTCAGTTATCTTCAGTCAGTTGTCTTCAGTCAGTTATCTTCAGGCATGCAGATTGTTTTAATCCGGAATTCACAGGAGATATGACAATAGTATTGCAGATAAATAATCTCGTGAATGATAATTATTCAGGAGAGACAGACATTTGCATGCTCTGGAATAATCAGTTTATTTTAATAATCACTATATTTTTTAGACGAACTGCGGACATAAATAATTAATCACTTCAATACATTTATAATTACACAACATAACATCCATAATTATACAACACAATATTTACAATTATACAATCAGAATAGATTGAAACAGGTCACAGAAAAAGAGAAAAAAATTAAATCATAAACTATTCAAATAAAAAGAAAAATTTAGCGGGCCCGAGGGGATTTGAACCCCCGACCACCTGATTAAAAGTCAGGCGCTCTGCCTAACTGAGCTACAGGCCCAATTTATAGAACAAATACTTCTGAGAAAGTTTTTCCCGGGCGTAAACAGAGTTAATTTACTGCCTTACAGCTGAAGTAAACCTTCCCATTAACATTATCACTTATATGAGATAATAATTTTGATTTGAGCCTGAATATTGACACTTATTATTCACCCTTAATTTACTGAATCATTCCCGGTAATATCCGTATCCTCCACCTTCCATTCCGGTTTTCTTACAGAATATATCAGGAGCGGAACTGAGATTATAACAATCATGCCAGAGAACATTGAAGCGGCATAGATCAATTCATATCCGGAGGAAATATTCTCCGGATTAAAGAAGGTTACAGTCTCCATGAACAGTATTGTAATTATTCCAAGTATCACTGCAATACCAAAGAGGACTTTCTTTGCCCTTGTGTGGTAATTGTTTGCCTCAAACAATCGTTTTCTGCTCATAATTGCCGAGGCCATCAGTATAAGATAAGCTGCCAGGTAAATGTGTGTCAGAAGGGAGAGCATAACCCAGTATGCTGAGTTCACACCCGGAATCAGGGCAAATATAAGGCAGAATACTGTAACTATAACTGCCTGAACTATTAATGTGTGTGCCGGAATTTCGTTATCATTTATGTACTGCATAAATGGAGGAAGTGTCCCTCTCCTTGCAGTGAGTGTCAGCCCTCTTGCAGGGGCTAAAATCCACGAATTTATCTCACCAATGGTCCCAAACATTATCAAAAGAATTACAACAAGGAGTATCCATCCTGCATTCATCTCATTAAAGAGCATCTCCAGAGCCTGCAACAGTCCGTTTACAAAACTTATATTCCCGGCCGGAATTACGGTTGCAATGGAGAGAGAACAGAGAATGTTAATCAGAACACAGAATAAACCGCCGATTACAAGGGTTGGAAGATAATTTTTAGCTGCATTTTTTAGATCACCCAGATGGGCTGCTGAGGCTTCTATGCCAAAGAACGGGTTTACAAACGCTGCAATCATTGAAAGGGCTGCAAGGGATGAGAGATCAGGAACAATGTTGTCATACGTGAATGAGAGATCAGTCTGGGGCAGATGTCCGGTTGCGAGATGTAAAACCGCCATTGAAATTATCACCAGTGCAGGTATGAATACCCCGGATATGACACAGAATGTGCTTATCTTTGCAGAAACCTTCAGCCCTCTCATGCTGATTAAAGTCGCAGACCAGAAGAAAATGAGGGAAACTGCAAGAATATAGAGCTTGTTCTCCGATAATTCGGGTGAGAAGAGATAGGCTATTGCTCCGGATATGAAACTTAAGAGGAGAACAGATACAATAATCAGGTGCATCCACTGGATAAATATCGCAGTAAATCCCCATCTCTCACCAAATGACTCCTTCACCCAGGCATAAAGTCCTCCTTCAACCGGAAAAGCACAGCCAAACATCTTCAGGACAAGGGTCATTGGCAGGAGAAATCCGGCTGTGGTGATCGCAAAATAAAAGAGTATATTCATGCCCGTTACTGCCTGTGAAGGCAGACTTCTGAGACTGATCATTATTGAGGCTGTGATCATTGCAAAAGTAAAAAAACCAAGCCTGTATTTATTGGAAGATTCCGGCACTTAACTGAGGTATAAGCACTATTGCAGATAAATCATTTGTTTTTAACCGAAAAATTCGGCTATATAATAATCACCGGAATAAACAATAAAAAATCACCGGACTGTCCCCCCTCTCAGAAATAATCAGAAGTAATTAATTTATATTATGATGTTCAATTACAGATCTAAAACGCCTGATATTTTGGGGATGTACGAATAGGTAATCTTTTTTTGAACTCATATTTTTCAGCCCCCAACAGGCTTAAATCTGGTGAAGGTTATGAGAATTGGGGTATATTTAATTGTAATTTTATTATTTACAGCAGCATTTGCAGGAGCAGCATCCGCAATAGGTGTCATTTATGTCGGCTATGACAAGGCCGATATTTCATGGTCACAGTATGTTGGCGATGACTTTGGAAAATACAGGATTTATGCCGACTCATCGCCTGTTGCTACCATATATGAGCAGTCTGAGACAACCTGCCGTGCAGAAGGCCTGACAACGGACTGGGTGTACACTTTTGAGGTTGAGTCATATGATGACAAAGATAACCTGAAAAGTACTGATTCAAAAGATATTCACACAGGACAGGTGCAGGGAACTCTAAGACTTGGAGATGATAACTGGGACGGCATAGATGTCAATTTGACGGGCGACATTGATCTGTATGGCCACGAACTATATATAAGAAATTCAAAGGTTTTTTCAGGGCCTACCGGAAATTCCATTTATTATCCGGAGATTATCAAGGGCCAGGGCGATCTGACAGTTATGGATTCTTCATTTACAAACGTCACATTTGATGTCACTCTGAATGACAGCTTCCTTTCCGGAATGTCAGCAAACCAGGATATAAAATTCCGCTGCAGTGAGAAGACATTTACAAATATCACATCAGAAGGGACATATAACAACAAACCGGTTTCACTCTGGGTAATCGGGGATTCAAACACATTCCATGACTGTGGAGGGTTCATAAAAGTCGAAGGTGACAACAACCGCCTGGAGGATAACAACTGTAAGATAATTCAGGTGAGCGGTGAATCTCCGGTTATAACCGGAAATACAGTCAGCAACTCAGATTATGACGATTATTCAGGAATTTATACCGGAAATGGCAACAATTCTGTAATTACAAAGAATACCATCTCCGGAATAAAAGGAACCGGTATTGAGCTTTACACTGACAAAAATCCTCTGATAGTGGATAATGTGATAAGTGACTGCAGGGATCGCGGAATATATATCAGTTCACCTTACCTGGAAGAGATCATTAATCTAACCCTGATAAACAACACTGTCAGCCGGACAGGATTACAGGGTTTCTGGGGATGGGACCCCATAATGGGCGGAGAATTATCACACAACTCGTTCCTGAACACCGGAAATGTCGGCATTCAGGCAGACGGAATTGGACTTTTGGTTAATGAAAACCGTTTTTTTAACTGTAGTTATGCCGGTATGACTATTAATGCTGTCAGTTCGGAATTCAACGGAAATTATGCCGACGATTCAACAATGGGGATCTATGATAACGGCTGGTGGGGAACTGCCGGATATAACACAGTCAAAGATAATATAATCACAAACGGTCCGGAGGGATATACCGCTCTTGATCTGGTATCAGACAACAGTACTGTCATTAATAATACAGTATCCTGGTGCGATTACGGTGCAGAGTGTGAGGGGTATAATATAACTGTCACTGATAATACTTTCATAAATAATGAAGTATACGGTCTGTCTCTCGACAGACTGAATATGAGCAATGTCTCTAAAAATGAGTTCATAAATAATTCCCGGAAGAACCCTGACGCATCAGTGCATCATACATACTGCAGCAATGTCACATTCTCTGACAACACAATTGACAAAGGGTACAGAGGAATTTATGTTGAATATTCCGGTAACGGAAACATAATTGAGAGAAATACAATCCTAAACACCACCGGTATTGCTGTAAGCAAATCCAAAGAAGGAGAATATCCATTATACCGTGGACTGTCTGATCTTGTAATCCGGGATAATGACATTAAAGGGACTTTGGAAGCTGACAGAACAGGGATGAGTGTTGGTCTGGTTGACGGGGTTACGGTCACTGATAATCAGATCAGCAGTATAGGGAAAGGAATTACTCTGCAAAACGTAAACAAAACCACAATCAGAAATAACAATATCACAAAAGCAACCGTATCCGGAATTCAGTTTAATTACCACTACTCTGAAGATTATGGAGGATGTTATCTCAATGAAATCTCCGGCAACTCGATTGAATCAAAGAATACCGGAATTGAAATTTTTGCAAAGAATACAACCGTCACGTCCAATACTGTAACAGGATATACCCAGAGAGGAATATCACTCACAATGGGCGTGGGGACAAACATCAGCAGTAACATACTGAAGAAGAATACATCCTACAACCCATGGGACTTATACATCGAAACTGAAGAAGGTCTGTTCCAGGGCACCCTGACACTTGACTCCAATACCATAGGCGTTTCAAACCCGACAAACCTCACATTCTCCAATATCTCTGACAGGTTTGCGGTTATGAGCGTTGAAGATCCTCCCGAACCGCCCAAACCTCCGGAATACAACACAACCAGGACCTCAATCGGAAAGTGGGCACAGGTGTACAACCTGAGCACTGAACTTGAACTTGACATAGAATTTCACTATACAGATGAGGATATTGAAGGCTATAACGAGAGTTCACTGTGGGTCTGGAAGCACAACGGAACAGTCTGGGATGAGGGGGCCACCGATGACTGGGAGAGCTGGGACAAAAATCACTGGCTGGACACTGACAGGAATATTGTCGGGGTGAGCATATACCACTGCTGTATATTTGCACCGCTGACCGGAAAACCGGTGCACAACCCACGTCTGGAGGCAGATTATATGACAATAAAAGAAGCCCTTGATGACTTTGACTTTAAAGACGGCGACACCATAACCGTCGATTCATCATATACCGGCACAAAGGAGAATATCAATATTTACAAAGAGGTAAAACTGAAGTCTTCATCCGGAAAAGCAGCCTCGGCAACCATTACAGCCGAAGACCCATATGAACCGGCAGTAAAGGTATATTCAGACAATGTTGAAATTGACGGTTTTGTTATCTCAGGGGCATCATCATCATACGGGTTAAGGATTGAAGGTTGTGAACTCGTTAAGGTCTCCAACTGTAAAATAACCGGAAACTCTGTCGGAGCCTCCCTGGCCAAATCAGAAATAGGAACCCCTGAAAAGTCTGAGTTCTGCACAATATCATACTCCGAATTCTCCGGAAATACAAACTGTGGTGTATATATCAACGATTCGGACGAGAACAATCTCTTAGACTGTGAGATTAAAGATCCCGTCGGCGTTGCTATTGAAAACAGTATATCAAGCCTGGTTTCCGACTGTACCTTCTCCGGAAATTCAGAATATGGTATTGTTGTTCAGCATGGCGGTTCTGTAAACGAAATTATGTCGTGTGAGTTCACAGACCAGGAGAACGGCATCTATATCGCCGGCACTGATCAGAACACCTTTACAGGATTAACCTTCAAAAACACGGCAGACACAGTAATTGCTGCCGATGATTCGGACAGGAATACATTTTCAGAGATATCTTCAGATTCATTTGCCCGGGGATTATATCTTAAGGATTCAAACCTGAACAGTTTTACAGACTGTGAATTCAAAGGAAATTATGACGGTTTTGTCACAGGGTACGAAATCTATGCATCAGAGAGCAACAAAATAGAAGACTGTAATATTCATGATATTGCGTCCGTAGGATATTCCATTGACGGTATTAAGATCTACGGTGATTCAGACAGTAATTTAATATCAAACACAAGTATTTCCGGTTTTGAATCCTCAAAATGTACAGGCATAACACTTACATCAGGAAGTGGCAATACAATAGAAAATGTAACTGTATCCGGTCTGAGTGCTGCATATGACGGTGCATACGGACTGAAGCTCACATCCGGACCAAATACTGTTAAAAATTCCGGATTTTCAGGCATTTATGCCACAAACAATTCATATGGCTGGATACTGGGAGGGGACTATGGCAATACCCTGAAAAATTCATACCTCAACGGTGTAACGTCTCCGAATAGCTCGGCCGGAATTTCGGCTGAGAACTTCGGTTACACAAACAGCCTCTCAGGGATTACATTTGCCGGAGATAATGCCACAACATTTTCAATGAAAGGAAAGGGCAATATGACATTCGGGTGGGTACTGACCCCGCCGCCTGACGGTGATGACCTGATAAATATCGGCCATTACCTCGACATTAACGGAAATTCCGGTTCAGAACTATCACTGGAGGTGAATTATTCAGCCGGAGATTTGGGCACAAAGGATCCAAATCTTCTCTCCATGTGGCAATATAAGGGAGGCAGCTGGGCAGAACTGCCCTCACCAAATGGTGTTGACACAGCTGCAATGTACACCTATGCGTACAATATCTCTGAATTTTCAGTATTTGCACCGATGTGGAACGGATATATCCCTGATCCGGTAGCGAACTTCACCGCATCACCGCTTGAAGGGGCCGCCGTCAGGCAGGTTAATTTCACTGATTTGTCAACCGAAAGTCCGCATACATGGGCATGGGACTTTGGTGACGGAAGTACGTCATCAGAGCAAAATCCGGTGCACAACTACACGGTAAACGGAACCTATACTGCCAGCCTTACTGTAACAAACGACGGCGGCAGTGATACAATGACAAAGACGGATTATATAACCATCTATAAGAAGGGCGACTTCAATGCAAACGGTTTTGTTGATATCGGTGACGTCTCAAAGGTTGCATATATGGTTGCAGGACTAACGCCGGTTGATATGGCAGCTGATTTCAACGGAAACGGGGAGGTCGATACCGGAGACGCAGCAAAGATTGCCTGGTATTTTGTCGGAAAGGAGAGTGAATTATAGTTATATTAACCAAAGAATCTTTTTTAACCATAAATTATAAGATTTTTCCGGATGACAAAGAGATAAATTAAGAGCAGTCATTAACAAATTTTGTGGATATAAATCAGGCTTACAGTCAGATTAGCTGTTCAGGATTTATTTTTCCGGTTATTTTTCCGGTTAACTTCACCTGCTTCTTTTCTCCTATTATTTTTCCGGTTATTTTTTCCCTGCTTCTTATCTCCTATTATTTTTCCGGTTATTTTTTCCCTGCTTCTTATCTCCTATTATTTTTCCGCTCATTGGAATGAAACTGTTTTTTTCGGCATGGTATCCGGAACAGCTCCGGCAAAAGTTAAATATACTATATAGTTTATTCATTACAGTACTTTAAACTTAGACGATCATTAATATGTTCGAACCTACAATATTAAATTTAAAATGCTCTATTAAATTGCCCAAATCGCAGTATTGGCCCTAAATTCTCCGTTTTTTTGCACAGAGATCACAAGGCACATTTTGTAAACCTATTTTGATTAACATCACTCATCCCCATTTAGGCCTCATTACATTCTTCCATTTCTCATCGAGATCAATCTGAAAAGAGTATCTTTGAATTGAAATTGTGTTGTTTCCAGTGAAAAAGTTACAAAATTATAGATAGCTACCGCTAAATCGGTCGCAGCTGCATATTCCGTTCATTGAGATGTCAGAATGTCAGCTTATAGCAATTTCATCAATCCTTAATATACGAAAATGAGTCATACTTTCTTCAAATATGATGGCAAGATAATGATTTAAGGGGAATTTGTCCCTGTCTATTACTTTTGGTCCTCTCTGAATCTTTGCAAATCGCTTCCATTTTGTTAAAACCCAAAAATTCTGAATTATGCATGCAATTAGATAATAAAAAAATCTCACCACATGATCTTTGGTGGATGTTCTTACTTTGAATTTATTATTAATGACATATGTTGATTCAATGGCAAATCTATGCCTGTATCGCTCACTAATTGATTTGGGGAAGTATTAATTTTGTACACAACAAAAGCACGATGAAGAGCACCTTTTTTACCCTTTTTACCTTTCATGTAAATGACACGATCAACAATTTTCACCTTACATTTTAGCTTATTCTTCGATTTGGCGTTTATAACATATTCAAATGATTTTGATTTCTTTCCCTTCAGCTGCCTTTTGAGTTCATCACTGTTCTTCTTAACAGGCACTATGTGAGGAATTTCAGATTCCTTAAGGTAACTGAAGATTTCAGCAGAGTAAAACTCACGGTCAAGCATCAGAGATTTGATCTTGAATCCATATCCATAAATTAAATCAACACAATTCTTTATTGCGGTGAGGTTAGTGGAATCTCTAAACAAAGGAATAACCTGAAGTATAAGGTGCTTATCCATATTTACAACCGAGAATGTCAGGTATCCAACAAAATAATTTGTCGATGCCTTTCTTTTTCCACCTACAATTGGAGATTTAGGATTTTTTTATCCTTTTTCCCATAATATGGAATTAGCGTTATATCAATTGCAAAATCATACTTCTGACCTTTCTTAAGGATTCCTTTTCCCGCTTTTAAAAGCATTTTTGGAGTATTTAGTGTCAATTCCTCCATATTAAGGCCATGAAGTTTTTTTAGACAAGTCGTATGGGACGGTAGTCCTTCCGTCATTTTTGCAAAACCGGATATTGAGTTATTAGAACATGCCGTAGCGATAGCTCCCCGAATCAACGTTAGACTATCATAGTTTCTGCCACCTGTTAAGGTTACATTCCCCTCAACAAGAGCGCATATCGGTTCAAGGTTTCCAAGCTTATTTTCTTTATTAAGCTCTGATTTGCCTATATTTTGACAATTATTTGCCATATGAGAGGTTTTTAGAGTATATAAACCCCACCATAAATCAGGCGTACGTCAAAAAAATAAGGTGAATTCTGGCTAAATTCTAAAAGAATTTGGCGATATTG
Source organism: Methanoplanus limicola DSM 2279 (assembly GCF_000243255.1). Classification (NCBI taxonomy): domain Archaea; kingdom Methanobacteriati; phylum Methanobacteriota; class Methanomicrobia; order Methanomicrobiales; family Methanomicrobiaceae; genus Methanoplanus; species Methanoplanus limicola. Next base: position 2,139,584 of record NZ_CM001436.1, read on the forward strand.
GGGTAAACGCGCAGTAGTCCATGCGGTTTGTCATTAAAATAGAGAAGTACTTAACTTTCTCAAGTTGGGCAGAAATACTCTGAGCAAAAAATGGGGTTTTTCAGGAAATGTTTAAAGTACTGTCATTAGTTATGTCTGGTGATGGCGAAAAAATAAAGGGGTTTTTAATAAATCCTGTGGAAACCTTCCGAAAACAGAGTGGCGAACATCTCGGTGCCGCTTACAGGTATTATGTTGTTCTTCTGGTTCTCTTCTCAGTTCTGTACGGGATTGTGGCAATTGCGCTGGATATGAGCGTATTCAATACGACCATTGCCTCGCTGGGCAGTATTCCGGGAATGGAATGGGCAGCATACCTGGCATCATTCGGGGCCTTTGCAGTATCATTTGATATATTCTTCATCTATGTGATGTTTTTCATATCTCTCTTCTCGATCTTCATATCCGGCCTTATGCTTCACTGCTTTGTGCTTCTGCTTGGAGGAGAGAAAGGATATTCACAGACGATAAAGTCAATGATGTATGCTTACACCCCGTACCTTCTTTTCGGATGGATACCCTATGTAAACATAATTGTAGCAGTCTGGATGCTTGCACTTCAGGTAATAGGTATTCGCGAACTTCAGGAGATGCAGACAGAACATGCCGTACTTGTTGTTCTGCTGCCCGCATTCCTGGTATTCTTTGGATTCCTTCTATTTGGAATTGTAATTGCAACTTTCCTTTCAGGTTTTGCAGGAATGCTGGGCTTTGCCTGAAAAACATTTTTTTTCAATTAAATTTTTATCAAATCCGGAAAATCAGGCCATGATCTTATCTGCCGGAGCATAAATCCGGATTTCAACATTATACCCATAGCCGCAGTCATAAGATAATCCGGATAATCTGTCCGGATAACCGGCCTGAATAACCGGAGGAAAACTTTTTATTCCATTAAATCACTGCATATTCAGGAATGCTGATCAGATTATCATATGCCTTAAACCGGCACACGCCCCTTTATCCGGGAACAGATGCAATGAAACTTGAGCCTGCAAAGTCCATTGAGAAGGGAGACAGTTCCAATACAACCCTCATAACCTTCAACGGTCATTCCGGGACGCATCTTGATGCACCAAACCATTTCTGTGAGAAGAAGATGACAGTCTCTGAACTGCTAAAGCCGGAAAATATAATCGAAGGTGCGGTCTGCATCGACATCCGGAAAAACGGTGACAGCCCGGTTATACCGGAGGATATCAGACCTTTCAGAGATGAGATCCGGGATACTGAAGCCCTTTTTATCAGGACAGGTTCGGGTGACATCAGGGATGCGGACCCGGACACCTATGCCACAGTTCACCCGTGGATCCATCCGGATGTCCCGGATTATCTCAGGGAAATCTGCCCTGAACTGAGATTCTTCGGCCTTGATGCAATATCGGTTGCTGTGCCATCCTTTAGGCAGGAAGGCCGCGAAACCCACAGAAATTTCCTCTGCAAATCTCCGGAGATAATGCTTATAGAAGATGTAAACCTCTCATCACCGGATCTGACAGGGCAGTCGTGGCGGCTGCGGTTTTATCCGGTTGTCTTTGACAGAACCGACGGTGTGCCGGTACTTGCATTTGCAGAGCTTTACGGGTGATGCAGGAGAAACCGGCAATATAAAAGGAATAAAATTAAAGATTAACTCCGGAAAATTCCGGATTAAAAAGACATCCGAAGCATAAAAGGCCCGGTTAAATCATCACAAAAACTGTTTACAAAGAGAGCAGCGGGCAGCAGAAAGCCCAAAAACTGCAATTATCAGGACAACCTGGGCAGAACACCGGATGTTTACAATATCCGCACAATTGTATAAACATTTTATACAACAGAATACTTTTTTTATACACAAAACCATTACTAATTATGCTTCTAAACCTCTTTTCCTCAGGAACAAGAGTGGACATTCTAAGTATGTTTCTTCTTAATCCTGACACAGATAAATATCTCCGGGAAATTGCAAGAGAAACCGGTGACAATGTCAATTCGGTCAGAAGAGAACTGAATAACCTTGAAGGAATTGGATTATTAAAGAGTTTGTGGAGAGGGAAACAGAAGTACTATTCCGTTAATAAATCATTTCCACTGTACAATGAGTTAAAATCAGTATTCATGAAAACCGCCGGAGCAGGCAGCATGATCTCTGAAGATTTAACAGAATTAAAAGGAATAAACCGGACATTTATATTTGGATCATATGCACAGGGGAATTTTGGGCCCGACAGTGATATTGATCTAATGGTAATTGGTGATGTGAATGAAGATTTATTAATTGAGACCATTTCAGCGCTTGAAGAAAAAACAGGCCGTGAAATTAATTATATCCTGATGACAGAAAAAGAATATAAGTCCAGAGAGAAGTCAGGGGACCCTTTTATCTCAGAGGTTAAATCCGGAAAAATAATTGAACTGGAGGTGTGATTACGGATAATTCTGAATTACTGAAAAAGGGCATAATAAAAGAGCTGAAGTATGATCCAAGAAAAGTTGAAGATGCCATGAAACTTTCAGAACGCGATCTCAGAACAGCTCTCTAACTTCTGGAGATTAATCCTGACTGGGCATACAATATAGCATATAATTCAATGCTTCAGGCAACACGGGCACTTATGTTTCATAATGGATTCAGACCCTCCGGTTCAAATCAGCATGTAGCTGTAGTAAAATATGCAGAAATTCATATTGAAAAAAATGGTCTCTGCAACTGGAGAGAATGAGAAGAAAAAGACATTCCCTTGTTTATGATCAGGCAGGAATTATCTCCGATACAGAAGTAAAAAACGCCTTAAACCGTGCAGAAAGTTATTTCAGAGTAATTGAGAATATTATCAGGACAGCCTGAGCAGAAGACCTAATGTTTACAATATCCGCACAATTGTATAAATATTTTATACAGCCAAATACCTATTCACAGCACCAAGAAGGGCAGATATTCCTACATCCCTGTGACAGTTTCAATCCTGAAACTGCCGGCAGGAACCGACATCTCAAATCTGGCCCCTTTGCCTGGAACTCCGGTCTCCTTAATAGTTATGCCGGTAATTGAGAGAATTTCCCTGCTCAGGAAAAGCCCGTAACCTGTATTCTCACCAAACTTCCGGTCAAAAATCCTCTCCTTTTTACCTTCCTCAACGCCACGCCCATTGTCCTCAAAAAATATTACCACCCCGTCATCATTCTGCTTATAGTACAGCCGAATCTTATCTGCACCGGCACCATAACGGATAGTATTGTCTAAAAGGTTGTAAAAGACCTTCTCAAGCATCTGATCGGCATATACCATCAGTCCGCTGCACTCATTGAGAATCTCAATCCCACCGGTGTTTAAGCTGTATGGCTTACCTGTCATCTCAGAAATATCCATCCAGAGAGGTTCGTTCACACCAAGTTCCTCATACTCGCGTGTAAATTCTATCTGCTGCCTTACAGTTGAGGTAGCATTTTCCATACGGCCCAGATAATCCGGCAAAGCAGGAGAATCTGCAAAATCCTTAGTAAGTTCAATATAACTGCTTAAAGCAGATATCTGGTTTAAAATATCATGACGGGTAATTCCGGATAAAATCTTTAGCTTCTTATTTGCAACGGAGAGACTCTCCTCCTGTTTTTTCCTCTCTGAGATATCAATCGCAGTTGCAGCGATGTACTCCGGAATTTCATCATTGTCCCTTAGAAGGACACCATTTACAAGCATCGGGAATTTCTCCTCCGCCTTATTCCTGTGCCAGAGTTCCTCAGCTCCAAACTCACCCGCTTCAATCACCTTATCCATAAATTCCGGCAGTGAAAGAGAACCTCCCTCGTAATGGAGATTCTTCAGGTTAATGCCCGTCAGTTCTTCCGGAGAATAACCATGAATATCTGCAAAATACTTGTTATTATATACAATATTTCCATTCAGATCAGCAATGACCGAACCGTAATTTGCCTTGTCAAAGATTAACTTAAATCTCCTCTGCTCCTCTTCGGCCTTTCTCTTCTCCGTCACATCCTCGACAATCCCGATACCGCCCTTAATACTGCCTTTTCTGCCTTTAACCGGAGCAACTATAATACGTACATACCTCTTTTTACCGCCGGTTTTTATTATGCATTCCTTCTCTGATTTTTCAGTACCGCCGGCTATAATTTCATCAATGGCAGAAGTTATGCATTTATTGTCAATTACAGACGCACTCACCCCTCCCAAAGATTCCGCAGGGAGTGAGGCAAAATCTGCAAATTTACTGTTATATCCGGTAATTATCCCGTCTTCACCGAAGTAGAATTTACCAAGCGGAGATTCTTCAAATATCAGCCTGAACTTCTCCTCACTCTCACGAAGGGCACAGTTTATCCGGTTAATTGCAGAGATGTCATTGAGTGAGACCACAATCTGCTTTGTTCTGTCCGAATATCCGGCTGTGATACATATATCATGTATATCGCCTTTCCGGTTGACAAACTTAAATATATAATGCTTAGGAAGGCCTGCATCACCTGATTTCTGCCTTTTCCTGTGCCTCTCAAGCACTTTTGCTCTGTCATCCGGATGGATAAAATCGATCCATTCCTTACTTTTAAGCTCATCTGCCGTATATCCGCTCAGCCTCTCAAATTCACTGTTAGCAAGAGCAATTTCATTGTTCTCCCCGATTATAAGAGTAGCAGTACCGGTATTTTCAAAAATTGCCCGGTAGAGATTCTCAGACTTTGAGAGCAGGTCATGTGCAGCGGCAATCTCGTCCATCTGCTGCCTTATCTCCTCCTCAGCGGCCTCAAGATCCTCATTCCGGATTTCAAGCTGATATCTGTTCTTTTCACTCTCGGTTATATCCCTGAAGGTCTCAATAGCGCCCTCCACCTCACCGTCCTCATTGTAAAGAAGCGAGGCAATACCCCAGAGCGTTGTATCTTTTCCTTCCGGATCTCTGAATGTGCCTGATCTCTCAAGTTTTCCGTTTTTATATGTGCAGGATTTGTAATTCTTTTTAATTGACTCTTCATCATTATTCAGGATAATATCTGCAAGTGTGAGTTTTTCATAACCGTATATGAATTTTGAGTACTCATATTTACCTTTGCCAATCATATCTTCGGCAGAATGTCCGTATTTTTCTGCCATGGAGGCATTCCAGATGATAATATCCCCGTCTCTGTCAATTGCAAAGGTTGGATCAGGAAGGAGGTTTACAATATCAGACATTCTCTGCTGAGATTTCTGAATAATCCTCCGGGCGATGGCAGTCTCAGCCATCTGCTGTCTCAGTTTCTCTTCAGATTCTTTGATCTCCTCATTGGCAAGACTGAGCAGTTCATTCTTCTCCAAAAGCCGTTCCTGATAGTCAAGAATATTGGTGATATCCTGCCCCTGTGCCGTAGTGGCGATTTTCCTGCCGGAATAATCATAGATGTCTGCTATATCCCACTGAATAGTTTTGATCTCACCTGAGGCAGACTTCAGCTGATTTTTAAAGCCTCTGACGTGCTCTCCTTTTGCCGTACCTTCCTTTAGTCTGAAATATTCAGCCATCTTCTCCGGCGATACGATTTCATCAGCCTTCAGCCCTATAAGCTGTTTTTCCGGAATTCCGGTGAGATTTGAGACCGCTTTATTAGCTTTTGTTATCCGGAAGTCATTGTCCCAGACAAGAACCAGGGATGCAGAACTGTTGAAGAGATTCTCCATATACTGGTTTGTTTCAGTGAGAATATGCTGGGCTTTTGAAATTTCATCATACTGCTGCCTGATCTCCTCTTCAGCAGCTGCAAGGTCCTCATTCCGGGACTCAAGCTCAGCTCTGTTCTTCTCAATTGCAGTTATATCCCTGAAGGTCTCAATAGCACCCTCCACCTCACCCTCTTCATTGTACAGAAGAGTTGCAACACCCCAGAGGGTCTTCTCCTCACCATTTAAATCTTTAAAAGTGGCAGAACCTTCAAGTCTTTTGTTTTTGTAGGAAAATGACCGGTAATTCTGTTTTATAGCCCCTTCATCATAGTTCAGAATAATATCGGCAAGGGTTGGACGGTCATACCCGTACATCAGTTCTGAGTACTCGCGGTTGCACTTCCCAACCATCTCCTCCGCAGAATGTCCGTACATCTCTGCCATTGCAGCATTCCATACAAAGATTTCTCCGGATTTGTCAATTGCAAAGGTGGGGTCAGGGAGGAGATTGATAAAATCAGACATCCTCTTCTCGGATTTCTCAATTATCTTTCTGGACGATACAATCTCATCCATCTGCTGGCGGAGTTCTTCTTCAGCAGCCGCTATCTCCTCATAGGCAAGATTGAGCCTCTCATTCTTCTGCAGGAGGTAGTTTTGAGCATTTAATAGATCAGAGATGTCATACCCCTGCGCAATGGTAGAGATTTTCCTGCCGGAATGATCGTAAATATCTGCAATATCAAGATGTATTGTCCGAACCTCACCGGAAGAATCCTTTACCTGCACTTCAAAACCCCGTATCTGCTCACCGGGATTTAAACTCCTTAATTTTCCTTCAAGTTCGCATCTCTTATCCGGAGATATAATATTATCAAGTAAAAGATCTTTCTGCTCATTCTCCAAAATTCCCGTGAGTTTTGAGACAGCTTCATTTGCTTTTGTTATCCGGAAGTCATTGTCCCAGACAAGAACCAGGGATGCAGAACTGTTGAAGAGATTTTCCATATACTGGTTTGACTCGGCAAGGGCATGCTCTGATTTTGAAATCTCGTCAAGCTGCTGCCTTATCTCTTCCTCTGCCGCTGCAAGATCCTCATTTATCTTTAAGAGAGCATTGTTCTTCTCAGCAAGCTCTCTTTCTGCATTGACTTTATCGGTAATATCGGCACTGTTGCCCCTGATCCCGGTTACTGTCCCTTTATCATCAATTATCGGAACAAAGACCACCTTGTAGTGGTGAGTCTTTCCGTCAGGCATAGTTATTGAAGATTCTGCCCGCACAGCCTCTTTTGTCCGGTAAACTTTCTCATGAAGTTCATAGAGGTATTCATAGGTCTCTTTTGGAAAACCAAGCTCCTCATACGTTTTCCCGACAATCTCCTCCTCACTCCTGCCTAAGAATTCACAGAGGCTTCTGTTTGCGGTTTTGAACCGGTTATCAGGGTCATAGCTGTATATAAAATTAGGAGAGTGCTCTACAAGGGACCTGTACTTCTTCTCTGATTTATACAGTTCTTTCTCATAGCTTCTGGCTTTAACAGCATGCCTGACTTTATACAGAAGTTCTGTAAACTGGGATTTGGGCTCTCCGCCCTTCTGGACATAGAAATCAGCGCCATTGTTTATTGCATTGATAACAACTTCTTCACGCCCTCTTCCGGTGAAGATGATAAAGGGGGTAATGTTGTCATTCTGCCTGAAATGTTTTAAAAATTCAATGCCGTCCATTCCCGGCATCTGGTAATCTGAGATAATACAGTCAAAATTCTGCTCATTAGAAAGATTTAATCCTTCTTTCGCATCCAGGGCCGTTGTTACACTGAAATTACCAAACCTCTCAATGTAAATTTTGCCAACGTCAAGGAGCATAGGCTCATCATCGACGTAAAGTAATGATATTATAGAATTTTCCCCTGTCATATGCATCCCCTGTATCCGGTGTGGTTGCTACTCAATTATAATAATACTTATGATATGCAATGCTTATTTAATATAATGGCTGACAGGCAATAATGATTATGGTTCCGGATCACAAACTTACTGACCGGTGAATCTCATGGCAGTGCTCCGGAAGTTTTTTTGGATATAACAACCCAGAATCCCTCATCCCCGTGAATAATATCATAATCCGGCACCCCTATATCAACAAGCATATCCTTAAAACGCTTTATATTTTCATCAGACATATTTTTCCGTGAAAATTCCTCCCATTCGGGATTTTTGCGTATCATTTCGGCTGAAACACTCTCAAAAAGCTCTTTATTCCCAAACCCGCCACCGATATAAGTCTTTCCGCCAGGTTTTAATATGCGGTAAATCTCCTTAAATGCCGTATGAATATCATCCCAGAAGAACATTGAACCACGACTTATTATAAGATCTGCATAATCATCACCAAACGGCATATCATGAACATCCCCACAGGTCAGTGTTATTCTCCCTTCAAGCCCTGCTTCTATGATATTTTTTGACGCTGCTTCCTGCATATCCTCAGAATAATCAAAAGCTATAACATCCAGATCAGTTTTTTCTGCAACTGCAATGGAAAGCGATGCAGGACCGCTTCCAAGATCAATACATATACCTTCATTTATTCCAAATCTTCTGATAATATTATCCACAATTACCGGATATATCGGTGCAAATACAGTTTTGGCGATATTATTCATATTTCCTGAACCTTTTTTATCAAATCTTTTCTTACTGTCAGTCATAACAATAACCTGAAGTCTCCCGGATTAATAATTATATCCGGCAATACAATGATATAAATTAACAATTTGTAAAAAGAAAAAATGATTCCATTTACGAATGGAATTGGGGGAAGCATCTTATTTTTATCAGGAGAGTATTTTTAGGGATATTAACTGAAATTACCAAACCTGAAAAGATGAAAATCTGATTTTTAAGATAAATTTAAAATGGCAGCCCCAGGAATGAAAAAACTCCTGCCATCTTAAGCCCCATATAGACCATGACAGCAATGAAGACATATTTAAGCTGCTTTGCCGGAAGTCTGTGTGCAGCCCGGACACCTGCCTGCGCCATAATAATAGCCGGCACTGCAAGAAGAACCCACTGAAGAAGGTTTACATAGCCAACAGAATAGGGAGGCAGTCCTGTAACCGAAAGTCCGTTTATAATATATGAAATGGTTCCGCCAAATGCCGCAAATACCATAAGTGCCGTAGAAGTGCCGACAGCATAGTGAATCCTGAAATGAAGCAGATATACCATCACCGGAATAAGTACAACACCCCCGCCTATACCGATAATTCCGGACAGCATACCTGTCAGGATTCCACAGATCAGGTATATATAGGTGTTATCCACAATGGGTTTATCCACTTTGGGTGTTCTGGCGGTCAGCATTCTTACTGCACTGATAATTATTACAGCGCCAAATATACCTCTGAGCAGATCTGCCGGAATCATAGTTGCTGCATAACCACCAATAACTGCACCAAATAATCCTGCAATACCCATGGTAAATGCCGCATTCCAGACGACAACTCCCCTTTTGCAGTGTCCATATGCACCGGAAAGAGCAGTCGGCAGCACAACCGCAAGATTAGTCCCGAATGTAACCAGAATTGAGATCTGAGGGTCATAACCCATCGATGTTAAGACCCAGTACTGCACCGGAACCATAATGAACCCGCCGCCAACACCCAAAAGACCGCTGGCAAAACCGACTATAATTCCGGTGAAGAGAAGTATAAGTATGTAAATTAATTCCATTTCCATTATATTACCACAACATCACTTCAGCCACTTCTGAAATGATTTCAGCCAGACAAAGTTAAACATATTCATTCAATCAACATTTTACAAAAAAAAGGAATTCTGCCGGTCAAAAAAAAGAGTGAAGCCGAAATTATATCGGCAGTCCGAGGAACGTAAAAACTCCTGCCATTTTAAGCCCCATATAGATCATCACAGCTATAAATACATATTTAAGCTGCTTTGCAGGCAGTTTATGTGCAACCCGGACACCCACCTGTGCCATAATAACACTTGTTACCGCAAGAAGGGCCCACTGAAGGATATTTACATAACCTAAGGAATATTCCGGAAGCCCAATAACTCCAAACCCGTTTATTATGTATGCAATTGTTCCGCCAAGTGCGGTAAATGCCATAAGGGCAGTTGATGTACCGACAGCACTGTGCATCTTAAAGTGAAGGGCAAGCACCATTACAGGAATAAGCACAACACCTCCGCCTATACCGATAATTCCGGATAAAAGCCCAACCGGTATTCCCCACAGGAGAAATGTGAGGGTGTTGTCCACCGGACTTTTATCTAACTTTGGCGGTTTTGCGGTGAGCATTCTTACAGCACTGAGAAGTATTACAACACCAAAGATAACTTTCAGGTAATCACCCGGAATCAGGGTTGCGATATACCCACCGACAATTGCACCAAAAAATCCGGCAATACCCATTGTGACTGCGGCATTCCACATAACAGCACCTTTTTTGTTATGGCCGTATGCACCGGAAACAGCAGTCGGCAGCACAACTGCAAGGTTTGTCCCGAATGCCACAAGTATTGAGATCTGAGGGTCATAACCCATTGATGTCAAAACCCAGTACTGCACCGGAATCATAATGAAGCATCCGCCGACTCCCAATAGTCCGCCGGCAAACCCGACTATAATTCCGGTGAAGAGAAGTGCAAGTATGTATATTAATTCCATTTCCATAATAAATCACAAATTCATTTCAATCTGCTTTGAAATAGTTTCATCTGAGAAAGCTTAAACTTATTTATTTGTCTGAAAAAAAAGATGAATTCAGATTTTTCCTGTCAAAAAAAGGGATGATTAAATGACTTCAGCAATCTCCTCAAATGAGGCATCCTTTGGCACAGAAATAATCTCTCCTGTGTAGTTGAGACCCGGAGTATTTCTTAGATCATCAAGCTGATAGACCCTTGGCCCATACTGGTAATCTGTATCATCATACCACCAGTCAGGATAACCACCCTCAGTCACCTCTTCAGTAACAGGATCAGTCACAAGTCCGTTTGAATACTTAACGATCAGAGTTGCGGTGAGAGATTTCCAGTCATTAATTATATCCTCTCCTCTTCCAACCGTAAAATTGGTCATAAGGGACTTTGCACCGGCTGCATCTCCGGCAGAGAGGCGTTCACCGGCTATTTTATCAGTCTCCATAACCATCTCATATGACTCTGTCTCAAGCCTCTTCTGTTCAGACTGAATGTCATCAATCATAGCATCATACTTCAGCATCGCCCAGTTTGTGAGCAGATCAAAAGTCCAGTATGCCGTGTCATAATTATACTTCAGGCGGCTTCCTTTTGAATATCGATCTGAGACAGCTTCAGAGTTTGCGTAAAACGGTGCATACACCGTCTCGTAGGCAACCGCAGGGCCGAACCAGAGAACTCCGGCGGTCTCATCCGGAAGGTCAGGCCGTATCTGGGCGATATAACTGTATGCACAGAATATTGCCGATACAGGCCTTACGTTTGCACCGGCACGGACATCCATTGATGTCTCATTCTGAAAGTTGGTATGTGCGTCCATCGGTCCAAGGTATCGGTAAGGATTTCCAAATGCACCTGCTGCTTTACCTTTGGTCAGGTCAAAATCAGTTCCCTCATAATGATCCCTGAACATATTGAGTGCAGTCTCAAAATCAACCTTTTTATCAGGTTTAAATGAGAACGGATACGCCTTTGTATATGAATTCTCAACATAAGGACTGAGATTAAGTGACGGTGCAAGTTTATCTGTAAGTCTCCATACCCTCATCAGGGAATAATAAGGATGTGAATATTCACCATAGCTTACAGTAGAGAGCCAGTCAAGTGTGCCGTCTGCGGGTGACCACCAGCCGGCTTTTTTTGCAGCATCAAAGAGATTTTCAGAGTAATACATATCAGGAGCACCCGGTTTAACCTCCCTTATCCGGAACTCATTTCCGGCAACAAATATCTCACCATTTGGCACCTTCTTTGCAGCCCAGAGTCCACCGGTCTCACCAGCCGGATTTCCGCACATCTCAATGACCCAGGCTTCCTCAATGTCTGCAAAGATGAGGGTCTCACCTGTTCCGTAATATCCATATTTATCTATAAGCTCACCGACAAGAAGAACGGCCTCCTCAGCTTTTGTGCACCGGCCAAGTGCCACATTTGAGAGTTCAGATGAGTAAAACATTCTTTTGTTCACCTCTGCATCCGGTTCATACTTTGCATAGTCGGTGCATTCAGCGCTCATCAGGTTCTTCTCATTTATCATTCCATAGGAACTGGTATAGTAGCCATAGGTATGGGGCACCTGATCGATGTAGCCAAGAACGGTCATCTTATCCGGACTCCCCTTTCCTCCGGCAGCATCAGAACCGCTGTTTGGATCAAAGAAGATCGGTCTTTTTGAGCCGGGTTGATGATCTGCCGCAGGGATGTAGGTTAAAACCACATCGTCAATATTTCTCCAGTCTTTCCCGACACCATCATTGGTATGTCCGGCATACACCGAACCATCCTCAGAAGCATCAGCTGTTACAACAAAAATTGTGCATGCCGAAACTATGCCCGGAATGAACATTATAATAAACAGTGCTGCCAGAATCACTGCCGGCAGTCTTCTCTTAAGCCCGTGTGAAGAGCTCAAATCTGCCCGGAATTTTAAATACTCCATGACAGAAAATATTCCTGCAATCTTATAAATACCCTCTTAAACTAACCGGAGATGACCGGATTTTTGGGAAATGACATCCAGAGTGCCTGCAACAGCTACAAAACCCTCAATATCAGCAGCTTTCTCATTAACGAAAAATCACTATTCCGACATTCTGGAGCCCGGGAGTTACTGCGCCAGTTATTCCGGCAGCAACGAAATGCATAAATATGTACAACAACAAACAATAATGTACAGAAATGACATCAAACAAACATGAGGTGATGCCGGTGGAATGGTCACTGCCAGCATAACTGAAAAGATAAATAAATCCGTAAAAGTGACTGAAAAACCTCAGATAATTCCGGTCAGCCTGAAATTAATGGGAGAAGAAGCCGGCCGCCATTCCCCTGAAGAGATATTCGGAATGTTTAAGGATTCAGCCCCGTTTATGCTTGAATCTGCCTGTGGTGAGGAGAAAAAAGCAAAATACTCATTGATCGGTTTAAATCCGGTATTAAGAGTAAAAGCAGAGAAACAGGGCAGAACAGTAATTTCCGGACTTAAAAAATATACAGATGCTGTTATGCCGCTTTTTTTAGGCGGAATAATATCCAAAAATTCTGACGGCTCAGAAACAGAGAGAAAAAGCCCGGATAAATTCAATATTCCAAAAAATTCCGGGACAATAACAGTCTCAGACCCGGACCCCATAGCCAAAATCCATCAGATACCGGACCTCTTTGATTACCGGGGCAAAGATATACCCGGATACCAGGGCGGCCTTACAGGATATTTCTCTTATGATCTCGTTTATTCACTCTTCGGGACAGTCAGCACCGGCAAACCTGACCCGGATTTACCGCTTGCTGATTTCATAATGACATCAGAGTATATTCTCTTTAACCACCCGGACGGAGAGGTGTATATCTTCAGTCTGGCACTTGCAGCAGAGAATGATGACTCAGAAGAGGCAACCGGAGAGGCGGGAGCAAAGGTTGAAGAGATATATAACCGGATTTACAGCCATGCGGACAGGTGTGCAGATGCCGGGATAAAATCCGGTGAAGCCGGCGTAAATAATCCGGGCGACCGCAGAATTCCGGGACCGAAATACTCAGAAAACATACCAAAGGATGAATTTGAGGAGCTTGTCAGAAAGACAAAAGAGTACATCTTTGCCGGTGATATCTTTCAGGGAGTTATATCCAGGAAGAACAGCTGCCGGTACGAAGGTGACCCGTTCTCAATATACTCGGCACTGAGGAGAATAAACCCCGGCCCTTATATGTATTACATAGATTATGGTGACCGGCAGGTAATCGGTTCAAGTCCTGAGATGCTTGTAAAGGTCGAGGATAACCGGGTTACAACCGTCCCGATTGCAGGTACCAGAATAAGGGGAAAAAACCCAAAAGAGGATAAAATCCTTGAAAATGAACTCCTGTCAGATGAAAAAGAGCGTGCAGAACACCTGATGCTTGTTGACCTTGCAAGAAATGATATAGGCAGAATCAGCAGTTACGGCTCAGTCAGTGTCGATGATTTCATGAAGATTGAGAAATTCTCCCACGTTCAGCATATTGTCTCGACAGTATCCGGAGAACTGAAAGAAGGCCTCAACGCCGCAGATGCATTTAAATCTGTCTTCCCCGCCGGAACTCTGACCGGTGCGCCAAAAGTGAGGGCAATGCAGATAATAGATGAACTTGAATCTGAGAGAAGAGGCCTTTACGGCGGTGCAGTCGGCCATATCGGATTTAACGGCAGAACGGACTTTGCTATTGCCATCCGGACGCTCCTTCTTGAAGACGGCAGTCTGACATTTCAGGCAGGAGCAGGAATTGTTGCAGATTCTGACCCGGAAGCGGAATATATGGAAGCTGAAAAGAAGGCCCTCGCGGTTGCAAAGGCAATAACCCTTGCAGCAGGAGGAGACTCCTTATGAAAGTCCTGGTAATCGACTGCTACGACAGCTTCACATACAACCTCTGCCAGCAGATAGGAAAATACGGGTGCGAAATTACGGTTATAAAAAATGACGATCCTGAGGACGCATTATTAAATGATAATTATGACAGAATTGTCCTCTCACCGGGACCTGGCACTCCGGAGAGGTCCGGACTCTGCCTGACAGCACTAAATACCCTCTCAAAGACCGTTCCGACACTCGGCATATGCCTCGGACATCAGGCAATATGTACCATATCCGGAGGCAGGGTTTTGAGAACAACCCCTTATCACGGCAAAGTATCCGGAATAAACCATGACGGGGAGAGCATATTTGAGGGGATGAGAGACGGTTTTTCAGCAACGAGATATCACTCCCTTGCTGCGGAGAGGGCTTCACTTCCGGACTGCCTCAGAGTCACCGCCCTGTCATCTGACGACAGAGTTATAATGGGAGTCCGCCACCGGGATTATCCGATAGAAGGTGTGCAGTTTCACCCGGAGAGCATACTTACAGAGGACGGCGACCGCCTGACAGAGAATTTTCTCAGGTACGGGGTGAGAAAGTGATAACCGAATCACTCTTTAAAGCCGTAAACAGGCAGACACTTACAGAGTCTGAGGCAGAATCCGCCATGGATACAATAATATCCGGAAGGGCAACCGATGCCCAGATTGGTGCATTTATAGCCGCAATGATGACCAAAGGGACTACCTCCGGTGAGATTGCAGCCTTTGCCTCTGCTATGATGAGGGCTTCGGTACAGATACGCCCGGAAGTTTCCGGTATGCTCGTTGACACATGCGGAACAGGCGGAGACGGCTTAAATACCTTTAATATCAGCACAGCCTCGGCAATAGTCACTGCCGGTGCAGGAATTCCGGTTGTAAAACACGGCAACAGGAGTGTCGGCAGCAGATGCGGTTCAGCAGACGTCCTCGAAAAACTTGGTGTTAATATTGGTGCTGACCCCGGTGCAGTAAAATTATCCATTGAAGAGAACGGGATAGGATTCTTATATGCAAAAAATCACCACCCTGCAATGAGGTACGCCGGAAGAGCCAGGGAAGAGCTTGGAATCCGGAGTTTCTTCAATATATTAGGCCCGGTCTCAAACCCAGCATCAGCAGAATCACGCCTTTTGGGCATTTATGACCCGGAGCTTACAGAAACAATTGCAGATGTGCTCCGGATTATGGGTGTCAGGAATGCAATGGTTGTGCATGGCTGCGGGCTTGATGAGATAACGACAACGGGAGAGACAAAGGTCTCAATGTTTAAGGAGAGAGGAAGGACTGAAACATTCTGCATAACACCTGAGGAGTTTGGAATCAAAAGAGCAGGACTGCCGGAGATTTCAGGCGGGGATGCAGGCCGCAATGCAGATATTATCAGAGATATCCTGAACGGCAGAAGAGGCGCCTGCCGGGATATTGTACTGGTGAATTCAGCGGCGGCGATATATATAAGCGGGAATGCCGGAAGCATCCATGACGGAATAGGGATGGCAGAGATGAGTATTGACTCAGGAGATGCGGCTGAAAAGCTGAGCAGACTCATAAAAGCCACAGGCGGAGAGGAATTATTATGAATACAGCTATAAACAGATTTTTAAGGGAGATAGTCCGCCATAAAGAGGCAGAGGCAGCCGGAATAG
This sequence comes from Methanoplanus limicola DSM 2279, assembly GCF_000243255.1. NCBI lineage: Archaea > Methanobacteriati > Methanobacteriota > Methanomicrobia > Methanomicrobiales > Methanomicrobiaceae > Methanoplanus > Methanoplanus limicola. The sequence goes on from NZ_CM001436.1 coordinate 2,155,527, forward strand.
ATATGCCTGACGAATTCATGATGCCGGACTACAGGCTAAAGAGCCTCTCAGATGCCGTAAGAAAGCAGAAGAGGAATGCAGTGATAGCCGAGATAAAATTCCGGTCACCATCAGGAGGAGTGACTGCACCGCTCTCAGATCCAAAGGATATTGCAGACGAATACATCAGGGGCGGATGCACGGCAGTATCAGTCTTAACAGATGAGAAATTTTTCGGGGGAAAGAAGGAGTACCTGACAGAAATTTCCGGTATTTCCACAGTGCCTCTGCTCAGAAAAGATTTCATTGTCAATGAAAAGCAGCTCTATGAGACAAAGGTTATTGGAGCGGATGCAGTGCTTCTGATAGCTAAAATTCTGGGCGGGAAGCTTCCGGAATTTAAGGAGACTGCATCAGCCCTCTCCCTTGAGAGCCTTATTGAAGTCAGAAACAGTGAAGAGGCAGATCTTGCCATATCCTGCGGCGCAGAGATAATCGGCATCAACAACCGCGACCTTACAACCATGAAAATTAACCTCAATAAGACTGCCGAACTCTCGGCATATATCAGGGACGAGTACAAAGACGCCCTGATAATATCAGAGAGCGGCTATAATTTCCCGGATGACATTAAAGCAATGAAGAGATACTGTGACGGTTTCCTGATTGGAAGCTCAGTTATGAAAGCCAAAAACAGAAGAGAGGCTGTGGAGGGTTTTGTATGCGCATAAAGATCTGCGGCATTACAACACCAAGGGACGCAGTCATTGCAGAATCCCTTGGTGCCGATGCAATAGGAGTTGTGGTCTGCTCCAAATCACAGAGAAATGTCACATTAAAGAGGGCAAGAGAGATATTCTCCGCCCTTAAACCCACAACAGAAAAAATTCTTGTGACAGATTCCGAGTCATACCCGGAACTTGAGCTGATGATGGCTCAGAAGCCCGACGCTGTTCAGATTACACACCCGTTTGAGTTCAGCGAGAGACCTCCGGTACGAATAATCCGGACATTAAAACCCGGAATGGAAGAACTGCCCGCAGATTGTGATGCCTTTGTCATTGACGGAAGTATGGGCAGGGGAGTTTTCTTTGACCGGAATTTTGCATCCGGAATCATAAACCGGACAGAAAAACCGGTTTTTCTTGCAGGAGGGTTATCTCCCGACAATATCGGTGAGGCTGTCAGGATGATCAATCCCTATGGCGTTGATGTCTCATCCGGAGTTGAGAAAAGTCCGGGGATAAAGGACAGAGAGAAGATGAGTGAATTCATCAGAATCTGCAGGGAGGCTTAATATGACAAAAACAGGATATTACGGCAGTTATGGCGGCAGGTTTGTCCCGGAGACCCTGATGGAGGCACTCTGTGAACTTGAAGATTCATACCGGGCAATATGCGGCGGGGAGAGCTTCAGGCGGGAGCTTGACTTTTACCTGAAAGAGTATGCAGGAAGAGAGACCCCGCTTACATTCTGCCGGAATATGTCAGAGGACCTTGGATGCAGAATCTACCTAAAAAGAGAGGACCTGATGCACGGCGGTGCACATAAGCTGAACAACACCCTCGGCCAGGCCATTCTTGCAAAGCATATGGGCAAAAAACGCCTCATTGCAGAGACTGGTGCCGGACAGCACGGTGTCGCAACCGCGATTGCAGGTGCTGTGACAGGCCTTCCTGTCGAGGTATATATGGGCAGCACAGACTGCGAAAGGCAGAAGCTCAATGTCTTCAGGATGGAGCTTATGGGTGCAAAGGTCCATCCGGTAGAGAGCGGCACGGCTACGCTTAAGGATGCAACAAACGAAGCACTGAGGGAGTATGCAGCAGGTTCGGCTGATACTCATTACCTTATAGGATCGGTTGTCGGCCCCCACCCGTTCCCGGAGATTGTCAGGGATTTTCAGTCTGTAATAGGGACGGAGACAAAGGAGCAGATCCTGAAAGCTGAGGGCAGACTGCCCGATGAGGCGATCGCCTGCGTAGGCGGCGGTTCAAATGCAATAGGCCTCTTTTATCCGTTTTTAAAGGACGATGTCAGGCTTACAGGTGTTGAGGCCGGCGGACGCGGCGATTCTCCGGGGGACAACGGTGCATCTGTAAGGTTTGGCAGGCCCGGGGTTCTGCACGGTGCACTGTCATACCTTATTCAGGACGAATGCGGACAGGTCGGAACAACCCACAGCATATCCGCCGGCCTTGACTATCCCGGAGTAGGGCCTGAACATTCAATGCTCAATGATTCGGGGAGGGTGTCATACGGGATTGCGTACGATGACGAGGCCATTAACGCTTTCAGGTACCTCTCGGTTAAAGAGGGAATTATTCCCGCCCTCGAATCTGCCCATGCCATAGCATATGCGATAAATAATGCAGACCGTTTTGACAGGGACGATATAGTTGTCATATGCCTCTCCGGAAGGGGCGACAAGGACGTTGCAACTGTCAGCGGGATGATGGAAGAGAAGAGAGATGAATGAAGGGGAGAATAAAAATGAGAGAACCAGATAAAAATCCGTTTGAGAAAGCATTTGAAAAACCGGCTTTTATCTCCTATATAGTTGCAGGAGACCCGTCTCCCGCTGAGAGTATAGAGGCAGCAAAAGCGCTTATTGACGGCGGTGCAGACATTATTGAGCTTGGCTTTCCGTTCTCAGACCCTGTCGGTGACGGCCCGGTAATTCAGCGGGCAGATACAAGGGCACTTGATGCCGGGTTTAAAACCGGAGATATATTCAGGGTTGCAGAAGGCATCAGGGAATATTCATCCGTTCCAATCGTTATAATGGCATATTTAAATCCGGTTATAGCTATGGGAACCGACCTGTTCTACAAAACTGCAAAAGAGTCGGGCGTTGACGGAATTCTGATAGTGGATATGCCTGTCGAGGAGTCGGATATTATTACAGATACTGCAAATAGATATGACCTCGCACAGATATTTCTCATATCAACAAACACATCTGAAAAGAGGATTGCAGAGATACTCCGTGCATCTGCCGGAATAAATATCAGAACCGGAAATTCAGGCAAAACAATAACCGGAGGTTTTGTGTACCTGGTGTCATCTCCGGGTGTGACAGGCACAAGAAGGGAGATATCAAACGAGGCATTCACCCTCATATCAAAGGTGAGGGAAATCTCAGGCGAACTTAAAATATCCATGCCGCTGGCGGTTGGTTTCGGAATTTCACGCCGGAGTCAGGCAGAAGATATAATCAATGCCGGTGCTGACGGATTTATAGTCGGAAGTGCAATCGTAAAGATAACTGAAGACTGCCAGGGTGAAGCGGACAATCGTGAAGAATGCCTCAGAAAATTAAGGGAGTTTGCAGAGGATATTTCGGGGTTTACTGCCCGGTAGTTCTATTCTGCCGGAAAAAAAGACTGGTGCCGGATCAGAGAGAACCGGTCTTTCCGACAAAGTACCAGGCAATAATCGCCGCATCTCCGACATCCACCTCACCGTTTCCGTTGAAGTCCGCAGCCATGTCAACCGGGGTTAAGTCCGCAACCATATATGCAACCTTTGAGACATCTCCGATGTCAACAAATCCGTTGCCGTTGAAGTCGCCCTTCTTATAGACGGTTATGTAATCTGTCTCTGTAACGGAGCCAGTAACACCGTCCTCCGATACAGTCAGTGTAACGGAATACTTTCCGGACGATGTATAGTTATGCACCGGGTTCTGCTCAGATGATGTTAATCCGTCACCGAAGTCCCATGTCCACGTATCCGGGCTTCCGGTGGAGAGATCTGTAAAGTTAACCTGCCGGATGGCGGCACCTGAGAGCGGTGATGCTGTGAAGTTTGCAGAAAGTGTGCCGGTTGTCCTTACGGATTTTCCTTCAAGCACTGAAAGGAGATTGTTCTGCCTGACAACAGACCAGTCACATGAAGTGTTTGTCTCAACCGAGAACTCATATTCGTCAGCCTGAAGCATATCTGCCGGAACTTCAGCCTTATAGGCCGCACCGAGATCAGCCGATTCATGATTCATGCCCTCCCAGACATATGCAAGCGGTTTGTGGATTACCGCAGAGCCGTTTGGCGTGATCAGTGTGTCAAACCTGAAGAAATATTCAGTTCCGGCTGTAAGAGATCCTTTATTCAGTTTAAGGTGATAACTTCCGCCGGACGGGAGCGGTTCTGCAAGCGGTGCATCTGTAACAACTGACGTGCTGATAATTTCAGCTGTCATATTCAGGTCCTTTGCAGCCGCAAATCCGACAAATATTGATTCAAAGCTGAGGTCATTGAATGTAACAGTAATATTTGTACTCTGCACACCAGGTGTCCTGAAGATCGTAGTATTGCAGACTCTGCTGAACTCATGGTTATAGAAATTATCCACGGAAAAATTCGTGCCTGCCCTTGTATCAAATCCTGAACCGCCCGGAATCACATATTCGCATGGGAAATTCCACTCGACAAAGGTCAGATTAATCCTTGTAGCATATGCAGAATAATCAATCCACGAGAGATTTTCTGCATGTGCCGTATAGTTCAGGCCGCCAAGTGTCGTATTCGTATCCATATTGGCGGCATGAAGACGGTAAACCAGATCTGAGGTGTAGTTTCCGGCTGTGAAAGTGTTATTATCCTGCGATACAATGAAATTCCTGTTATAGTCAAACTCTGCTGACGGAGCAGGCCCCACATGGCCAAATGTTGTGTAGGCTTTTATACAGATACTCGGCCTGTTAAATCCTGTCAGATCATAGGCATCTGCCCAGTGCCCGTTGCTGGTAAGGTAATAGCTGTCTCCCGGTGCCGAAGTTGCAGCCGAGGTATAATTTGCAATTTTCTGCTCAATTGGGATTGTTAAAACACTTGAAGGATTTGTCACAGTAAATATTACAGAAAAAGTATCATCAGACGAAATCTCTACCGGCGTTTCAAAGTCAACAGTGTGATAACCCGGAAGGTCAAAAGTTCCGTTTACATAGGATACTGCCCCTGCTGTACTGTTCTCAGGGCCGTCATCAGGATTTAAGTGAACCTCAGCCTCAAACTCAGCACCTGCCTGATATGTATAGACACCTGCCGCTCTTATTGTCTCATTGCCAAATGAAGGGAAGACATTTCCAAAAGAGCTCGTTGTAGTCCCAACCATATTTATGAAATTTGTCGCACCAAAGGCATCATAATAATAGACAGAATCGTAATTGTCAGTACTTTCGGCGGTGAACAGAGCCATAAATTTGTTAATATCCTCATCATAATACGAGATGTAGAAATAACCGGAGTCATTGCCCCAGTCACTTCCCCAGCTGTTCTTAATGAGATATGCACCATCTCCGGGCGGAGTTACTCTGAAATTGTCCTTAGAAAATGAATCATCCCATCCGGCTATGGTAATACCATGCCCGCCATCAATTTTCATACCCTCGCTTGAATTGTAGTAGTAAGCAGGAGAATCACCGGCCATATTAAACCCTTGTGACCGGTTCACCTGAAAGCCGGCAAATACTGCACCATAGTCCATAATTATGGACTTTACAAGGGAGTTGTCAGCCGGAGACTGGACCGGAAGGAAATACACATCCTGCACATGCCTCTGTATTGTCAGCGAATCCGGGCTTACACATGATGAGTCATCATACGGATCATCAGATTCACTCACAGGCCCCGAATACCACGTAACACCGTCAGGCACGGCCCAACGGGCAAGATAAGCAGCTGCCATTTCACTGGAACCGCCGTCACAGCATCCCGGATCAAAGCCATGCTTATTCTTCATATTGTTCTCAGAGAAGTCAGACTCATCACCTTCCACTCCAATAAGAACAGATTCCAGACTTCCATATGCAGCAAATGCCCAGCATGAACCACAGTCAAGCTGATTTTTGACAGGTGTCATCCGGCCGTGAACCCTTAAATCATAGCTTTCAGGGAGTGGTTCATCTGCCATGATGGATACTCCGTCACCAAGCGTCAGAACAGAAACATCCAGAGGACTTCTGTCAGCTATCGGATTTGGAGGCTGAATATATCCAAGTGGATGACTGCCTGCGGTATTAGCAGCATCTCCGGAAGTTTCACCGGATGATAAATCCGGGGCACAACTGCACGAGTCGCAGGAATCACAGACTAAATCCTCATCATTCAAAACTGCCAGGGCTGAATAATCACCCTGAATTTCCAAATCTGTACCTGTATCATTTCCCAAATCCTCTGTGCCTGCAACTGCCGGCACAACCAGAACCAGAATTAAAAGAAATGACAGAATTATCGTTTTGCCATTTATAGCATTCATAAACCAGACCACCAAAAACTGAGATACACAGTAATTCCATTATTTACATTTAATAGTATCTTTCAGGGGCGCCTTATAACCGGCAGAATTTCAAAAAAAAGTAGTGATGGTTATTTCCGGAAATCCGGATATAATTTCCGGATTCTAAAGATCACCGGTTGTTCCTATAAAGAACCATGCAATCTTTGCAGCGTCACCAACGTCAACCTCACCATTGCCGTTGAAGTCAGCTCTCATATCAATGTCGGTCTTTCCGGCAACCATATAGGCAACCTTTGATACATCGCCTATATCAACAAAGCCGTTTGCATTGAAATCTCCTTTAACTCCGGAGATCTCAACAGAACCATCTCTGCATGCAAGGTCAAGACGGTCAAAGGTCGTATCGCTCCAGTATGTGTCATTGCCGGAGATATACGATTTATCGCCATTGCTGCCGGCAGCAGTTACAGATATGTCAAAGAGAGCCGCAGGATCAATTGCAGACATCTCATCTGTATTTGTAAGGCCGATTATCGCTGAATTACCCGAAATATTTGCACTGACTACCGAACCGGAGAACACCGTGGAATTTGCCGTAACCGATGTCACCCTTATCACAGATGAGTCCCATGTAAATGTCCCTGAAATACCTGTACCGTTGGTCATATTTGTAACCATAACCGGAATTACAGTCGAATTGCCCCAGCCGAGGGTGATCTCCGGAATTATCAGTTCAGGCATCTCTTTAGGTGCATAAACAGCAATATAGCCGTTCTTTGTCTCAGTGTCATTTCCGGCGGCATTTGTGACAGTCAGGCTGATATTGTATGTCCCCGCAGAGTCATATATATGCACCGGGTTTTTGTCAGCTGACGTATCTCCGTCACCAAAGCTCCATGACCATTCAGACGGACTTCCGGTGGAGGCATCTGTAAACTGCACCACAAGAGGCATTTTTCCGGATGTGACATTGGCAGTGAAATCAGCAACCGGTGCAGGGAGTGCAACCGCCTGTGATGTTCCGGTGAGCACAGAGAGATAATTGTCCTGTGTCTTCGCTGTCCAGTTGCAGGTTGTATTGGTTGTAACTGAAAATGCATGGGCATCATATGCAAGCATGTCAGCCGGAACATTCAGGGTCTTCGTTCCATAGACAATATCAGTCTCATGTTCAATACCTTCCCAGACATAAGCCAGAGGTTTATGAACTACCGCAGGGAGTGATGCGTTTGGAATAACCGTCACATCATATGAGAAGTAATAGTCATAACCTGTGACAAGTGCATTTTTATCAAGTCTCAGGTGTTCATTACCGGAAAAATCAGGTTCAGGATCAAGCGGTGCATCTGTGACAACAGAACCGTTGACAATCATACCTGTTACATTGAGGTCCTTTGCAGGCCAGAGACCTATAAATACTGACTCAAAGTCTTTGTCCCCGAAGTTAACAGTCAGATTAACGTGCTGCACGCCCGGAGATGTAAATACCGTATCATTGCATGTACGGGTTATTGTGCTGTTGTAAAAGACATACTCAGTCGTTGACGTATATATCCTTGTATCAAACCCTTCACCCGGATTTATTGCCATATATTCAGGGAAGTTCCACTCTGCATAGCTTGAATTCCATGATGCAAAGGCTTCGTAATCAACGCCGGTGATGTTGTCCACCGCTCCGGCGACTGAGACATTTCCGAGGGTGTAGTTCTCATCATAATTCTGGATATGCGGCCTGTACGTAACAGGTGCTGCATAGGTGCCTGTGGAGAAACTGTCATTGTACTCAAGTACGACATTATTCCTGTTTAAGTCAAGTTCGGCAGATGCACAGTCAGATACGACATCTGTGACATTGATATAACCGTACTTAATCTCAGAGTCAGTTCCTCCTGCATTTGATACCGTAAGTGTGACGTTATAAACACCTGCGTCAGGATAGGTATAAGCCGGATTTGCAGCTGCTGAAGTATTGCCGTCACCAAACTCCCATGTCCATGCTGTAGGTGTATTTGCAGACGTATCATTAAACTGAACACTCAGGGGTGCTGTTCCGGATGTGACATTTGCAGAGAAGTCTGCCACCGGTGCAGGAACTGAGACAGGAGATGACAGACCGGTTAACACAGACAGATAATTGTCCTGTGTTTCCACGACCCAGTCACATGATGTATTGGTGGTGAGCGAAAAAGCATGTGCATCGTATTTCAGCATGTCAGCCGGAAGATCAATTGTCACATTTACACCAGGCAAATACCTCTTCTCATGCACAATGCCTTCCCATACATAGGCCATAGGTTTATGAATAACCGCTGAAGCATTCGGGGTTATTGCAATGTCATATGAGAAGTAGTAATCATAACCTGTAACAATGCCATTTTTGTCAAGTCCCAGATGGTTATACGAAATTATTGGTGCAACCGGTGCATTTGTAGCAAAGGAATTGTTGACAATAACTCCCGTGGCATTGAGGTCCTTTGCAGGCCAGAGTCCGATGCATACCGATTCAAAGTCAGTGTCACCGAAGTTAACAGTCAGGTTGACATGCTGCACTCCGGGGGATGTAAATACTGTCTCATTGCACGTGCGGGTAAGCGTATGATTATAGAATATATCCTCCGATGTTGAGGTGTAGATTCTGGTATCAAGACCGCTTACCGGGCCGATAGCAAATTCCGGAGGGAAATTCCACTCCACATGGGTTGAGTTCCATGATGCAAAGGCATCATAACTAACACCCGTGATATTGTCAAGATACGCGGTCTCAGAGATATTTCCGAGTAATAATATCTCATCGTAGTTCATGATATGAGGGCGGTATGTTACAGGTGCAGGATATGTTCCGGGTGTGAAACTGTCGTTGTATAACTGTGCCACATTATTTCTGTTAAAGTCAAGTTCTGCATCCGGAATCCTGTCTGTGACATTAATATAGTAGTACCTTGTCAGGGAATCAGATCCGTATGCGTTTGATACCGAAAGTGTGACATTGTACAGTCCTGTATCCGGATATGTGTAAACCGGACTCTGCACAGTTGACGAATTTCCGTCACCGAAATCCCAGTTCCATGACGTTGGTGTGTTCTGGGATGAATCTGTGAAGTTTACGGTCAGAGGTGCAGAGCCTGACGTCTGATCAGCATTAAAGTCCGCAGCCGGAAGCAGTGGTGCTGTTCCGTTTGGAGAGAATATCTCAACTCTGTGATTTAAAACATCTGCAACATAGAGGTCATTTTCTGAATTAAATGCAAGACCTGATGATCCCTGGAATTCTCCCGGCCCACTGCCATTGTGCCCGAACTTTGCAAGGAATCCGCCATCCGGAGTGAATATCTGAACCCTTCTGTTGTCTTTGTCAGATACGAAAATATTTCCGGCACTGTCAGATGCTATGCCTGCAGGAGCGTTGAATTTGCCGTTTGAAGTTCCTGTACCTCCCCATTTAGTGATAAATACACCATCAGATGTGAATTTTTTCACGTAATTGGTCTGATCAGCCTGTGAATCTGTGACATATACATCACCGTTATCATCAACAGTTATTGCTGTAGGGTTCAGAAACTCTGTATCATTTATGCCCAAAGAACCCCATTTTCTGATGAAATTACCATCTGAATCAAATTTCTGGACTCTTACATTGCCAATATCTGTAACATATATGTTACCGTCCTTATCTGACGCAATTCCGTACAGGCTCTTAAACTGACCGTCTCCGGTCCCTTCAGAACCCCATTTTCTTATGAAACTGCCATTGGAGTCAAATTTCTGAACACGGGAATTAGCCATATCGGCCACGTATATGTTGTCATCCGGGTCTGCCGCAATTCCGGTTGTTATATTAAACTGTCCGTCACCAGTCCCCAAACTTCCCCACATTGCAGCAAATGTTCTGTCAGGGTTGAATTTCTGGACACGGTTATTAAACAGATCCACAACATAAATATTATCCCCGGAGTCAGCCGCAACTCCTGTTGGAAGCATAAACTGACCCTCTCCTGTCCCTCTCTCGCCTATGACACTGCTGTATTCATATTTTGTCCCGGTTTCTACATCAGTTACAGTAATGTAACCCGTTTTTTCATTAATGTCGCTGCCGCCTGCGTTTGTGACAGTCAGGCTGACATTATATACTCCGGTATCCGGGTATGTGTAAACCGGATTCTGTTCCATTGAGGAATTTCCGTCACCGAAGTTCCAGCTCCATGCAGTTGGCGCATTTGCTGATGTGTCATTGAACCGGACTGTCAGAGGTGCCTTTCCTGAGAGCGGGACTGCTGTGAAGTTCGCTGCCGGTTTTATGACTGTGTTGTCTTCTGTATATGCTTTTATGCAGAAATCAGGGCTGACGGACGGATTCCAGTCATATAAATCCAGCCAGGAGACACCATTATAATAATAGCTCTGGCCTTTGGCTGATGTTGCCTGTGTGAGATAATTTGCGACATTATACTCTATAGCTGCCGGATAATTATATTCCGGATTTGTAATCTCAATTACAACCGAAAACTTATCGCCGGTCTGTATGTCAACCGGTGCTGTAAGATTAACTGTATAATAACCTGCAAGAGCGGCGGTGCCGGTTTTTGTGGATAATGATCCTGCCTTTGTATTTACAGGGCCAAAATCCGGGTACTTATAGATATTTATGGTGTATTCTGCACCGGCTTCGTTTGTATAAAAGCCAACAGCTTCTATTGTTTCATCTCCGCCCGCAGTGTAAACATTTGAAAATTTAAATGTGGTGCTTCCGGCACCATAGCTTCCGATATATCCAAACGGAGAGTGATCGTAGAGATTTTCGTAATTATCAGTCTCTTCAGCGGTGAACAACACCATTCCATCCCTTATTCTCTGATCATAATAGGAGATCATAAAGTATCCACCGTCATTGCCCCATTCTGTGCCCCAGGAGTTCTTGGCAATGAATGCACCATCACCCGGCGGCTGTACATTGAAGTTTGTCCTGCTGTATGTATCATCCCAGCCGAGAAGGGTGATCGCATGGCCGCCATCACTTTTCATTCCCTCTGATGAGTTGTAGTAAAATGATGGTGCAGGAGTCAGCATATTAATGGCTGTTGTATAATTCCAGTAAATATGCCCATGTAATGCCCCATAATTTTTAATCATGGTTTTTGCAAGCGAATTGTCATCTGCAGGCTGATCATACAGATAAAAGACATCCTGCACATGCTTCTGAACTGCGGGCGATTCAGGACTGCTGTCACATGCGTAAGCATATGAGTCATCAGTTTCGCTTACAGGCCCTGTATACCATGAGACACTGTCAGGGACCTCCCACCTGGTCAGGTATGCAGTTGACTTGTAAGCGTTCCCGCCTGCACAGCATAAAGCTGCAAAACCATTCTTATTCTTCATATTGTTCTCTGAAAAGTCATAGGTTTCCGATTCACTCACCAGAAAATATGACTCAAGAGAACCATATGTGGCAAAAGCCCAGCAGCTTCCGCATTCACCCTGGTTTTTAACACCTGTCACTTCACCATATTCTCTCAGATCATATGATGACGGGAGTGTCTCATCCGGAGTTATTGCTTTGTCTTCAGCGGAGATAACCGGATTGTCCGGTTTTTTCCCGCTCACTACTGCCGGAGAGGGAATTTCACCGAGAGAATACCCGTACTCCGTCCCGAATTCATCAGGGAAGTAACATGAATCTGCTGAACAGTATGATACTGAATCTTCCTGATTATTCAGCCATTCGGTGAATTCCGGGTTTAAAGGTGCAGCACCTGCGTATTCAGAAGTTTCTGCTGTAAATATGTCCTGATCATAATCTGTGCCGCCTGCCTCTAATGCCCCGGCAGGAGATATTAAGATTAATAAAAGGACTAAAGTGGCAAAACATGCCGTTATTGTTTTGAACATCGATTCAACCATCCAGAAATTTTAATCCATTGTGCAAATCAATAGAATTATAGAATTTAGACATGATTCATATAAATAGATATTTATTGAGGCATTTACCGATAGCGGGCCATTAATCGCCTCAAAATAATTCCGGATATAAAAAAAAGATTAGATATATTTATGGTGGATCAGATAACACCGGTTTTTCCTATCAAATACCACGCTATTGCAGCAGCATCTCCGACATCAATCCTTCCGTTCTCATTGAAGTCAGCCTCCATGTCAACCAGAGTTTTATCTGCAACCATATAGGCAACCCTTGATACGTCACCTATATCAACAAAGCCGTTTCCGTTGAAATCGCCTTTAACTCTCTCAATCCGGAAAATTCCGTCCTCGCACGGGAGAGTATGATTAATAAATGACTTGTCACTATACTGTGTGCCGGTGCCAAGGAGGATGGTCTCCTGGTGAAGGCCTTTCTTTGACCGGAAATAAACATCAAACACCGGTGCAGGTGTGCCTGTTGTTAGACCGTCCGTGTTTGTTAGTGCAACCTCTGCATAGCCATCTGTAAGGTTCAGATATATTGCAGAACCTGAGAATACTGATGAATTTGCAGTGACATTCAGGATATCAATCACATCAGGATTCCATGTAAGGAATGTGCTCAGTCCGGAAGCATCTGTGATATTTGCAACCGAAATCTGCGTTGTGTATGGTGTATCCTCCATCAGGGTTTTTGAAGGAATAAGCATTGCCATGCTGCTGTAATCTTCAACATCAACGGTGATGTTTACGATGTTTGTAAAGCTTGAAGGTGACGGGAAAATACCCTCTGTCCAGCTGGAATAGCCATAGCAGAACTGTAAAAGATCTCCGTCATTAAGGATATTGCCGGAAAGTCCCATATCAGCCGCCTCTCCGTTTATGAAAATTGCCCAGTAGTATCCCCATTTAGCAGTATTATTGACATCATCAATCCCTGTAAGTGTAAATGAACCATATGTTTCATACCAGGAATCATCTGTATAAAATTCAAAAGCGCCTTTCTCAGCCGCTGCTTTTAATGCTGCAAGGTCGGATGTTGCATTAACGATATAGACCTCTGAAGGGTTGGTTGTAGCTGAGAAGTTGAAATCCGGACCTTTCTTCAGAATAATTTCACCCTCCCAGTTAAAGTCATCGTGAACAGACACTGTAAGATTTACAATGCTGTCAAAGGTTGTCGGGGTCGGGAATATTCCTTCGGTATAATCTGAATAGCCGTAACAGAACTGTAAGAGATCACCGTCCTCAAGTATATTGCCAGATAGTCCCATGGGTGCAGATTCACCATTGATGTAAATGCTCCAGTAATATGACCAGTCAGCCTCATTATTTAGATCTCCTATTCCGTTCAGGGAGAACGTTTTGTAGGTTTCATAACCGGAATCACTCGTATAAAAGTTAAATCCACCATTTTCACCTGCTGCTTTGAGTGCTGCAAGATCAGATGTTGCATTGACGTCATACTCAGCAGTTGGATCATCTGTCGGGGAGTATTTGAAATCCGGAGATCTGGTCAGAGAAACTTCACCTTCGTAGTTGAAATTTTCGTGGACATCAACTGTGATATTTACGATGTTTGTGAAGCTTGTCGGTGACGGGAAGATCCCTGCCGTATAATTTGAATAACCATAACAGAACTGTAAGAGGTCACCATCTTCTAAGATGTTGCCTGAAAAGCCCATTGGTGCTGATACTCCATTGACATAGATTGCCCAGTAGTATGACCAGTCCGCAGTGTTATTTACATCCGAAATCCCGGTAAGCGAGAATGTCCTGTATTTCTCGTAGCCGGAGTCACTTGTGTAAAACTCAAAGCTGTTCTCTTCTGCAACAATTTCAAGTGCTGCAAGGTCAGATGTTGCATTGACGTCATATTCGGCAGTTGGATCATTTGTCGGGGAATATTTGAAGTTATGACCTTTTACAAGGACAGCCCTGCCATCCCAGTTAAAGTCACTTTCCTCAATAACAATTTCTGTTGTTTCAGGTTCAGTTTCTGACAGCAGAGACAATTCTTCCCGCATTTCTTCTTCCGTTACATCATATTTCGCTGAATCATCTTCTATTGGAATGAGATTTACTTCGTCCGTAACTGCCGGACTTTTCTCAGTTATATTCTCAGTTGCCTCTTCAGGGGCCCCATACATATCTGTAACCGGCATCACTTCCGGAGTCGATCCAACGATACTGTCTGTTCCGTCCGCAATACCGGTTCCGGCAGAAACGATTGTAACAAGGCATAACGCCACTACCAGTCCGGATAAAAGCTTTAAAAATTTAAGATTCATACTACCTCACTTTTTAATAATTAACTACATTATTTTTGTTTTAATCACATAAATATTTACTTAATACAAATTATACTTAATAAAGCCTGATCCTTTAATGCACCGGTATTTATTCCTGAAAAATTCCCTTTGTAAACTATATCTGATATAAGGACACATTATAGAAAATATGACCAATAGTAAGCCGGAAAATTGTCCGGGCGATAAACTTTTCAAATATTATCCGGAAGATTTCAGCGAGCCTGCCGTAGATGTAATTCATATGGACCTTGAATTTGACATCTATGATGACCATACCATAACAGATTCACAAATTCACCTGAAATCACCCAAAAATCCGGTGGAGAACTTAACCTTAAACGCAAAAAATCTTGAAATTAAGCTTGTCGAATCATCCGGACATGAACTGACATACGAATATGACACTGAAAAAAGCCTCCTTAATATCTCATTTAAAGATAAAATTCCGGCAGGAACAGAATTTACAGTCCATACCAGAAGCGTCTGCCGGCCAACCGCAAACATCCTTGAAGGCCTGTATTACGATGTAACACCAGATGGTGCACCGCCACAGCAGATAACCCAGTGCCAGCAGTGGGGATTTCAGAGAATAGTCCCCTGCATTGACGAGATGACCGCGAAATGCACATACACCACCACAATAAAAGCCGACGGGAGATACACAAATCTCATCAGCAACGGAGATATATCCGTGCCCCGGCATGACATCGGCAACGGGCGTGTATCAATCACCTATTCCAACGAAATTACGCCTATGGCGCCATATCTCTTCTTCCTGGGTGCCGGCACATATGACACATTCACCCGTGAATTTGAATATCCAAACGGCAAAAAGTTCAGTCTTGAACTGCTTGTTCCGCCCGGAAGCAGCAGAGAAGAGGCAGAAAGTGCCCTTGAGATCCTTGCAGACGGGATTATGTGGATGTATCTTTTCACCGGGCCGGAGCAGTATCGTGATACCGATATCCGTCAAAAAATGTACGAACTTGCAAAAGAGAGAGACAGGCTGAAATTTTCAGCCGGAAATCCGGATAAGACCGCCCATGTAAGAGAAGTGCTTGCAGAACTGTCCAAAACGATTCATCCGGGATACAGTTACACCGGCACAGTGTACCGTGAGATAGGCATGCAGAACTCTGACTTTGGCGGCATGGAGAATGTCGGAAATACGACCATTACAACAAACAGGATAATGCCCTTCTCACAGATTACAGACCCGGCATATGAATACCTGACCCGTGTTAAGGTGCATGAATTTTACCACAACTTAAACGGCTCTGAGGTCACAGGGCAGAGTCCCTTTGAGATCTGGCTCAATGAAGCAGTAACAGTTTTTATTGAGGATCAGTATCACGCCTTTAAATTCGGAGAAGATTACGCCCGGCTTCAGACTGTAATTGATCTTTTGGCCCCCGGAAACGGCACTATGGCATATGACCGGGGCACAGGTTCAATTCCAATTGAGCCTGACGGATTCAATGACCCAAATGACCTGATAACAGGTGTCACCTATGTCAAATCGCCGGAATTTGTAAGGATGATTGAGACACTTATGGGAAAGGAGGCTTTTGCCCGTGCACTTAACCGCTACCATACAGAGTTCAGCCACAGAAATGCGACAGGAAGAGACTGGCTGAAGGTAATGGAAGAGGAGTCCGGCCTTGACTTCTCAGTTATGGCAGGACAGTGGCTTAAGCAGACCGGATATCCGGAGATAAAGGTCTCTTCGGATTACAGCCCTAAAGAACGGCGGCTTGCTGTTAAGATAGAGCAGTCAGGCCAGAAGGAAACGGACATGTGGGAGTTTCCACTCTCCATTGTACCTGTCGGAGCGGCCGGCACTGATCTGGCAGACATAACGGTCAGAGTCAGGAACAGAACAGAAGAAATAGTCATTAATAATATTGATCAGCCACAGTTTATATCATACAGCAGGGGCTATGGCGTTTATGGTAAGGTCTTCACCGATACTCCGGCTGAAAAACTGATACTTCAGGCAGGAAATGACCGTGATGTAACAAATCGGTTTATCGCATTCTACAGGCTTTTAGACCTTGAAAAGATGCAGATCATTGAAAATCCCGGACATGAAATCTCAGGACACATATCTGATCTCTATATGGAATTTTTAAGGGATGATGAACTTATCCGGAAGACCGGCGGACTTTTACTGACAATTTTTGAGTCTGTTGATGACGAGTCATATGCCCACAATTACAGGCTTATGTATGATATTAAGCAGAAGATCTGCAGGGCTGTTGCTTCCCGGAATTATGATGAACTTGTCAGGATTTATCAGAAATACAGTTCTCAAATCTCTGCCGGCAACTCCGGGGGATCAGGCCCTGACAGCATTATTGCCGATATAAAGCCAAGGCAGGTTAAAAATACGGTGCTGAATCTCCTTTCATCCCTCGATCTGCCAAAAATTCATGATATGGCAAAGAAACAGTTTGAATATTCCACAAATGCCTCAGACAGGCTCACAGCATTTTCATTTTATTTAAACAGCAGTGCGGACGACAGAGCCGAAATGCTGAATAAATTCAGGTCAGAGTCGATGGCACACCCGGTGAGCCGGGAAGCCTTTTATGCGGCAGTTGCCGGATGCAGCAGGGACGATACAGCTGAACTTGTAAGGACACTGATGAACTCACCTGATTTCAACATTGAGCAGGCAAACGACCAGAGAGCTTTATTCGGGCGGTTTGCACAGAATAAGAAGATCTCACTTGAGACAGAAGCCGGCAGAGAACTCCTCTCAGAAATTCTGAAAACTCTCATTCCGGTAAACGAATACAGCAGTGTAAACATCCTCTCAGTATTCGGCAACCTTGACAGGATGGACAAGGAATATCAACCGCCCTGCGTCAGGCTCCTCCTTGAAGCATTAGATTCCGCAGATAAAGATAACACTCCGGCGGTGTACAACACAATAAGGCGTATTCTGATAAAATCCCCCGTAGCTGTTAAGAGTTATGAAAATTCAGACGGGGTTATGCCTGAGTGGCTTATAGGGAAATAATCAGGAACTAAATCATCTTTTTTTTGCGCAACATTCACCTAAAATTCCAGGAATCGATTCCTCATATAAGATCTGATCACGCCTGAGAATATTATCCAGAAAAGATGAAATTGTCAAAACATCTTTATTCAGACAGTAATTATTCTGTCCTATTTTGATATAACACAAACAAAATTCAGATTTCAGATTGTTAAGCAACTCAAAACCTTTACCCAGTTCAAATGTTGGGTACAGTTGTTCAAATTTATCTCTTTCAGGCCTATTAATACTTTGAATAAGATTTCTTGGAAGATAAAGATGTGAAAATTCATTCATGCTAATCTGTAGCAGCGAAGCGTATTTTGCAAGCGCAATATTATACTGAAAATAAAACCTGTAATAATCACCTTTTGTTATAACATATGAGGCATGTTCAAAGGAATCAATAAACTGATCTGTCAATTTATCGATAATTGTAACAGGATCAACCACCTCTGAATGCTGAGAACACAGAAATTCATCATTCAATATCCCGTGTTTGTCAATTAAAATAGAATCTCTATACTTCTTTATTTCAGAATATGGAAAATATTTAAACAATAATTTTTTATCTGAAGAAATTATTATATCAGTTTTTAAATTTATTTCTGAGTAATAGAGAATTATCTTATTTTTTTCAGGATTCAGAAGTAGATTAATTTGGTCACAAAATATTGCTTCAATATCATTTTTTATTCCTGGAATATCTTCTTCTCTGCCCACTATTAAAAACAGGTCAATGTCAGAATTATGGGAAAAATCTTTTTTTCCAAAAGATCCAAATGTAATTAAACCAAAAATATTCTCTGCATTAGACACATATCTATATATTTGATCTATAATATCATTGTGGAAAATCATAAGGTCACAGTAATAAATCAGTTATTTTTTTAGCAACATAATCTGGGTTCTCATTTTCAGCCGGCATTATTCTGCTAAAATAAAAATCATAAAAATGCCTCCTTAAAAAATCCCACCTAAGTTCAATGTTTGAGTATATACTTATTATCGACTCCTCAATATCACCCCATTGATATGGTGCCGGCACAGCATTTTTCCGTAATTTTGCTCTTTTATTACAGACTGATATTGGAGTATCAATCCAGAATACAGATATCTCGGCTCCAGACTGTAAAAGTGCATTATAAATATTTTCAGCATGAATTCCTGAGCCGGAAAACTCCAGAATTAAAGATTCCTTGTTATTGCATTTCTCAATAAATCTGTATTGTGCAAAATATTCACCCGAATACGAATTATCTATGTTTTCCAGCCTAAAATTATCAAGTGAATAATAAGGAAGTGATAATCTTTCAGAAAGAACATCTGAAATAGTAGTTTTCCCAGCTCCTAGTGTTCCTATAAGCAGAATTTTTTGCAGGGACATCACCTCCCATAAAATTTACAGACTCTGCATTCTCCACCTTTATTATGTTCCTCTACAATATCAGGATATTTTTTATGAAATCCTGCCCAGCCTCCATCCAGACAGACAATATTATTAATATTAAACATTGATTTTAACAATGCTCCAAAGATATAACTTCTTGTACTGCCCTCAGGCTCTTCCCCTTTAACCAGTGGCCCCTGGCTCACCATTATAAATTTTTTTAATGAATTATTCAGCGTTATTTTACTCAATTCCCTGAATTTATCTTTTTTAGTTAGATCAATGTAAAAATATGGAATATTAAATACAAAATTTATATTTTTATTGTACTTTAATGGCAAATGCCCTTCTCCCCACTCCTTTTCTGTTCTTACATCAATCACTATTATTTCTTCATTTGAATCAAGAATCTCCATCAGTTTATCGGGTGAAATATCCGGAATTTTAATAACTTCTTCTATTCTCTCTTTTTCACATAACAGGCAGTGACCGTTGTACCCAATCTGGTGTTTTCTGCAAAAATTTTTGACATCATGACCAAGATCCAGATGTGCTTTTATGTCACAGTCCGGACATAGTGCCTTATTGCAGTCCTCGCAGATCATGATATATGGTAAGTTATGCTCTTCACATACAAGCTGTTCATTCCTTGCAATTGTGAGAAGTTCATCCCATTTCAGATCATGTTTTTTCTCGAGTAATTTCCGGACATATCCATTGACACTTTTTGAATCGCTTTTTCCCATTGACCAGTCAATGACTTCTTTTGTATCATTATCTACTGCAATAGATGTTCTGCCCGGGGTTTTTCTTTTACGCATAATACTCACAGATAATTGTATTAAGTATTCAACATCAAAGCATATATCTGTTTTTGCATAAAATCGCATACAAAACAAAAATATTCAAAACAAAAATATTCAAAACAAAAATATTCAAAACACATATATGTGCTGAGGAAGAATCATTATTGTGGTTACAGAGGTTGCAAAAGATCAGAGCAAATCTGTCAGTGCAATAAGCTCTGCAATTACAAAAACCAGAGGAGGTGATAAATATAACAAAAAAGAGCAGCAGAATGACTTCTGCTGACGCAGGCAGAATTCAGGCACATGCAGACCGGAACAATACAAACCAGAGTTTTAAGGCAGCGGCACAGAGAGCAGCAGCAAAGAACAGCAAAAAATAGAGGAGATGATTATCATAACAAAAAAGAGCAGCAGAATAACTTCTGCTGACGCAGGCAGAATTCAGGCACATGCAGACCGGAATGGCACAAACCAAGGCTTTAAAGCAAGAGCACAGAAAGCAGCAGAAAAGAACAACAAAAAATAAAGGAAGTGATTATCATAACAAAAAAGAGCAGCAGAATGACTTCTGCTGACGCAAGCAGAATTCAGGCACATGCAGACCGGAACAATACAAACCAGAGTTTTAAGGCAGCAGCACAGAGAGCAGCAGCAAAGAACAGCAAAAATTAAACAAAATTAAAACCTATTTTTTGGCATTATAATGAGAAACATTTTAATTACAGGCGGAAATGGCTTCATTGGAACAAGCCTTTCAGAAAAACTGATTAACAGAAATATAAGAATTGTCTCTTTCGATATAAATCCTCCAAAAAATCAGGAACTTAAAAATCTAAACAATTTCACTTATATCAAAGGAGATATAAACAATAAATCAGATCTCAAAAAACTTTTTTCAGAGCATGAATTTACAGGAATAATACATCTTGCCTCAGTATCCCGCGTAATTGATGGTGAAAAAGATCCGGATTTATGCAGGAAAACCATTGTTCACGGCACAAAAAATCTGACTGATGAAATTGCATCATCCAGTAACCAACCCTTCATAATTTACGGAAGCAGCCGTGAAGTTTATGGAGAATCCCAGAGTCTTCCGGTTTTGGAATCCTCAGGATATAATCCGGTGAATGTTTACGGTGAAAGCAAAGCTGAAGCAGAGAAAATTATCAGAACTGCTTCAGAAAAACTGAAATTGAAATCAGTAATTCTCCGGTTTTCAAATGTGTACGGCAACCGATATGACATAAATGACAGAGTCATTCCAAGATTTATCCTTGGAGCGCTAAACAATAATATTCTGGAAATACACGGAGGCAGGCAGATATTTGACTTTACAAATATTGATGACACTGTTGCCGGAATAGAATGTACAATTCACCACCTGCTAAAGGAAGATATTCCCAAAGGGTATTGTGAAGATTTCCATATCACTACCGGAAATTCATGCTCATTGTACGATGTGGTCAATATAATCAGAAAAATTACCGGTAAAAATACCCAATATAAACTAACTCCGGAAAGAAGCTATGATGTCAACAGATTTGTTGGCAATCCACAAAAGGCCATAGATATACTGGGTTATAATCCTGAGACTGATCTTGAAACCGGAATAAAGAAAACAATTGATTCATACAGAGGTGAACTGAATTGAAGATATTAAAAGTAATACATGGCTACCCGCCCTACTACATGGCAGGTTCGGAGGTTTATACCTATAACCTCGTTAGAAAATTATCGGAAAAACATGAGATCTCTGTATTTACCAGAATAGAAAACGAATTTAAAGAACCATATAGTTATTATGATTCTGAAGAAGACGGCGTAAATATAAGACGTATAAACATACCACTTAGAGATTATTCATTATATCAAAAATACACAGATAAAAATACAGATAAATTGTTTGAAGAATACCTGACAGATGAAAAACCCGACATTGTCCACATCGGACACCTGTCACATCTCTCAACAAATATCGTCAGAATATCAAAAAAATACAATATTCCTGTTATTTATACCATACATGACTTCTGGCTCTTCTGCTTTGGGGGTCAGCTGATGACACCAGATCTAAAATCATGTCCGGGCAGGAATTTTAAAAACTGCTTTAAATGCCTTGATAAAAAGTTCAGAGGTTCTGAGAGTAAAGAATCCTTAGAGCAGTATTTCAGTCACATGAATGAAATTATTGATCTCATTGACATCTTTATTGCTCCTTCCAGCCACGTAAAAAACTGGTTTGAAGAAGCAGGTGTACCTTCTGGAAAAATAATTCATGAACGATATGGCTTTGAAAAATTCCGGATAAAAAAACAGGAAAAAGAATTCAGCAACGAATCAGAGATCATTTTTGGATATACCGGCAGAGTGATTCCTGTGAAAGGGATAGATAAACTGATAAATATCTTTGCTTTACCCGAACTAAAGGATACAGAACTTAAAATATTTGGCAATACAGGATCAGCAGATCTATTTTTGAGCAGTAATTCTGAAAGTAATATAAGTTTTAACGGTTCTTACCACAACAATGAAATCTCAGATATTCTGGAAAAGATCGATGTATTAATTGCACCTTCAATGTGGTATGAAGTTTCTCCACTCGTAATTCAGGAAGCACAGATTGCAGGAGTACCGGTAATAACAACAGATTACGGTGGAATGGCAGAGCTTGTTGATGATCGGATAAACGGATTTAAATTTCCTGTAAATGACTGGAATTCCCTGAAGAGTCTGATTATTGAAATCAAAAATAATCCTTTGATGTTAAATACACTAAAATATGCCGGAAAAAGTGTAATTGACATAAAAGAGCATGCAGACAAAGTGAGCAGGATATATGAAACGGTGATCGCAAATGCAGACAAATAATAAATGTTCTCCCTGGAGAATTACCTTTGAGACAAATCCCGGAATATGCAACCTAAACTGCATAATGTGTGAACAGCACAGCCCATATAACAAAATAAAAGAGAAAAAGGGGACACTTCCAATAGAGTGCATAACAGATATCATCAGAAAAGCTTCTAAACACGGACTGAAAGAGATAATCCCCAGTACTATGGGAGAACCGCTGTTATATTCCGATTTTTTAAAGATCATTGAATGCATTAAAGGTCTTCCGGTAAAAATTAATCTTACAACAAACGGAACATTTCCAGTTTATGGTGCAGACAGATGGGGAGAACTCATTCTTCCATATTCCACCGACACTAAAATTTCAGTTAATGGTGCTTCTGCAAAAACTGCCGAGTCAATAATGAAAGGGCTGAATTTCAGACAGCAACAAAAAAACATCAGTCAATACATTCACCAGAGAGATATAGTCAGAAATTCCGGAATAAACGCTCCGTCAGTTACCATCCAGACAACCTATATGGCTGCAAATCTGACTGAAATTCCCGACATTCTTAAATCTGCTATTGAGATGGATGCTGACCGTTTCAAAGGTCACCATATGTGGATTACACATGAAAACCTGAAAGATCAGTCCTTAAGAAATGATCCCAAACTGATCAGCAGATGGAATGAAACTGTTGATCTGCTGCACAACATAGCAGAAAATTTACCCCGTCCTTCAGGTGATCGCATCAGACTTGAGAATGTTTTCAGGCTTAATGATGAAGGAAAACCGTTACAGGACGAAAATAACGGATTTATGTGCCCTTTTGTGGGCAATGAGGCATGGATTCAGAGTGACGGATCATTTAGTCCCTGCTGTGCACCAAAATCAATCAGAGATAACTTTGGTCATTTCGGGAATGTTTTTGAAAGTGATTTTATTGAGATCTGGAACAGCAAAAAGTATCAGGAATTCAGAAATTATGCCGGCAATTCCGGTTATTGCAATGATTGCAATATGAAAATTCCATTAATATCTGGGGAAAAACAGAAATGAACATTTTAAAAGGAAAAGATGAAAAAATAATCAATAATATATCAGTATCATTTGATGAAAAATATCACATTTTAAATGAAAGCCCATTATATTCCAAGAAATTTGATCATGTGATGAGTTTTCACAAACCCGGACTGGCCGCGGTAAAAGACAGTTCTGGCAGCTATCACATAGATATAAAAGGAAATGCAGCCTATAAAAGAGTTTTTTTAAGCACATTCGGATTTTACAATGAGATTGCTGCTGTAAGTGATGAAAGTGGTTTTTTCCATATAAGACCTGATGGATCTGATCTCCATAACTCCCGTTATGCATGGAGTGGTAATTTCCAGGAAGATAGATGTGTAGTCCGGGATTTTTCAGGAGATTATTTTCATATAGATAACAAAGGCAATAAACCATACTCTGAGAAATATGCCTATGTTGGTGATTACAAATATGGTATTGCATGCGTATATGATTATAATGGACTTGCCACACATATCGATCTGAATGGCCATCTCATTCATGGAAAAATGTTTGAAGAATGCTCCCCTTTCCATAAAGGTCATTCTGTTGTAAAAGAGAAATTCGGTTATTTTCATATTGACAAATATGGAAATGAACTATATAGTGAGAGATTTTTATGGATTGAATCATATTATAACGGAGTTGCACTTTGTAGAACAAAAGACGGCAGATTATGTAGATTAAGTGATAAAGGTGAATTAACAGCAATTTATGAGGGAAAATAATGTCGGAAAATAAGATTATTAAATCCATTGAAAATAATCTGACAGATTTCTCAGATGTTTCTTCAGTAGCAATGATAATAAGGCATGCTGAAAGAGGCATAATCCCGGAAAATGAAAGCGGTTTTCATGTGAACCTTACTGATAAAGGTGAAAATGATTCCATTAAATTCGGAGAAGAGGTTAACAAAATCCTTAGAAAATCAGGATTTGATCTGGATATATATACCAGTCCGGTACCAAGATGTCTGAATACTGCTGAAAATATTATTAAAGGTACAGATAGAGAAATATTATATAAAATATCTTCTTATCTTGGGGATCCCGGAGTTTACATATCCGATGACACTATTGCAGGTGAAGCCTTCCTGAACAGAAATGCTTCTGATGTTATAGATGAATATCTAAAAAAAGGAGAAATGAAGGGATTTCATAAACCTGAAGAAGCAGGCAACAGATTATTATCCTTAATTAGCAAATCACTGAATAACCAGAATAATTTTACAGTCCATATATCACATGATGCTATAATAGCACCATTTGTGCATCATCTGGTGGGTAATAACTCCGGAATTATAATCTGGCCGGATTTTCTTGAAGGAATGATATTCATAAGAAAGAATAATGAAATTACCTGCTGCTTTGATAACAGAATATTCAAAATTTCAGAGGTTTAGCTATGCTTACTGTAGGAATTTACGGCATACCTGACACATCCGGATTTTCCGGATCTCCGGCATACAGCCACGATCATTCCCTTACTCTTATGAGGGAGGGCAGAGTACTGTCATATATTCAGCTTGAAAGATATACTCAAAAAAAGCATGATAACCGGCTTTGTGACTATATTGAAGAAATACTCAGTGATCTTCTCTCCCTTCATTTAAGAGCAGATGAACCCTTAAGATTTGTTATGGCAAATTCCTTTTTAGGGGATTCGTTCATATCTTCCGGCGGAAATCTGCGTATTGAACCTAAAAAAATATTAAAAATAGAAGAGATCATTGCTCCTGCAAGGTGCAGTTTTTTCCCGGACGGACTTGAGAAAAAAGAATGTGAAGCATATATAATCTGCCATGAATTTGCACACATTGCTTCAGTCCTTCCTTTTTACAGAGATTTCCCAAACAACTCCCTTTTAGTTCATCTGGATGGCGGAGCTTCAGTCTCAAACTGTTCTGTCTGGCATTATGATAAAGGCAAAATCAGGCTCCTTGACCATTCATGGGACAAACTTAAAAAATATGTCAACAATTTTAATGCGAATCCACTTGTAAGATTTATTCTGAACCATGAACCCTCAGATCATCTGGCAATTCCTGGAAAACTGATGGGCTATAGTTCATATGGAAATGACAATGAGTACGTCAGGAAATGGCTTATTGAAAATAATTTCTTTCTGGATTTTACTGGTGAAAAAGAAGAACTCTTAGCTACAATAAATAATAAATTCAAAACAAAATTTAAGACTTATGACTTGGATAAACAATTTTTTAAAGATGTTGCCTTTGCGATTCAAAGAGAATTTGAAGAGAAAGTGATAGATTATCTCTCTGTCTGGCAGGAGAAATGTTCTGCTGAAAATCTTGTATATTCAGGTGGAAGTGCTCTGAACATAATTTTGAACTCTAAAATTCAGCGATCAGGCAGATTCAAAAAGATCTGCATTCCACCTGCTGTGAGTGACTGCGGCCTTTCGCTTGGGGCAGCCAGTTATCTGGAATGGAGAGAACATGGAAGTATTAAAAAACATAGTCCTTTCCTGAATAATTATCCTGACAATTCAAAAGATAATAAACCGTTTTTAAATCCACAGGAGATCGGCGATCTTATTTATCAGAATAAAGTAATTGGACTTTTCATTGGAAATAGTGAAACCGGCCCAAGAGCACTCGGTCACAGGAGTATTATTGGAAGACCGGATAATTATGAGCTTAGAATTAAAATCAGTGAATCAATAAAAGGACGGGAATGGTACCGCCCTGTTGCTCCGGTAATGACTGAAAAAATTGCTAAAAAGGTACTTGTTGAAGATATCAAAGAGGATAATCTATGTAGGTTTATGCTTGGAGCCTATAATGTAAAAGAAGGTTACCAGGATAAATTGTCAGGTGTAATTCATGCGGACAATACAGTTCGTGCCCAGATAATATACAAAAATGATTCTGATACAGAATTATTATACAGAATTCTTGAATATCTGGAACAGAAATATGAAATATTTGCCCTGATCAACACGTCATTTAATATCAGGGGCAGACCTATTATTCAGAGACCTGAAGATGCTCCCTCACTTGCAGAAAAAATGGGGCTTGATGGAATCATAATTAATGGAAATACATATATATTACACAACACATACTTAAAATCTGAATTTAAACCTCAAAAATAAGATTGTGCTGACAGCAGAAGAATTACAACAAATTCCAACCCAAATATTAGACTATTTTACTGTTGTCAGATTAGTTTTTCTGCTTTACCATTCGTCACTTCAGGACATGGGGCAACTGCTTCATGAATATTATCAATTTTAGCAGTTTATCCGGCCACGATTTCATGCAGACATCGTACAGCAAAATGAGAGTATATTAAAAAGAACAGTGATGTCAGAAAAAAAGAATTTGGGTTTTGTATTTATTTATGCAACGTGGATGTATTTTGCAACGAGTTCTGCTATAGCTTCATCGTTACCGTAGAGTTTCTCAGAAAGTCCCTTGTCTTTGTATGCCTTGAGCATCTCGATTCTTGCGTCAATCATGTTTGCCGGGAAGATATCGTTCTCCTCGAATACTGCACGCTTCTCAGCAAGAACATCTGCTGATTCTTCGCATGAAACAGGGAGCTGCTTGAGCTGTGCAAGGCGTTCCGCATTTTCAGGTGCAAAGATGTTTACATTAACGTAGAGATCATCTGCCCTCTCGACACCGTCTTTCATGTTAAGTCCGTGGAGTGAACCTACGATAAGACTTGCAACAAGGAGATATGGGTCTGCTGATCCGTCACCGACACGGTATTCAAAGGTCTGCTTTGATGGTCTGTCAAGTGAAATTGTAACATCGCCCGGATTTGCGTCCAGTGTCATGCTCTTGTCTACATTCCATCCAAGTGGTACACGGATAACAACTGAGCGGTTGCGGTCTCCCCAGCAGATATTTGTTGGTGCTTCCTGGTGTGGAACGAGGCGGAGGTATGATGTTGGAACTGTGTTTCCAAATGCAGTAATTGCATCACCAATGTCAAGGACACCTGCAATCATCTTCTTTGCTGTTGTGCTCAGAACACCATTCTCAACGAGGAGGTTTTTGCCGTCCTTCTCTGCGAGCATGTGAATGTGAAGACCTGAACCTGCCTTTCCGACTGTGATCTTTGGTGCAAAGCTGATCTCAACGCCGTATCTGTATCCGAGCATCCTGACCATCCACTTTGCGATGATGAGTGATTCGACTGCCTGCTCTGCCGGCATTGGAAGGAACTCAATCTCGTGCTGCTCATTGTATACTTCGCCCTGAGTAAAGCATCCTACTTCAGAGTGGCCGTACTTGATCTTTCCGCCTGCCTGTGCAATGAGCTTCATTGCTTCGACACGGAGTTCTTCGTATTTTACAAACGGCTCAACGGAGTGATATCCCTTCTGGTCAACAGGTGGGAAGACATCTTCTTTGTCACCGATTACGTAGTACTCAAGTTCTGCAAGGCACTTGAAGGTTGCACCGGTCTGCTTTGTAAATTCAGCGTCTGCCTTCTTAAGGATTGTCTCTGCTGAGGATTCAAGTGGCTTTCCTTCATTGTCATAGTATGAACAGAGTATCTCAAGTGTAGGGATTTCTGTGAATGGATTTACGAAAGCTGTCCTGTAGCGTGGAATTACGTACAGGTCACTGCTCTCTGCTCCGACAAATGAGAAGAGACTGCTTCCGTCAACCCTCTCTCCGTCTGTGAGGATTGTATCAAGGTATTCCTTTGATGAGATAACAAAGTTCAGCATCTTAAGTTTGCCGTCTCCACCCTCATAGCGGAAGTTAACCATCTCAATACCTTTTGCCTCACAGAAGGCAACAATATCGTCTTTTGTAAATTCTGAAGGGGATTTCTTCAGAAACTGAACGAGTTCGTTCGGGTTCATTGCAACTTCATTGATTGTCATGTTCCAATAAAGGTTAGTTATAATCTATATAAGAATAGTCGTAATTGAATCAACGATATTTAGAACAATATAGGAAGCTATATTAACAATAGAAAGAAGAGCGCATCCACCAGAAGATCTGAATAGCATTCAGCCCCATAAAAGAGAGATTATGTCAAAAAAGAGCAAAATATAAGATATTTTTAAACTTATACAAATCCGGCCAAACCGCACAGGCAGATATATAGTATATATTAATTCCCCCAATTATCCCGGAAATTCCGGTTTTATTAAATGAAAAATCAAAACTGAAAATCAGCATATTTTAATCCCGGGAAAATAAAAAATATGAATGAACTCACATGGATATTAAATCAGAAGATTCAGCAGAAGTTACATCCGGCTTTGAAATTGATAACCCTGCAGACATCACCATTCGCCCGATAGGAATAGTAAAAAACAATTGTCTAAAACCCCCTCTTGTAGCCGGTAAAGACGGACTTAAATTAAACGGCGAATATGAAGAGACAATAGAGAAGTTTCACTCTGTCAGAGAGGATATATCTGAAATTATACTCAAAGAAGAGTATGCCGGACTTTTAGAAGATATAGAGGATTATTCACATATTGTAATTTTATACTGGGGACATGAGATAACTGAAGAAGGACGCAGCCTTAAAAAGGTACACCCGATGGGCGTTGAGACAAACCCGCTCACAGGACTGTTCTGCACGTGCAGCCCGGCCCGCCCAAATCCTGTCCTGACAAAGGTAGTCCGCCTCCTGGAAGTAAAGGGGAATGTCCTGAAGGTATCCGGACTGGACGCCATTGACAAAAGCCCTGTAATTGACATAAAACCATATGTCATTGAATTCTACCCAAGGGACGATGTCAGAATTCCGGACTGGATGAAAGTTATCGTTGAAAACTACGAAGAGTAATAACCATTCCGTCAGGAATGTGGAAATGTTATTGTCCGGAAGAATAATATGGCATCTCCGGATTCTTTTTTTTTAAACATAACGCCCTGAAAAGTCATTCATGAGTAACAGCCCACAGATAGAGGATGGAATACAGAATTCTTCACAGGGGAAAAGAGGAATTAATCAGCCGGTCAATCAGCCAGTCTGTGGAAATGACAATTTAAAAATCTATATCCTGAATCAGATAAAACAAATAAGCATCCTGATGATAAACCGGAAATTTTTACCCGTATTATGCGTCCTTTCAGCAGGAGCACTCTTCGCAGCCGGAACTCCGCTTGCAAAACTGCTCCTGAATGATATGCAGCCATTAACCCTTGCATCCGTCCTCTATCTCGGCAGTGCTGCCGGTCTTTTGATTTTTTATCTGTTTTCAAGGTTTTTAGCCGGAAAAAGAGGCAAAAATAAGAGGCATACAAGAGAGGCACCGCTTACAAAGGAAGACCTCCCCTGGCTTGCAGGTTCGGTCTTTTTTGGATCAATCCTCTCAACAGTCCTTTTAATGATAAGTCTGCCTCATGTCCCGGCAGTGACCGCTTCAATGCTTCTTAGTTTTGAGGCAGTAGCCGGGACAGCAATCGCAGCGACTATATTTCATGAACCTGTCGGAAAAAGAGTATGGGCGGCCCTTGGACTTATAACACTTGCATGCCTTCTGCTTACGTACACCCCCGGAGCAGAAACCGGCCTATCACTTGGTGCACTGGGGGTTATCCTGACCTGCACATGCTGGGGTATTGACTGCAATCTGGGGCGTAAAATATCATCAAAGGACCCCGTCTCAATAGTCCTTGCAAAAGGTCTTGGGGCAGGAATAGTCCTCTTCATCCTTGCAGAGATAACAGGCTCAGACTTCCCTCCGCTGCCGGAGATGATTCCGGCAATGATTGTTGGTTTCTTCTCATTTGGCGGGCTTATGGTCACCCTTTACTTCTACGGACTTCGGGGTCTCGGATCTGCCAGGGCCGGATCAATATTCGGAATGAACCCGGCATTCGGAGTAATATTTTCATTTATCATCTTTCAGGATATTCCCGGAGCCATGTTCTTTCTTGTACTGCCGCTTGTTGCACTCGGACTTTATCTTCTTGCAACCGAGAACCATTCCCACATACATACCCATCCGGCTGAGAGCCATGAGCACCGGCATTCCCATGACGACCTTCACCATGACCATGAGCACAGTCCTGGCAGTCCTCCGGTGGACAAAAACGGCCATCACTCACATATCCACACCCATGAGGAATTCTCACATGAACACCCGCACAGACCTGATATTCACCACCGGCACAGGCATGAGTGAAACAGGCAGTTGACGTTATTAAATTACTTACGGGCAAATCAAAATTACCGATAGCATAATAATGGTTGCAAATAAACAGAGAAATGAATAATTCAAATGATTATTTCAGGCAAATGAGCCAGATTATAAAAAGGAGGATTAAACCTGAATTCCTATCAATCAAAACAATCTGATTCCGGCCCTATAAATAGCCAGACATTCAATCCCGGATTCATCAATGAGATAACAGACACCGGATTATATCCGGAGTTAAGAAGCGCCCTCCTTAAAATTATAGACGAATTAAATATTAAGTCCGGAGATAAGGTAACTAAAACTGTTATAGCAGCTGAATCATCAAAAAGCTGTAAAGATTTCAGGTTATTAGCTGAAAAATCATTTGATGAACTAAATAAGCGCTTAGAAGTCAGATTCCCCGGAAAAGACGGACTCATAGAATATCTGAATGAAAATAAGGAATTATACCTCCCTCTGGTATTTGCAGCAGTAGCCTCCGTGAAGGAATTTGGTAAAAATTCACAGGTTTCAGTAGAACTTTACAGAGACCCTGAGATATACGACAGATACATCGCCATTTATGTCAGGCAATATTCATATGATGATGATATTATGGACAGGATTGACAGGATATGCAATGAATATGAAAAATACATTGCTGATACCGGAGGCTGGATGATAATTACAACAGATTTTAAACCTCCGGCTGACCGAATATGACATTTTTCTGGCCTGACATTCTCCTCATCGTTAAATTCCTTCAGGAGAATAAAGGTAAGCTCCCAAAAGAAGCAGCTGACAGAACAATAATCAGCAGATCGTATTATGCTGCCTTTTCGCATGTAAAATATTATGCAGGAGATAATCTGGATTTCAGGCCAAATAATAACCCGGAAGATCATCTGCTCATACGTTCATTCCTTAGGTCCAAAGGTGAATATAAACTTGCAAGGAAACTCCAGGATCTTCGCGGATGGAGAAATAATGCTGACTATGATGACCCCGCATATACAGTAAATGAAAATAATGTCAAAATGTCCATAAAATATGCAGAGGATATCATTGAAGCATTCAAATAAACCATCAAACTCCAAATTATTCTTACATCATCCGGATGTTAGTCCGGTTCAGCCGGAAATCTGCCGAAAATATCCGGAAAATAAATTAAAGCCTTAAACATTAAGATGTATGTAATATCCGGGATATTTGTCCGGGAACAGACGAAAGGAAATTAATTATGAGAAAAATATCAGAGAAAAAACTCATCGCCGGAATTATCATTCTGGCTGTAATATTTATGGCCGTAACTTTTGCATTTATTCTGCCAAAAAATCCGGTTTACAACCCGGAAGTCAGTGACACCCCGAATCCCGGAGATGGAAAAGATATGCAGACGGCATCCGGGGAAAAGCCTGATTTAAATACTCTCAGAATTCTTGCAACTCCGGATATACACAGCCACATATTCCCGATGAGTGATAATGATACAGGGACACGAATCGGACGCATTGCTGCACTTGCAGATACGCTTGGAGAAGAAGATGACAATACGCTCTATCTCTTTGCAGGCGATCTCGGAGAGGGCAGTTTTTATCATATGTATTCCGGAATTCCGGAAGTTAAATCATACTCAATGGCGGGTGTTGACGCTGCTGTGCCCGGAAACCATGCCTTTGATTTCTCAACCGGAAATTTTAAGCAGTGGGTAACAAATGCCTCATATCCTGTCGTCTGTGCAAACCTCGATTTCACAGATCCGGAACTGAACCAGTCTGTAAAGGACTATACAGTCCTTAATGCCGGAGGGATGAAGGTAGGCGTATTCGGTATAATTACACCTCAGCTTGATAAGATAGTGAAACTCGGCGATGATGTAATTCTGTACAGGAATACCACAGAGATGGGTAATCTGGCAGTAAAATCACTGAAGAACGAAGGTGTGGATATAATTATTGCCCTCACACACCAGGAGAAGGATGAAGAACTCCCATTTGCAGAGTATGTGTCCGGAATTGACCTTATCATAGGAGGGCATGACCATCTGGTCTGGAATGAGACAGTAACTTCAC
The DNA here is from genome assembly GCF_000243255.1 of Methanoplanus limicola DSM 2279. Lineage (NCBI taxonomy): Archaea > Methanobacteriati > Methanobacteriota > Methanomicrobia > Methanomicrobiales > Methanomicrobiaceae > Methanoplanus > Methanoplanus limicola. Next base: position 2,188,319 of record NZ_CM001436.1, read on the forward strand.
CGGATGGCAGAAATACTCTGATTGTCCATTCCGGAAAATATGGTGAAGAGCTGGACACTGTGGATCTCACAGTCGGGGACGGAGATGTTATTGACAGTTCAATCGGGCGTTATCAGATTACGGAGGATATGCCTGATGACGATGCCATCACATCTTATGTAATGTCATATTATGAAAACTACACAGAGAGCCTCTCCAAACCTATAGGGTACACAACCGTGCCTCTTGACTTACGGCAATCTGCTCTTAGAACAGGTGAGACAAATGCCGGAGATCTCGTTGCTGATTCAATACGGAAAAATGTTCCCGGAGTCGATGTCGCACTGATAAATTCAGGAGCGATAAGGGGTGACTGCATCATACCTGCCGGAGAGATAACATACCTGACTGTCAGTAAAATTCTCCCTTATGAAAATATAATCGTCAAAATTGAGATGACAGGTGAGGAGATTAAGGATACCCTTGAGAGATCAGCCTCTGCAATAATTGTTGACGGTGACAACTGCCCTGGTGAGTACAGACTGCCATCCGGAGGTTTTTTGCAGGTTTCGGGGATAAATTTTGAGATAAATACAGAGGCAGAGACTTTCTGCTTAGATTATGATGCAGATTCATCTCCTGCTAACCAGGCTGGTTCTGATTCAGAAACAAAATCTGCAACCATTAAGTGTGCAGGCATGCGGATCGAAAACCTGTCACTGGTGACAGAATCAGGCATTGTGCCCCTTGATCCTTCTAAAACCTACACTGTTGCCGTAAATGATTATATCTCCGGCGGAGGGGACGGATATACCAATCTGGAGGCAATCCCTGAAAGCCGGAAGTATAATACCGAGATTAACCTGGAAAATCTTCTGACTGATGATATTGTCAAAAACTCACCGATAACACCAGGTACTGACAGAAGGATCAAAGTCCTGCGGTGATATTTTTCAAAAACTCTCGCTTTTTTTTACCGGAATAAAGAATTATAACACCGAATATTGGCATAAATAATATTTTTAAACTGCCATGCCGGAGATGAAGCAAAGATAAATGAACCCTGAAATATAACAATAGTTAATGATCTCCCGGATAAGGATTAAAAACTTTAAGAGTATTAAAGAAACGGAGATAAATCCGGATGCCGTAAATATAATAATTGGTTCAAATAACTCTGGAAAATCAAATCTTCTTGAAGCTCTGGAGTATTATTCACGTTCACTTACAGTACCTCTAAGTGAATTGTTTGGCCCAAGGCCCTTTTCATTCCCGGATGTATTCCATAAAGGTTCAGACATCAAAACAGAAGGCCTTGAGATTGACCTGGCATTCAGGAAATTTACAGAAAATACAAAAATATCAGATAAAGAGTCAGAAGTTACCCATTCATACCGGATAGATTCAGTTTACAATTCCAAAGGCTATCCAAAATTCATACCGGTTGTGAAATATGAAGAGATAATCTCACAATATTACAATAAAATTGTTGAAAATCAGGACCAGATCCTAATGAGAGAACTGGGACAGAAAAGAGAGCTGAAACCGGAATTTATTGATATGTATTATGCCTGCCGGGCAATACGAAAGTTCCAGTTTGTTCCTAAGGAGATTAAAAAGGAACGTGAAATAGATCCTCTTGAATCAAACGTGCCTTTCCTTAAATATAACGGGGAAAACCTTGTCAATGTCCTTTTTACAATGAGGGACAGGGATCCGGAAGCATTCAGGATAATAACAGATGATTTTAAAGATATATTTCCTGATGTCACCGGTTTCTCCTTCACACACCTTGGCGATTACCGGTATGCCATAGAATTTACAAGGAAAATCAACGGCAGTAGCTGGGATTTTATGTCACCACAGATATCAGACGGATTTGTAATCTCGCTTGCTATTCTGACGCTCATTCATATGAATAATTCAAACAGGATTGTTCTCATTGAAGAGATAGAAAACGGACTGAATCCCTTTACACTTGGAAAAATTCTCAATAAAATTATTTTTAACTCTAAAAGGTATGGTACACAGTTCTTCATAACAACACATTCACCAGTGATTCTTGACAGTCTGAGTGATTTTCCGGAACTGATCTTTGTCTGTGAACAGAAAAACGGCAAATCAGAATATATTCCATTAACTGAAAAATTAAATATATTCAGGGGAGATTATATTCCGGGAGAATCACTTGTTGAACTGTGGCTGGAAGGTATTATTGGGGGACTTTAATGACAAAATCAGATAATAAACCAATATTATTTCATCTGATTACCGAAGGTTCAACAGACAGAAAAATTCTTTCTGCAATTATCAGTAAAATTCTTGCCGGCAGATCTCACGATTTTATAGAGATGAGTTCTACTCAAAAGGGAAAGAGAGGCAGACAGGCTATAATCAACAGACCGGATTACTTCTTTAAATTCCTTCACCACGGATTTAACGGAAAGGCAGATGTTTTTGTTATCTGTGTGGATAATGATAATGACAAAGAGGCAGACGGTATTGGCAATGATGTCAAAAGTAAGATTATGGAATTATATAAAGTATTCATAAAAAACAATCCCTGGTATTCGGAAGAATCAGGATATATAAATCCATGTCTTGTATGTGCAGTGCCGGTTAAAACAATGGACTACTGGATGATGGCATTAACCATGAAATTTGAAGAATGCCACAGAATCAATACAGATTTAAACAAAATTTCTTTGACCATAATTAAAGAGAAAGCCTATGGAGAAAAGTATGTATATAAAAGAAAATTTGTTGATGACGCTGCAATAAATAAGAAGACTGATGATATTAAAAAAACTGAATCCATAAATAAATTACGATGCCTGCCCTCATTTCAGGATTTTGAAGAACAACTCCTATACTGCACAGAATAATCATCCACACACCTTCCTTTATGGTTATACGTTGGGAAAAAAAGTTCCCGGCATATAACCATCGATGACTACGAAAAAACCTGAAGTGATCATTGCATATATAATATTGAACAATCAATATATTCGTGATATGTGCTTTCTGCGGAATAAATGTTGTTCATTCCTGCCAATATGGGATATGAACAGCCACATCCGGAAAAAGTATAAGTAAATTTAAAAATTTGTTTAAAATTTGTTTAAAAATTGAACCTTTATTTTGGGTTTAAAAATTTGGTTTAAAATTTGAACCTTCATTTTTGGTTTAAAAATTTGGTTTAAAATTTGAACCTTAATTAAATCAATCAGACGCAACAGGTAAAGATCCGGATTTACATACAAGAGAAGGCCATCCTGAGAGTTAGGGGGGACAGGGAACGGCGAAAAAATAATAATCCGGATTAAGAGAGATTCAGAATGATCTGAAATCCCGGATAATTTATCCGGACATGCAGGATATGATACATTGATCGAATTTAAAAACCTTACCAAAACCTACAACGGAATAAATGCCGTTGACAACCTCTCACTAACAATTGAAAACGGGGAGATATTCGGACTCTTAGGCCCTAACGGTGCCGGTAAGAGTACAACTATTTTAATGCTCTGCGGCCTTATTCAGCCGACATCAGGAGAATGCTTAATCGACGGGACTGAGGTCTCAAAAAACCCGGTGGAAGTCAAGAGAAATATCGGGTATATGCCGGAAGATGTCGGATTTTACCAGAATCTGACAGCGGAGCAGAACCTTTCTTTCTTTGCAAAACTCTATGACATGAATAAGGAACTACGCGATAAGAAGATACCGGAACTTCTTGAACTCGTAGGCCTTGAAGGAGTTGAAAAGACTGTCGGCGGATATTCAAAGGGAATGAGGCAGAGGCTTGGAATTGCCAAAGCCCTGATTAATGACCCGTCAGTGGTGATACTTGACGAGCCGACTGCAAACCTTGACCCGCAGGGAGTTTCAGACTACAGAAAGATTATCAGGCAGATCTCTGACTCTGAAAAGACAGTTCTGGTCTCGTCACATATACTGTCAGAAGTGAGCAAGGTCTGCTCTGATGTCGGAATAATGCAGAAAGGACGGCTTGTACACCGCGGTTCGTGGCAGGAACTCTCCGGCAGCCTGAACATCTGCGGACTTGAGAGCATTATAATCAACCTTGAGGCAGAGTCTGAGATTCCGGAACTTGCGATATCAGATATTACCGGTACTGAGATATCGGCAGACGGCAGGAGAGCAGTAATTACTGCAAAATCAGATGTCCGGTCCGAAATTTCACGTGTTCTTAACCGGAATAATGTGCTGATAAAAGAACTCTGCATCGATCAGACAACACTTGAGGACGCAGTCCTCTCCTACTATAACCTGGAGGCTGCAAATTGAAGTCAAACGGCCTCTTTGCAATCTCCGAGAAGGAATTTCAGGACCATATCTACAGCAGAAAATTCCTGCTCTTCCTCGGAATCATCCTTGCCGTAACCATCATCGGCATGGCATCAGGTTCAATACAGTATAATGAACAGATTGAACAGTATAACGAGAATCAGGCTGAGATCGGAGATGAGATCAGCTGGGGCATGTTTAAGCCGTCTGTGATGACAATCTTCTCCGGTGTCGGGACACTCCTTGCATCCCTTGGTGCAATCCTTGGTATTGCGATGGGTTTTGACCTGATAACTAAGGAGAAAGAGAGCAAATCGCTTAAAATTCTTCTCTCGCACCCGATATTCCGGGACGAGGTGATAAACGGAAAGGCGATAGGCGGAATTATCGCCCTTGTTGCTGCACTTGCGGTCACGTTTTTAATTGCATTTGCGACAATGCTCATCTTCTCAATCGTTCCTTCAGGCAGTGAGATTCTGCTTCTGGTTCTCTTTGGGTTTGCTGCATTCCTGATGATTTTTTCATACTTTGCAATATCACTCTTTATGTCCACAGTTTCAAAGGACAGTGGCAGTTCACTCGTATATACTCTGATAATCTTTGTATTCCTCTCAAGCCTTCTGCCGGTCTTTGTCTGGGGACCTACGATGGATCTCATCACCGGCCCTCCGCCTGAATTCCCCGAAGATGCAATGATGGAGATGAGAGCGGTTGCGGTTGATACGGTTGTCGTCTCAGCGTCCTCAGACGGCGAAGTATCCGGTTATAAGGACCCATATGAGGATAATGAAGTTTTCCGGCAGTACCAGGAGGAGATGCGGAATTACTGGGACAAACGCCAGATGATATCAGACTTTATCAACCTGCTCTCACCGACGAACAACTTCCAGTATATAACCAGTTATCTGACATACCCACAGGTTTTTGCACAAAGAGACATGTATAATTCCGCAATTATGCCGGGAGAGATGCAAGAACCTGAAGAACCCGGATTCATGGACATTATAGGCGGCATCTGGGTAAATCTGTTATCGCTGATTGTAATTCCGGTGGCGTTCTTCTCAGCAGCATATATAAAATTCATGAGGCTTGATGTGAGATGATGACTGAAAATAAATTCCTGAGGATATTTAAACTATCCATAATTTTCCTGCTTATATCATCGGTATTTATGCCAACCGTTGTATCGGCAGATTCGGGGCAGAATGTGGAACTGTCCTGTACATACCCCGGAAAGATTGTCGAGGCCGGAGAGACTCTCAAATTTGAATTAAATATTAAGAATAATGAGGGCACTTACTCAAAAAAACTGGATTATGACACCTTTAAGGGAGAAGAAGGCTGGAAATTCAGGTTCTATTCCGGAGATTTTGAGATTGACAGGGTTGCCTTAACTGAAGGGCAGTCGATCACTGTCACTTTTGAGATAGATACGGATGGCGATACTGCGGTTGGCACATATCCGGTAAGGGTCAGGATTGACGATGCACGGATGTGGCTCTATGTCATTATTGACAGGACCCATGCAGGTGAGTCCGGTGTATTAAAGGCCGTTGTTGTAAATGACCAGGATGAGAAGATTAAAGGTGCAAAAATAGGTGTTTTCCGGGAAAATACCGATGCTGAAGTTACATCTGTCTATACGTCTGCTGATGGTGAAGTAAGAACTGAGGTGGAACAGGGAGAATATTACCTGAAGATTGAATGCAGCGGGTACAGCACCAAAACAAAGGACGAAATCTCGATAAATTCCGGATATACAACCGATGCCGGAACAATAATGCTTGAGAAGAAGAATTTCGGTCTCAATATTGATGTCAAGTCTCCGGTTGTGACAGCTTCTGTCGGTGATAAGCCATTGTTTGAACTTAAGCTTTCAAATGTCGGTAAGAGTGATGATCTCTTTGAGCTTGGAGGAGAGGGCCTTCCTGACGGGTGGTACTTCAGGTATAAGGAGAATAAGGACTCCGGTGCGGGCGTGTCCAGGATATTTATAGAATCAGGTGCTGAAAAGACGGTGTACCTTGAGGTAATTCCGCCATACTCTGCCGGCAAGGGTGACTATGAATTCCAGGCACTGGTCACCTCGTCTGATGGTGAGTACAGGGAAGATCTTGAGGCCAAGATATCAGGAAATATAGGTATGTCTGTATTTTCAGATAAATACCGATATGAGCTGACAAAGGGAGATTCGGTCGATGTTCCGGTCAGGATTGAAAACACAGGCTCCGGGGAATCACTAACCAATGTTCATATTGAGGTGTCGGCTCCTGAAGGGTGGAATGTAAAGTCTGTGCCTGAAACTATTCCGTCAATTGGTCCGGGCGAACGCAAAACGGTTAATCTGAAGGTTATACCTCCGGCAAGCATTGCTGCTTCGGAGTATAAGATTACAGTAAAGGTTGTGTCAGATCAGGAGGAGGAGAGCGATGATATCAGGATTATTGTAAATGAGAGTTCTTTAATCGGGATCTTTGGAATTCTTCTGTTAGTCTGTGCTGCCGGAGGGGTTTATTACTTCTTCAGGAAGTATGAGAGGAGATGAAAAGCCCTGAATGGGTGATTATCTCTTAAAAAATATCTTTTTTTTTGTGTGAACCGGAATTATGAGTAATCCGGGTATTGGATAATTTATATACTCCGGTCAGTTTGCAGTCTTTTCTGCGTAGACTACCGGAATTATGCAGTATATCTCTTTGTAATCTTTTGGCCTGTACGTAAGGATAAAATCCTGCGGCAGGTTGTCATTCAGGTACTGTGGTTCTGAATCTATATATTCTTCCCCGGAATTTAAGTACAGCCTGACTTTAACAGAGATGTTTTTTGGAATCCGGAAATTCTTATCCAGGTCTGCATTCACCCTGAATGTAATTTTTTCGCCATTTCTGATGATTAGGTCGCATAAACCCAGCTGGTCTTCTGCCGGTTTTACAGGATATGGGTCAGGATGATTTTCTGTATCAGGGCTGGAGTCGAGGCATCCATCAAGGTGGAATGTTTTCTTACTGTCATAATTAAGGATGGTATAATTATCCATCTGCCGGCAGTTGCTGAAGATGCTGATATGATAGTTTTTAGCTGAGAGATCAATTCCTGAACCGTCAAGTGTGAGTTTTGGAGAGTTCAGATCTTCCGGAGTCGTCCCTGATGAGTAGTAGATCATCAGTTTATCGGATAATTTTTCTTCACCGTCTGCACGATATTGTATCAGGTTAATGGTGATATTTCCGTTGATCAATCTGATATAACCGTCTGTGATGTCGAGAATTTTTATTTTGTCGCCGGCATCCGGAACTCTCATCTCAGGGTTGGTGCCGGATGGAATTTCAGGATGTTTTAGCCGGATTTTTTTTGAATCTGACCTGTCCGATAAATACCCTTCCGGTGATGTTCTGTAACAGTATTCTCTACTGCTTATTCTGTGTATGTAATCCCTGCTCTCTGCGGCATAGCCGTATTCACGGCTGTATGCTTCACAGCCGCAGGTTTTCTCTCTGCCGGATTGATATTTGTATGCTTCACAGCCGCAGGTTTTCTCTCTGCCGGATTGATATTTGTATGCTTCACAACTGCAGGTTTCATCTCTTCCGGATTCTTCATTATCCTTAAAATATGAGAGAGGTATTACTGCAAAAATCAGTACCAGCAGGCATAATGTCTGCTTTAATCTATTACATGACTGTAGTGATCTATTTCCCAAATGTAATCTTAACAATATAATGCACCCCCAAAATGCATTTTATAATTTGTTTTTTTAGATGTCCTGTTGATTTTGTCTTTGGTTATGGATATCAATATTATATCTGATTATTAATATTATTTCAGGATTTTAATTTCTTATCGCAATTTTTACTTTTCCGGTTATAATTAATGAATCAGTTCCCCCGGACAATGTAAATTGTAGTCGGGATTTTATTTAAAATGAACCCTTTGGTGGCAGATGGGTTTTTAGCCGGAATTTCAGCCGGGATAATGAGTCTTGTGGAAAAAAAGTGTTTTTTGAAAATTTGTTTGGGATTATAGTGTTGGGATCTTTCCGATGAGATACCAGGCAATCATTGCAGCATCACCAACATCTAATTTTCCATCGTTATTGAAGTCTGCTTCTTCGACAGTAAGTTCGACTTTATCCGCTACTGCATAGGCAACTTTTGATGAATCACCGATGTCGATCTCGTTGTTATTGTTGAAATCACCTTTTATTCCGGTAATTGTGACACTTCCATCTGTGCAGCAGCATTCATATTTATTAAATGAGTTACTCCACGAAGCATTGCAGACTGAGAGGGCAGAATAATCATTCTTATCTCCAACTGCTTAGAAAATCAAGTTCTTTCCCCCGGTTAACAAATTGTTGTATCATAAGTATTATACTTCACATACAACTATATAATAATTACAGAAAGAAAGAAACTGAAAGCCAATAGCAGATATATTAAACAATTCAAAATATTAGCCAGAGCCAATTAATAATAGGCAAATCCAAAACATCTCAGGAAACTGCCATTAAAAACCCCAAATGATCACCATTATTATTCACCCTCTCCAATTATATTAAAGAGGCTGAAATAATGGCAGATTCTGACAACAAAATATCCCTTTTATACGTAGACGATGAAGCCGTGCTGATCGATATAATGAAGGCATTCATTCAGCAGTACAGTGAATTTACCCTTGACTCAGCCAATTGTGCAGCAGAAGGCCTCATAAAATTAAACACAAACCACTACGATGCCGTAATCTCAGACTACCAGATGCCGGAGACGGACGGAATAGAATTCTTAACAGAAATCAGAAATACCGGCAATGAAATACCCTTCATCCTCTACACCGGAAAAGGGCGTGAAGAAGTCGCAATAAAAGCGCTCAATGCCGGTGCCGACTATTACCTCCAGAAAGGCGTAAACCCGAAAGTCAGCATCACAGAACTCGTAAATTTTGTCCGCCATGCAGTAGCAAAAAATAAGGCAGAAAAGGCCGTCAGAGAACAGAAAAGCAAAATGGCGGACGTGATGAACTTCCTGCCGGATGCCACCTTTGCTATTGACAATTCAGGAAAGGTAATAGCCTGGAACAGGTCAATGGAGAAGATCACCGGTATTTCAGCCGGAGATATGCTTGGCCGGGAAAGCTATGAATATTCCCTCTCCTTCTACGGGAAAAAAAGACCATTCCTGACAGATATAGTCTTAAACAAACATCTGGTCCGCGACTCTGATTATTTCATCCTCTACCCCGACGATGAAAAGCTGATAGCAGAGACCTTTGCACCGGAACTATACGGAGGAAAAGGGGCATATATCCGGTGCACAGCCTCGGTACTGTACAACTCATCCGGAGAGATTACAGGAGCAATAGAGTCAGTCAGGGATATATCAGATGAAAAATCGGCTGAAAAGGAAAGATCTGAACTGATTAAAAAACTCCGGGAGCAAAAAAGCCTCATAGATGCAGTCTTCGACGTAACACCGGTAAACTTCTATGTCTATGAAAGGGACATGAAATTCCGGTATGTCTGCACAAAAGGAGCAGAACAAATCGGCATGAAACCGGAGGAGATGACCGGCAGGACCTGGCGTGAACTGAATATGCCGGCTGAACTCTTAGAGCCGCTTGAAGAGAAGATAAAAGAAGTATTTGAAACGGGGGAAGTATTCTCAGCCTATACGACCTACCCGACTGTACTTGGCAACCGGTATTACCAGTATGAATTAAGCCCGATTAAAGATGTCAACGGCGGGGTTGACGCCGTAGTCTCCACAGCCATAGATATCACAGATATAAAAGAAGCAGAAGAAGCACTGAGACAGAATGAAATCCAGCTCAAAGAGATAATCGACAATATCGAAGACATCTTTTACCGGACAGACAGTTCCGGAAAAATCACCCATATCAACAGTTCAGCACACAAAATACTTGGCTACAGTTCTCCTGATGAAATAATCGGCCTTCAAGTTGAAGAACTGTACGCCAGTCCGGAAAAAAGAGAAGAATTAAAATCCCTGCTGGAGAAGAACGGTACAGTAAGCGACTATGATGTCTGTTTCAGGAATAAAGACGGGACCCTCATTGACCTATCAGTCAACAGCCACCAGATATATGACAGATATGGGCAAATCTGCGGCGTTGAAGGGATAATCAGGGATATTTCCAGCCGGAAATCTGCCGAGAAAGAGACGGTCAGAATAATTGAAAAACTCAGGAATAAAGACTGCCTGATAAATACGGTATTTTCTGCATCCCCGGTATACTACTATGTCTATGACAGGGACCTTAATTTTGTGTACGCATCACCAGGAGGTGCAGAGGTATTAGGTGTAACACCTGAAGAGATAATAGGCAAAAAAAAGTCTGAAAACTCACGAAATGTGGATTTTGCCGGAATTTACGACGACAACCTCAGAAAAGTATTTGCAACCGGGAGAAAAATCAGCGGAGAGGCGACATACTCCTCAGCAGAGGGAATCAGGCATTTCATCTATGAGTTATCTCCTGTGACCGGTAAAGACGGATTAAATGAGTTTGTTGTATCAACTGCCATAGATATAACAGGATATAAAGAAAAAGAGGACTTATACAAAACCATATTTGAAAATACCGGCACTGCAATGGTATTCATAGACGAACACGCCATCCGGGACTACAATGAAGAGTTAAAGAGAATATGCGGTTATGACGATGACACTCTGAGAGAATGCAGTGATCTCCGGAGATATATCCCGGAAGAAGAACTGAAGAAAATAAGAGAATACTATTCCCTCCGGCTCACTGATCCGGCCAGCGTCCCTGACAGCCATGAATTCAGTTTCATTCACAAAAACGGCGAGATCAGAGATGCTGTTATAAATATTGGCATAATCCCGGAAACAGAAAAAACAGTCGTCTCCATCCGCGACATAACCAGGGAGAAGCAGTCTGAAAGGGAGCTAAGAGAGGCCAGAGAGACTCTTAATTTCGCAATCGACGGGACAAATCTGGGACTATGGGATCGAGACCTCATCACAAATAAGGTATTTCACAACGACAACTGGGCCGATATGTTTGGATATTCATCCTGTGAAATTGAGGATGACTTCAGATTCTGGAAAGAAAACATCCACCCGGATGACCTCCCTCTTGTCTACCGGGCACATAAAGATCATCTCTCAGGAAAGACTGAGATCTTTGATATTGTCTGCCGGATGAGGCACAGGAACGGTTCATGGATATGGATCAATTCCAAAGGGCGGGTTGTTGAATGGGACAAAAACGGGCATGCCCTCCGGATGGTCGGCTTAAATATGGACATTACCCGCCTCAAAGAGACAGAAGAGGCCCTGCGCCAGGCAAATGACAAACTGAGCCTCTTATCCTCGATTACAAGGCATGACACATTCAATAAGATCACCGGGATTCTCCTCTCTGTCGATCTCCTGAAAGAAAGTCTTGCAGGCACTGATATGGTTTCAAATCTGGAATATATCGAAGGCCTTGTCGATGCCATATCTGAAGAGCTTGAATTTGCAAGGGACTATGAAGATATTGGAAGTCTGGACCTGCTCTGGCAGGATTTTGCAGGTTACCTCTCAAATGAAAAAATTCCACGGGGGATTTTTGTAAGTGCGGATTTTTCCGGAATTGAAATCCTTGCCGATCCAATGCTTGGCAAGGTTGTGCATAACCTGATTGACAATGCCGTCCGGCATGGCAACGGAGTCACAGAGATTACGGTAACTCACAGGTTTACTCCGGAAGGTTTCATGATAATCTGGGAGGATAACGGCACAGGTATTTTAGAGGGTTTGAAAGAGAGAATTTTTGAGCGTGGGTACGGTACAAACACCGGCCTTGGGCTATTTCTGGTCAGGGAGATCTTATCAATATCCGGAATTACCATCCGGGAGAACGGTGCCAGGGGAAGTGGTGCCAGGTTTGAGATTTTAGTTCCGGACGGTTACTACAGGCAGTCAATATGAGCCATTCCCTTCGTACTTTCCGGCAGATGAAAACGAACTGTCAGATAAAGTCAAAATAAGAGATGAATAACATACTGCTGCTTTTTTCAGCCGGCCGGATGTGAAAAAAACGATATTAGCAATGCAATATTGCAAATAAGCAATAATACGCCCCTTTTTTCCTATACACAAACAAATATATCCTCAGGGGATAATGTCTGATTATTCCGGTGTTCAGATAAAAGATCTCCGGTGAAGGTGTATTTATGGACGAAATAAAAGAAGGATATATAGATATTTCCGGATTAAAACTCTGGTATGGCATCGCCGGGGATGATAAGGAAGGCACCCCCCTATTATGCCTTCACGGCGGGCCCGGTGCTCCGCACGACTACTTAAAACCGCTTGAGAAGCTTTCGGATGAGAGGCCGGTCATCTTTTATGACCAGATCGGCTGTGGTAACTCGGACAGACCGGATGATCTGAGCTATTTTACGGTTGAGAATTATATTGACGAGCTTGAAACCGTCAGGGATGCCCTGAATCTCACACAAGTCCACATTATGGGCCAGTCCTGGGGTTCTACACTCGCAGCTTCCTACTATCTTGACAGAAAACCTGCCGGTGTCAGTTCGCTCACCTTTTCAGGGCCTGTTATGAGCATGAAGATGTTTGAGAAGGACGTCAGAAGGCTGCTTGAAGAGATGCCGGATGACCTGAAGGAGATAATCTATGACTGTGAGAAATCCGGAAATTTTTCAGACCCTGACTATGAAAATGCTATGGAGGTTTTTTACAGCCGGCATGTCTGCCGCATGAAACCATGGCCGGACGAGATGACCAAAACAATGGAAAAACTTGGCCATGAGGTGTATGAATATATGCAGGGGCCAAGCGAGTTCACAGTAACCGGGACCTTAAAAGATGTTGATCTTACTGACCGGCTCTCTGAACTCGACCTTCCGGTGCTGTACACCTGCGGTGAGTTTGACGAATGCACGCCGGAGACGACAAAATACTACCATAAAAATACTCCCGGCTCTAAGATGGCTGTCTTTAAGGGGGCATCCCACGAGCACCATCTTGAGAAGCAGAACCAGTATCTGGCGGTATTGAGTGAATTTTTAAGCAGAACAGATAAGAGAGATAATTCCGGAATAAAATAAGTTATACCTGCCGGCGGACAACATATTATTAATTGTTCAGCTGAACTGATCCGGAGATGGGCATATTACAGGCAGTAACAGGATAACATTTGAATATAAAAGGGGGACGGGCAATCCTGTCATAATATTCCACATAGATTGTCTGGAATATATGATAGTCCCGGCTGATGCCATTGATTTAATAGCCGGAGAGATGGACAGGATTACTATATGGAAGGGTTCAAAAAAGCCGGGCTTTATAATCCGTGAGAATAACAATATCGGGATCCATCTCAAAGAGATGGTATACAGGGCAGATGAAGAGAGCCTCCGGGCAGCTGCGGAAAGGTTTAGATCAGTTCAGAGCGATTCAAGGATAAAAGAGGCTGTCAGGAAAAATAAAGAGGCTGAGGAGAGAGCCAAAAGAGAGAAGAAGAAGAGAAAAGAGAGGAGAAAGCCGGAGAATGTAAATATCCGGCCCGGAAATATCAGCGATGCTATCACTGCCCTAAAGAAAAATCCGGGATTTAAACGCGGTATTGTGGCAGAGAAGGTTATTGAAGAGAAGGCTCCGTCGTACAGAAGTCCACATGGTGTGGAGATGGGGATTTATGAATTTCTCAAAGATAACAGTATAAATCTCTACTCACACCAGACCGAAGCGATAGAATATGCCGTCAGTAAAAAAAATGTCATCATCACTACACCAACTGCAAGCGGAAAGACTCTGGCATTTCTGATACCAGTACTGAATTCGATAATTAAAAACCCGGCATCAAGGGCACTTTTAATCTACCCGACAAAGGCCCTGATTTCTGACCAGCTAAAAGCCATACGTGAGATTGCCCAAAAAATCCTGCCCGGAATTTTTGTTGAGAAGTATGACGGTGACCTTAACAGTGATGAGCGGAGACGCATCCGGCAGAGAAGACCATCAATAGTAATTACCAATCCGGATATGCTCAATGCCGCAATTCTGCCCCATCACCAGAGCTGGAATTTTCTCTTCTCCAGCCTTGATTATGTGGTTATGGACGAGGCCCATACATACAGGGGTGTTTTCGGGTCACATATCGCCCTTCTTACGAGAAGGCTTAGGCTTATATCAGCTAAATACAGGTCAAATCCGGCATTTATTTTGTCTTCTGCAACAATAGCCAACCCGGTTGAGCATGCAAAAAACCTTACAGGCGGGGATTTTGTCATGGTGAATAAGAGCGGATCTAAGCAGAATGAAAAGAGGTTTATCTTTTTTAAGGGGGGAGACCGGATTTCTCCGGTTGATCAGACGGCACAGATGCTTGCTTTCCTCTCTCTTGCCGGAATCCAGACTTTATGCTTTGCAAGGACGAGAAAATCAACCGAGCTTATAGCAGATGCAGCAAAGCAGGAGATTAGGAAGAGAAATTACGGTTCAAAGCCGGAGATTGTATCGTACCGTTCCGGCTACCGGTATGATGAGAGAGCGAGGATAGAATCGGATATAAAATCCGGCCGTGCAGCAGGGGTATGCTCGACAAATGCCCTTGAACTCGGGATTGATATCGGCTCACTGGACTGTGTGATAATCTCAGGCTATCCGGGTTCTGTCATGTCAACCTGGCAGCAGGCGGGGCGGGCCGGGAGAAAGGACAGTCCGGCCCTTGTTATTTTTATGGGATTTAACAGCCCGCTTGAGAGGTATATACTTGAAAATCCGGATGAGTTCTTCACTAAGTCAAGTGAGTATGCCGCTATAGATGCCTCAAATAAGTATATCCTGTATGACCATCTGGTCTCTGCGATGAATGAGTATGGTTATCTTTCGTCTGAACATGACAGGACCTTTGGATGCGATATTGACAAGGCTTTAACCAGTGCTTCCCGTTCGGCATTTTACAGCCATCTGATTGTCAGATCCGGAAATATCTGGAAGCCGGCCGTCAGAGAGTATGTGCAGGGCAATATCAGGATCAGGAATTCTTCGCATGAGGTCTATACTGTTAAATGCAGAGGCTGTGTTATTGAGACGCTCTCTGAGGATCAGGCTTACAGGGAAGGGCACAAAGGAGCGATTATTCTTCACGGAGATACCCGTTACCGTGTCAGGATGCTGAATACTCCGGATAAGACCGTAACTGTGACTGAGGAGAATACTGAGAATTACACTTTTGCGTCAAGTATTACCACAATTAAAATTTCAGGGGACGGAACTGTTGTCCCTGCCGGAAGTCTGCATATACGGTTTGGGAGCATGATCGTTCAGGAGAAGTTTTTCAAGTATTCCGAGTATGACGGCCGGGGAAAGATCCGGGAGGAGGAGCTTGATTTAAGGCCTATTAACATTGATACAAGGGGGCTATGGTTTACTGTCCCAAAGATGACGGATGATGAAGAGGTGAAGTTTTCCGGCGGTCTTGCCGGTCTTTCCAATATTCTCTCTGTTGTTGCCCCCCATTTTGTGCTCTGTGATCCGGGTGATATGAAGTGCGTTGCTTATAGTGAGTTTGAATATACAGATGGTGCTCCCACGGTTGTTATTTTTGACAATTTCATGGGCGGCGTAGGGCTTTCTGAGAAGGCAAGGGATATTTTATATGATATTTTTAAGATGGCATTTGAGATTGTGACAAAATGCAGGTGTAAGAAGGGGTGTATTTCGTGTGTTTATTCGCACCGGGATAATGACGAAAGGGAGCCGGATAAGGAGATGACGGTCAGGATTCTAACAAGGCTTATGAAGGCGTACAGAACGGGATAAGTATGGCCATTAATATTATATGATCATAAAGAGAAATAATGAAACATGCAGGCAGATTCTGTAAAATATGCAGGTTATGATGCTCTTTTGCTGATTGAAAACTTTATCCGGACAAAAGGGGGAGAATACACAAAGGAAGAGATCCGCAGAAATTGCAGCACCAATATTGATTATCAGAAGTTTGAGGAGATATTTACTTATCTGACTGAATCAAAAAAAATTGCAGAAGATTCAAAAGGTCATATATGCTGGATATACAATCCGGAACTGGTAAAAAAATACCTTGACTCTGATGAACTTCGGATCATATGAAACGCAGGATATATTTTATTGAATCTAATCTTTCGGAAAATTACAATAATCTTAAATCAGGATCATATGAAGAGAAGGAATTATATAATAATCTTCAAAAGGCATTCCATATTATTTATGAAAAACCCCTGAAAGGTGTTCAGATCCCGTATTCACAGATACCAAAATATTATATAAAGAAATACGGTATTGACAACCTCTGGAAGTTTGATCTTCCTCATGGATGGCGCCTTGTTTATTCTTTTGCTTCAGACGGTGATGAAATCTGCCTCATTGTCGAATGGTTTTCACATAAGCAGTATGAGAGACGGTTTCATTACTGAAAATAAAGATATTCACCCAAAACCATAATAAATCAAAGACCATTAAGATATTATTTTATCCTCTTTTCTAAGCCCTGTTTATGAGGAATTCTCTTCAGTGAAGTTATAACCCCGTGGCATTTGCAGGCGGTTGCAACCCGGACTTTTGGCAGGGTTTTGGCTTTTGCTATGGCGAAGCGGAGGTCTTCTGAACTGATGTAGCCAAGTCCGGGGCCATACTGACGGGACGGGATGACTATTGACGCTGTATTGTTTATCTGATCTTTCCGGCTCAGGTAATCTTCAAGAACTGACCATAAGGGTGTTTCACGCCTCTCCTTCGTTACCGGGCAGACGGGAGGTTCCGGGCAGTCTTTCAGGCAGGCTTTCTTTGGGTTTAGTGAGCAGTAGATGTTGGCGCCGTCTCTGCCGGTCACCAGATTTTGGGGAAGTTTTTTTATGATCTCTTCTGCTCCGGCAGGACCTGGAATAAATCCGGCAATTTCTGCTATGATTCCGGCTGACACATGCACAGGTGCTGTGGGAAAGATTCTCTCGATACAGGGATTTTCCCGGATTATTTCAGCAGCCTCCCTAATGCCGCCTTTTATAAAATATTTTCCGGCAGGATTGTCATTAATAATCTCTCTTTGCAGATTTCCGGAGATGACTGTCAGGTTATACTTCTGGCAGGCTTTGCAGTCCGGATTTTCGTCTATTACGATTACGGGCCGGTTTTCTCTTATTAGTTTTTTTAGGGCGGAATTTCCGTATTCTCCGCCTCCGATTATTATGTCCAGTTTTTTGCCTCCTCTGCTCTGTGATAACTGCTATTATTCAGTTTTTTATCGTACTTTATGGTTCTGTTCTGGCAGAGGTTATAATTTTATGACCTTTTCCGTCTGGTCTCAGATTATGTTTCTGAACGGTTGATTAGAGAAGATTTAATCTGAGATTATACTTAAAAGTATAAAACTCTAAAGTACACAAATATGTCCGGTTCATCCTTCTCTGGCAGACAGTATGAACTGTCATCTATGACCAGCAGGTGAAAAGTGTTGCAGATATCTCTTCACTTTCAACGACATCATTGAGAATATATTTGCATATCTTAAGTTTAGGATTATTTTTCCCAGGCATTAAATCTATTAAGAAAGTTGAATCAAAAATAATCATTCTCTAATTTCCTGTTTCAGTCTTTCCCCCTCTTCTTCAGTAAGATCATATTCAGATCCCTCAAGAATTTTTGAAATATCACGAAACTTAGGCAGGACTCTTAATATTACAGATGAATAACTTTCATCTTCTTTTTTCCATTTGTTTAACCTTTCAAATGCTTCATCGGAGAGATTGATGGTATTACTGGACATGTATATAAGATTCTCATATGGAGTAATATAACTTTGTCAACTTCTAAATATCAGGTTTATTGTTTAGCAGGAAAATATTTTTCTCAAAGCCGCCGCGTATCTCTCTTTTTTTAAGCCGGATCTCTTCAAGCTCTTCTTTTGTAATGCCTTCAGACTCTGCAAGACGATAAACGACTTCAATTATGTCTGCAAGCTCTTCCGGGCATGGTTCTGACAGATATTCTCCGACTTCTTCGGTCAGCTTCTCCTTCATCGCCTCATAGAAGAGCGGTTCGCTTAATGTTTCTATCCGGCATTCTTTACCGGAATTTCTGATGATCTTTGGTATTTTATCCCGGACTGCTTTTCCGGGTGGAAGTTTTTTGTTTTTCATGTAAATATTTTCAGGACATCTAATTAGTCAAAAGGTCTGCAAAAGTATATACATCAATTGTATTCAATCAAAGTGAATATCACATCCATTGATCAAGAGTTCTGAAAGAATTATCTTTAGGCAAAATATCTGAATTCATATCCGGATAATAAAGCCCAATTATTAACCACGTAGGCTGTAAAGAATGCATCCCCATAAAGAAGTAGAGATCTCTTTCTTTCATGAAACTGAACATTTTATCATAAAGCATCCTCCAGAGTTCTTCAGTATTACTACACCTTTTCCAGAAATTTCTGTATGCTTCAAATATTTCCCAGTCCTCACACATAATATTATGATATTTTCCGTTTTTATTGCAGGGTTCCAGGCCAAAACAACCCTCACAAAAAAATTTATACGCAAATATATGTGGGATATTATCAATTACAGGGATTTTACTGTCGTCAAAGAGATTTCCCTGGTAATATTTTGCTTCAGGAGGGGTCATTAATTCTTCTTTGGTATAAAAATCAAGAATTTCTTTGGCTTTAATTAGTCCTAAAGAAGTCCGGTCCTCTTTGAAAGCATTTTGAAGATAACTTATTGAAGGTGATACTTTATCGAGAATAATTTTATTTCTCTCATCCCACGGAGCTTTTCTTTTATAAACTGATAAAGAGCGGTCAATTATTCTTATTGATTCTTCCCTGACCCTATAACTCTCCTTTCGGTTTAACTTTTCATCTGTGGCTTTTTTGCATTCTACCTCAATCCAGTCATATTTTTTTATTTTAACCTAACCAAAATATATTCTTGTATTTATTGGATAAAGCCTTATGAATTCCCCTTCATCAGTAATTCCGGCTGTACAGACAACATCCCCATGCCTTCTGCTATGCTCCGGATATGCCTTGACTGTGATTAAAACCCTCTTATTCTCCCACATTATACATTCTCCACACAAAAACCATCACTATGAAGTTTTTTCCCAATAACTCCACGGTGGCAGAAATTTGAATCCTTTTCAAAACACATCAGGGCAATTTTTTTATCCTTTCCAAGTTTGCGAAGAATTCCAAGTTCGTTTTCTCTGTTAATCAGATCAGATTCATATTCTGAAAAAAGAGCAGCATAATCTTCCGGCTTTAGATTTTTCCTCTTTGAACTCTCTATGCCCAAACCGGGAATGTGTATATATTCAATACCTATCTCCTCAGAATAACCTGAGATCTGTTTCTTTGAAAAACCGTATTTCATGCTGAAAGGGTTTTTTCGTACATCAACCAGAATACTAACCTTGTTTTTAATGAGGTTCAAAATAAAATCATCGACACTTCTGCCTTCATATCCTATTGTGAGAATGCCATTTTCATCCCTGACATAGGATTCTTTCTTTTCAGTCTTACTGAAAATTGTGTAAAACGGATAATTGTCATAGACATATCTTCTGATAGTTTCTCCATCCTCTTCTCCAAAAACAGATATGTGATAATTTATTGCCCTCCGGGGGCCTACTTCAGGTTCCGGAAATTTATCAGATATTAGCTTTACATAATCGTCATCTGTCTCTATAAATCCATTTTTTTCAAGATGGTTCAGATCATGATACAACTGAAATGAGAAAGGACTGGATTTATAAGGTATATAATCATATATTCTGCTCGCCTGCGAAATTAAAAAGGTGCGTTTAACAAGCTCAATCTTATTTATCTTTTTAAAATATCTGATTAAGTACAGTAATGCCCTTTCATTTTTTCTAATCATAACCATCTAAGAATTCACCGATTGCCAGTATAATATTTATCTATAAAATATGATAGTTTTTATCATTGCACAACTCTCTATGTATCGGGAGAACTAAATACTTCGGACTTTTTTTTAAGATTTCGTAACGATTCATCCTATAAATTATCCTGTCCGGAAGAAAATTCAGCCCATTTCTTCAAAAGGCCCTCTTCTCCGGAGATGAATGCCCCGAAGTATTCAAAGACTGCTGCAAGTCCGGCTGACATCGTGAAACAGCCGCCAGAACGGACAAGTTTGCTTCTGTCTTTTGCATGCTCTTTTTTTATTGCCGGAATTTTCTCTGGTATCGACTCACGTAATGATTAACATAACATTTATTTCACATTACACATATAGAGGCAAATATGCCAACTAAAACTGTAAACCTCTCAGAAGAAGCATATGAACGCCTTAAAACATGGAAAAATAATGATGAAGAAAGTTTTTCAAGTTTAATACTAAGAATCCTTCCAAAACACCGGACAGTCAGAGAAGCCTATGAAGAATTTCATAGTAAGCATGAGGGCCTGACGGAAGAAGAAGCTTAAGTTTTTAGGTCAAAAATTACTGCGATTAAGTGGGGGTAAGGATGCAGTACCTAACTGTTCCGGAACGGTAGAACGGCATAACGATCTGCACTTTAAGCTTGAGGAGAAGAGGAAGGCAGGGAAAGAGGCAGAGTGAGATGGAAATCGTAGATACAAAAGAGTACAATGAGCTTATTTATGAAATAAAGTCCATTGTCCGGACATCAAGGACACAGGCAGTAGCTTCTGTTAACCGTGGGTTAATCAATATGTACTTCTGGATTGGAAAGAACATACTCTTAAAACAGGAGAAAGAAGGCTGGGGAAAATCGGTTGTTGACTGTATTTCATCAGATCTGCTGAGAGAATTTCCGGAAATGAAAGGATTTTCTGCAAGAAATCTATGGAGAATGAGGCAGTTTGCACGAGTGCATATAAAGTTTACTGATCTGCCACAGCCTGTGGCAGAAATTCCCTGGGGCCACAACATGGTGATAATTGAGAAAATTAAATCCACAGACGAACGGGAATTCTACATAATAAAGACGATTGAGAACGGCTGGTCAAGAAATGTCCTTATCCATCAGATTGAGAGTGATTTATACTCAAGAACGCTCAATGCCCAGAAAAAGAGTGTGAATAATATCAGGAGTACACTGCCGGAAAAACAGTCTGAACTTGCAGTCTCGATTATGAAAGACCCTCTCTGCCTTGAATTCCTCGGAGTCTCTGAAGATGTAAAGGAGAGAGAACTTCAGAGATCATTAATCTTTAGACTGAAGGATTTCCTCATCGAACTTGGAAAAGGCTTTGCATTTGTCGGCAGTGAATACAGGTTGTCAGTTGGTGGCGAGGATTTTTTTATTGACCTTCTGTTTTACCATACGAAACTTCACTGCTATGTGGTAATAGAACTGAAGATTGATAGTTTTAAACCGGAATATGCCGGAAAATTAAATTTCTATCTCTCTGCCGTTGATGACCTGTTAAGAGATATTCCGGCTGACAATCCGACAATCGGGCTGCTACTCTGCAAGGAGAGAAATGATATTGTTGCTGAGTATGCACTCCGGGATTTATCAAAACCTATGGGAATTTCAACATATTACCTGAAGACACCTCCGGAAGAGATGGAAAAATTACTTCCTACTGTTAAAGAGCTGCAGGGTATAATTGAAGATGATGAATGATTGTATCTTTTAGGTTTTTAGTTTTATGAGTGGGGATTTCGGGGAATATTATGTCCGGACTTAGGGTATTGGAGTATATTGACGAAACAGAGGCGGAAAATCCAAAGAGATTCTGGATGATAACTTACCCTTTGGTTTTTGTTGCTCCGTTTTTTTTCGCACCCGGGTTATATCTATTATTATCAATGCCAGTTTAATATTCCTCAGTATCATCAGTTTATATGACAGATCAGCAGAAGGGTTATTTATTATCAGGACTAAAAAGAGATATATTCAAAGTAAATTCCAATATTATAGTCTGATTTAAAGGAAAAGAAGGAGATGAGAAATTATGAAGAATATACACTTTCCAATTATAATTGAAACTGATGAGGATGGGGTATTCATTGCGAGCTGTCCTCAGTTTAAAGGGTGCCATACCTACGGAAGTACAGTTGATGAGGCAATAGAAAGGATTAAAGAAGTAATAGAACTCTGCCTTGAAGATTCCTGCGCTGATTCAGAATACATTAATAAATTTGTTGGTTTTCGTGAAGTAGTAGTTCAGATTGATGCCTGATGCTTCCGACATTGAAATCCAGGGAGTTAATTAAATTCCTTGAATATCTGGGTTTTAACATAATCAGGCAGAAAGGTTCCCATATCAGACTTAAGTCAGATGATGGCAGATTTACAACAGTTCCCTTCCATAGCAATCAGGATATTCCAAAAGGACTTATCAGAAAAATAATTCGTGAAGACCTTGAAATGACATACGAAGAATTTAATGAGCACTTTGCCCGCTTTAGTAAAATAAAGTGACTACTTTTATTGATTATTTAACAGGAATTTTTGTTATCGGGGTTATCGTCATTTCGTCTTTGGTGACTGTTTCAGATGACCATTCATAAATATGTCTTTCATTTCCTAATCTGAAACTTTGGAACTCTCCGGAAATGACCATAATATGCACCAATAAGGTCGTTTTCAAGCTCTTTTAACTGATGAGTGTATAGGAGAACTGATTCTTACGTTTGGATGTCTGAGATATATATGCCTGAAACAGGAATATGTGAATCAGAAAAAAAGATATCCTGCACATTAGCTGACAAACCAAAAAGTCACTCATGTGCCGGCAGTCTGCATGCACACGGATAATAGAGAAAATATTCAGGTGCGCCGGGATGTGAATTTTCATGGAGAGGTTTCAAAAGTACAGAATCGCTGAAAATATGTATTGAGATAAATGAAAAAAATATTTGTGAATATATATATTTTTTTTGAAATTCCGATTAATTTTTGGATTTATAATGTTATACCTGAAGAGTAGTTCATGTAAATTATTTAACTTTTAAATGAAATTTACACAGGGATTTATACTTTTATGCCGGCTTTACAGGAGCATCTTTTATGGAAACTAATTCCTCTCTGATCTCTCTGAATTCTTCAGGATCTTCTGCAACAATTCTGACTTTGTCATCAGCAATATTTTCGACATAGCCCTTAATATCAATGCCAAAGGTTTCCCTTTCAACCAGATCCCTATAGCCCACTTTCTGAACTTTGCCGCCAACTATAACATGAATCCTTTTAATTCAACTCTCATTATGGACTGAAACCTTAAATAACTTATTATGCAGGCTTTTTAATGAGTATTTACGGACCGAACAACTTTATTTTACTCTGATTCTCCCGGAGAGCACAAAAAGACATTCCCCTCAAAACCACCACGTTCCTTTCTCTTCCTGAGCCGGACCTCTTCAAGTTCTTCTACGGAAATTCCCTCATGTGCTGCTAAGCGGTAGATTACTTCAATTATATCTGCAAGCTCTTCAGGACATGGATCTGCCAGGTACTCCTCAACTTCTTCAGTGAGTTTCTCCTTCATGACCTCATAAAAGTCTTCATCGCTCAGGACTTTAGTTTGGCATTCCTCACCGGAATTCCGGATAATTTCCGGTATTTTATCCCGGACTGCTTTTCTGGGCGGTAAATCCGGACCATTCGGATTCATATTAGCCACATATATATAATTACCATTTTTTCATCCGATCATCTGTGAGCCATTGCTCATGAGTGATTTTTTACTGACATATATATAACATACTCACAAAAGTTAAAATAACTTTTTCAGACCTCTCAATGCCGGTTAATTTTACCGGTTTCCCCGGATTCACTGCTATTTTGGCATATATCCGGAAATCAC
Source organism: Methanoplanus limicola DSM 2279 (assembly GCF_000243255.1). Lineage (NCBI taxonomy): Archaea > Methanobacteriati > Methanobacteriota > Methanomicrobia > Methanomicrobiales > Methanomicrobiaceae > Methanoplanus > Methanoplanus limicola. Next base: position 2,212,451 of record NZ_CM001436.1, read on the forward strand.
CGGATTATCCTTCAAAAAACTCAAACCCTCTTATTTCAGTAAGGTACCCGCAGGTCTCAGCAAGGAAGATTACTGCATCTTCTCTCCATTCCGGACCGGAATTTTTCATAAGAGATACTGAGATTTCCTTTTCAAACCTGACCGGTATTTCTCATGGAGAATATCCCAGTAGCCGGTTATTGCATCTGATCTCTTCTCAATGAGGGCCGGAGACGGGATCTTGTCACTTTTTTTGGAGTTTACAGAGTTTAAAGCCGGAAGGAGATTCCAGAGGTCATTATTCTTCCAGACAGAGAACGGGATCATATGATCCACTGACATTGATTCTATGTCAGGAATTCTTCGGACCACACACATTCAGGCTTATATCCGTTTTCAAAGAGAGAATTATATGTATTTTTGGCTTCATTTACTGCCCTTTCAGTTTCAGGTGATACTGTCAGCACTTCAAGGACCACCGCTTCATTGACAAGTCCGCTTTTATCCTGTCCGGAAGAGAATTCAGCCCATTTTTTTAACAGACCTTCCTGACCGGACCATCTTCATCAAGGCCAAGTGACCCGACAATGTCAGGCTGTGTCCTGTCCAGGAAATCCCGGTGCTGAACGAGATCAACACATTATTCACGGTCACAATCTGTCGGGATTCCGCATATCCAGCCTGCACCATATACTGCCGGTCTTTCGGCCACATTTTCCGGCTGATGATTCTTCAGTCATATCTTAGGTATTTTCTGATGTAATATGCAATTTCATTTATAGCATTGGAGTGTATAACCCATTTTTTTGAGCGGTATAGTGATATGTTTCATTACCCATTCAAACTGTTCATCATCATCAGATTGCCAGATTATCATCCCGGACTCATCTGATGAATTATTGGACATGGATTTCTGGAAAACAAGTTCCGGACCTCTATTGTCGTAAGAATTATCATAAACTGACACTTCATCTGCAATAAGAATCATTTCAGGCAAAAAATAAACAGAACGTTCATAGCGTCCTCTTATTTTCTCTTCGGGAACATCATGACCACCCTGTAAAAAACGTGAATGAACTCTGGCAACGTTAATATCCGGATTTTTAGTTGCAACATAAATAAGATGGATAATATATCCTGCTCGTTTTGCATGAGCCATTATTTCCAGGCGGCTTTCATGAGAAAAAACTGTTTCCCAGGCAAAGGAAGAACCTGACAAAATCATCTCCATTAATTTTCTCTCTGTTTCCTTTTGTGCCCTTAATGATTTATCCAGACCTTCGGGCATCTTTGAAATTTCCGGATCTGTTCTTGCACAGTAATCTGCGTTTAAAAAGGTTAAATCATTCTGCTGAAGAAGTGGACCCATTAATGTAGATTTCCCTGAGCCATTCGGCCCCGCGAAAAGAAAGAATTCTTTCATCGATCGCTAAATTCTGATTTTTTATAGGTCTTTTTGGCAGCCCTCATCAGAATTTCGTCAGTAATCTTAAAAGAGGGAACAAAACCATTCTCACTCCATTTCGTTGTGTTAAATATCTGAAAACTTGCAGATGACATTTTGGCTATCAGCCTTTTCTTTTCTGACTCATCAATAGGAGTGCAGACATATTTTCCTTTATTATCCTCTTTCAGAGGATTGACCGGAGATTTTTTTGAAATTGATTTTGTTGAATCCATAATACCGGCTACTCGTTTTTAGATAAATATGATCTGAAATAATATAGGTTTTACCCTCTTTACAGGAATTAAATGTTTACTCACCTCGGTAACAGTTAATTTTCATCCGGTTCTCCGGGTTCACTGCTATTTTGACGTATGTCCGGAGATCCCCTAATTATCCTTCAATAACTTCAAACCCTCTTATTTCAGTAAGATACTCACAGGTATCAGCAAGGGCAGTTACACCATCGTCCACCCAGTCAGGTCCGGAATTTTTCATCAGGGCTACTGAGATTTCCTTTTCAAATCTGACCGGGTATTTCTCATGGAGAATATCCCAGTAGCCGGTTATTGCATCTGCCCTCTTATCAATGAGTGCCGGAGACGGGATCTTGTCACTTTTTTTGGAGTTTACAGAGTTTAAAGCCGGAAGGAGATTCCAGAGGTCGTTGTTTTTCCAGACAGAGAACGGGATCATATGATCCACTGCCATTGATTCATTATCGGGGATCACTTTTCCGGACCACACACATTCCGGTTTTAATCCGTTTTCAAAAAGTGAATTGTATGTATTTTTGGCTTCATTTACTGCCCTTTCAGTTTCAGGAGATACTGTCAGCACTTCAAGGACCATTGCTTTATTTACAATCCCGCTTTTGTCCTGTCCGGAAGAGAACTCAGCCCATTTTTTTAAAAGGCCTTCTTCTCCGGAGATGAATGCCCCGAAATACTCAAAAACGGCTGCAAGTCCGGCTGACATTGTGAAATACCCCCCTGATCTTACAAGACGGCTCCTGTCCATTGCATGCTCTTTTTTTATTGCCGGAAGGGGCCTTAAAGGTGTGAATACCGAGTAATATTCACTGCTGTATGATCTGCCAAGGTATTTCATAGGCTGATCTGCGATTGTTTTTCTGATGTCCTTTACCAGGCTTAAGAATACCGGAAATATCTCATCCGGAATTGTGCCGGCACTGTAATCTCTGTAAAAAGCTGACAGGCCTCCTTTACTTTGGTAATATTCTGTAAGTTTTTCAAACTGCGGCCTGAAGAGAAGGGCATGTTTGCCATCCGGTTCTCCTCTCTTCTGCGGGATGAATACCTCATTTTCAATTAATGGATAATAGTAAAGAATCCATTTCTCTATCAGAATTCCGATTGGAATAGTTACCCCACCGCAGTCGATCTCCTCACATTTCCCCCCCTCACAGTTGATTTCTGCAAAGGAGTTTTCCGGATAATCACCAGTTGCATTTGTTATAACAAGATTCCTGTTCTTCTGGCAGGTATCGACCACAGCCCGGAGAAGTGCATATTTGTATGTTGCATCTGTCCTGTCATGCTCGATTATTGAGTTAATCTTAGCAAGTTCGGAGATGTCTATTTCCATTGCCATTGATAAAGAGTAATTTGTTTTAGAGAGTGTATAATATTTTTGTGGGTTTATCAGATTCCAAAATACTCACTCATGAACCAGCCTGTTCACAGATGATAAATTAAACAGTGTAATGTGTCATAGGAGGATTGTTCAGGTTAATATAATTATATTTACTCCAAAATTACATGACAGGCAGATTATGAATAGCAGAACTCAATGACACCACATTTAATAATACACCAAATCTGACATACATGTCGGAATGCCACTTTAAGAGAATACCAAAATACCTAAAAAAAAGAGATATTATTCAGTTATCTCAAGCAGAAGATCAACACTCCCCTTTTTGCTCTCCCCATAAAGCCTGATCCGGTAACCATCACCACTGTCCGAATTTCTCTCAATGGCATAGCTGCATAATATTCCACCGACAAGAAATGACGGTACAACACTAATCCTGCTTCCTTCAAGCAGTTTTTCATCCTCATCAGAATAGACATCAAGCAGTTTTACTTTCCCGGAAGCGATATAATCCTCAAGTACCCTTTCCATAACAGTACATGCCAGACAGTTGCACGAATGACAGAGATAAATCTCAGGCAACCTATCAACATCTGCCACAGAAAAAACCAAATGTCCGTTTTCTGATTTTTTTTCAGGCATATCTCATCACCTGATATTCCCTGACGAAAATCTCCTTAGACGGCGGGATCTGTTCTGCACCCTGACAGTTTTTCCGGACGGAAGAATCTCACAGCCGCCATCATCTTCCGAAGGCTTTGTATCTGTGGCATGATTAAACCGCGGGATGCTTTGCCAGTCATCACATCTGTAAGTTCCTTTAGGGTAGTGATTCCATGAAATCCGGTCATCTTCCATAGCCTTCAGTGTTCGGCGGAGAGATGCCTGCACTCTCTTATCCTTCTCTCCTTTAAGAAGCTGCTTTAAAGTCGTCTCTTTATCGGGATCATCACTGCCATTTATAACTTTGACCATGTCCATTTTCATATCCGGATTTTTGTCCGAAAAAACGGCCTGTATCCTCTCCCAAAGATATTTCCTGTTGATCCCGATAATATCGCTGTAAATTGGATATTTCTCCATATGTTCGCAAATGTCCCTGTTTCCAAAATAACCTGCCCGGTCACTGGTGGATGAATATGACATCCCTGACAGAATTCTTACAGGCAGCCATGAACTGTCGGGGTCTGCGGATTTAAGAACCTCCATGCAGTGGTCGATTAAAAACTGCGCCTGAAAATCTCTTAGAATCTCAATCACCCTCTCCCTTACAAACCGGCATTCAGTGTAAGCAAGGGCAAAGGCATTTTTGCAGATCTCAGCAGAGTTATCCCTGAATACTTCTTCCATATAATTCAGGTTCTCCTCTGCATCTACAGGACTAACGCTTATTCTCTCAAGACCCCGGTTGTAAAGCTCCTTTAGGGCACTCAGTGCAGCAAAGCGGATTTCAGGAGATTTATGCCCTATCAGAGGTGCAGTTTTTTCGACATCCGGTGATGAACCGCAGCTGGCTATGACTTTCAGTACCGCTTTTAAGGTATCCGGGTCCTTTGATTCGAGGAACGGGTGAAGCCTGTCTATCTCAAAAATTTCATTTAATTCTGCAAGTGAAAGGAGGATTTCCCGCTTTACTTCTTCGGATTCTCTTTTTGACTCAAGCACAGGGAAGATGTAATCGTGTAAATGCTCACAATTCCCAGGTCCCGTCCTGACCATAGCCTGGAATATCACTCCAAAATCTTCCTTTCCGGAATCTACTTCCATTAAATATCCCTCAATGTATTTGTACCCGTCAGGATGGCCGATCTCACCTATGAACCTGATATATTTCAGCGAAATTTCCTCTCCGTTTTTCATATTGTACTGACCGTCAAGCAGGACATCGCCAAGCAGATATGTTACCTCCTTTGGGCAGTGCCTCTTAACTTCCCTGATCAGAATTGACCAGTTCTGACGGCTGTACCTGTCCGGGTCAGAGAACAGGACCAGCAGTTCGGACAGACTTTTTTCCTGTATCAGTTTCTGTGCAGCAAGGCAGGATATCCCCTCATCTTTATGCTCTGTCAGATCTGAGAGGACTTTCATGTCCGCTGAATTACAGGGCATTCCCAGGATACGCACTGCTGCTTTATGCGATATTTCTCCACTGCCGGATTCTGCAATCATTGCAAGGGTTTCAATGTCTTTTGAAATTCCGAGGACATCAATTAAGCTGCTAAGCTTTTGGTCAAGGTACCTGACCACCCCAGGTTCAGGGTCTTTTCTGTGCCTGAGAATGGCCCTTATTTCATCTCTTTGGGAGAAGAATGACCGGCACACTGAGATCTTCTCAGCCGCAAGAAGGCGTATTAAGCTGTCCTCTTCATTCAGGAGAAATAAGAGCTGTTCTGTGCTCTTCGGGTTTTGGATTACCTGAAGTTTGTCCCTTCTGCCCGGAAATCCGGTCACTTTTTTCTCTGCCTCTTCTGTACGGCAGAGGGAGGGAGGGCAAAGGTAGGGGAGGGTGGTCCACCCCCTGCAGATTATTTTTCTGGCGGAAACTGTGGTTCCGTCTTTTTCGTAAGATATAATGAGGTTGTTTTCTGGGCTGTCTGTGCCTTTTATTACAATTTTTCCGGTCTTTTCTGTTTTAATGAGGAGGTTTCTGAGCTGTATTCTCTCTGTCTCAAGGAAGTTTCCGTGAAGTGATGGTGTTAAAAGCCCTTTTAGCGGTGCTGAGATGTAACTACCTGTGAGGCTTTCATCCGGCACCCAGATGAGGAGGGTATCAGGATCTGATATGTCGTCTGATATGAGGTCTGGTGTGAATGTCCTCATCTCAGTGCCTTTTTTTTCCGGGAGATCTGACCGTCTGCATTCCATGAAGCAGATGGAATTCCCGTTTTTGTTGTTGATTAAAAGTTCTGCAAATTCCCCAACGTTGATTTCAGCTATTGTCCAGGTCTTTGGGTATGTATGCTGTATCACATGATCATCTCCATTTTGTAAAATTGTAACAATTGCATACAACAATGTTTAAAACACAAATTTACAAAAATACATATGACAAACAAAGATATAATTGTTTGGATCTCTGAATTTTCTGATAAAAGAGGTTGCGGGCCATAAATGAAGTTTTCAAATAGACAGATTCCACTGCCGGAGAATTAGGTCTTTGGAGATGATAAAGTTATGGAGGTATTGAATTACCGGACTTTTGAGGTCGGGAAAAGAGGAATATTTATAGCTTTTAAAAATATAACGGAAAATATGCGAGATCTACTTTTTATCGAATGCACTCCGAAAAAAGATGATATACGGGAAGGTATTGTTCTGCATGAATTTTTAAACATGACAGATACAGGCTACAGGGGCCGTTTTGAACTGCATGAGATTAGCAGTAAAAATAAGCTGATCTCATTGCTGGAAGATAAGGAATATCTGAAGAGTTTTAAGGGAATTCATCTGAGCGGACACGGAACTAATGAAGGGGGAAGACTTGGGTTTAAGCTGCCCCATGGAGTCCTCCATCCGGATGAATTCCCCAGGGGGTGCTTCAATGATAAGATTGTCGGTTTTTCGGCCTGTGATCTTGGAAAAATTGATTTTTGCCGGAATTTACTGGGAAATACCGGTTTTAAGTGCTTCATTGCTCCGCAAAGGGGGGTAAAATTTATGGATGCCGCCATCTGGTTCCTGACCCTGTATTACCTTTATGTCGGGTGCAACAAACAGATCTGGACTGCCTACAATGAGACGAACGAGAAGTTTAACGCCCTTGTAAAGGGTGCATTTCAGTATTATGAACCATAGATGCTAAAGGGAGAGTGACCGTTGGAGTTGTCTGGAAGAATATTTGGGAATCGGAATTTAAAAAAAAGTCACTCATGAACCAGCCGGTTCACAGATGATGAATGAAACTGTGCACTGTTTCATAGGAGTATTCTTCCGGGACTAAAACACCTGTCCTCTTGAGAGGTCGTATGAGAGTTTTATCTCGTCTTTTATGAATTCTTCCATATCAGATGGAGGATATTGGTCAAAGTTTTTCCGGTAATTATTTACAACGTATCGCTCCGGCCGGAATTCCGACTCAGAGGCTATGAAGAGCGGTTTCCACCCGAAGAATGCCTCACCTTTTGCCATATTTTTCTCTTCCGGATCGTGAGGTACCAGACCGTATATATTATCTACCGATGCCATCATCATGAAGAAGGGACGCCTGATGCCTCTTTTTTCGGTGTAGAAGGTTATGACGTAGGTCGGGGCACCTATAATGCCTTCGCCGGTTGTATATTCATATTTTACAAATGTTACATTTTCAAAGGATTCACGCAAGAACCTGATGAGTTTTGTGATGGTGAGTTCTGATTCTTCCACACTGTCACCAGTCGGGAAGAAGTACCTCACCCTGCCGCCTTCGATGAGATCCTCCTCAAACCTTTCCAGTTTTGTATGCAGGAACTGGTTGTTTGCTTCGTAGTAGTTGAGCAGTTCCTCGATAGTGTCATTGATGGAGTCGCTTCCGGATTTGAATGTTTTTAGCCGGTTTATTGCCGTCTGCCTGAGCCTCACCATTGAGTAATTGGGTCTTCTGCCTGTGCTGAGTCCGCCAGGTCCTCTGGACATCCTTCTCCTGTTTTCGTTATCCTGCTCTCTTAATTCTTCCCTGTTTAATCCCGACCTGTTCATCCCAATCCGGGTTTTACTTCTGTTTTCGCTTCTGGTTTCATCTCTGGTTTCACTTGAGGTTTCATCTCTGGTTTCACTTGAGGTTTCATCTCTGGTTTCACTTCTTTCTTCACTTAAGATATCACGCTTGGTTTTACTCCCGGCTTCACCTCTTGTTTTTCTCTCCGGTTCCGGGTTTTCGATAATTTTTATTTCATCATTTTCTTTTTTTGCCATATTTTCTCTCCCTTACTGTTTTTTATAAAGTCCCTTTGGTCCAGGTTAAATTATGATATATCTGCTAAAAAAACATTGCAAATTCCGATAATAATTATTTGCTGTAATATGGTATTTTCTTTACTATTAAATTATGTATAAAATGTAAAATGTGTATCATAAAATCATTCTGACTGTCATAAAAACCAAGGTTTTTGTTAATTAGCTTAAAGGAACATTTAACATCGATTCTAAAAAAAGATTTACTATTTAAAAAACAAAGGCTAATAAAATATCAACACTTTCCAATTTCATTAATGATTTCACAGAGATCATTGAAATAGTAAATCTTCCGCCTGCCATCTGACTTTTCACGCTTAGATTTAATCCAACCTGCCTTCACCAACTCAGGCAGAACTCTGCCAGCATATGACTTAGTTATACCCAAAATTTCCTGTGCTTCTTCATGAGTAAATGAATTACCATTTGTTTTATTATATAGTTTAGATAACTTTTCAAGTAAATGTTTAGGGATAGCTTCAGCCATTTCTTCATGAATGTGGATTAAAAAAATATTTATAGCCATAAGTAGTCTACTCATTTAGTAGACTAATTTGGAGGAATAAATGGGAGAATTAAAAAGTATTATTACAAGAACCAGGGAGTTGGAAACACCTGCATTTTTTCCGGTTCATAACTGCGGAATTAAAGGTGATGGCAATTCCCCAAAATATTGGGAAGAAATTCCGGATATGAAAACAATGATGGTAAATGCTCACTACATTAACTCAACGGCCTTCTATGAAAGATTAAAAACTCAGAAATTACATGGCAAATATGTTAAAGATGGCGTGTTTTTTGCAGACAGTGGAGGATATCAACAAAAAACAGACAACATAACATTAGATCCAGTCCAGATCCTAAGAGTTCAGGAAAACATAGGAGCCGATATTGCTGCTACACTGGATGTACCAGTTTTTCAGGAGGATGACATATACTACAGAAACCATTCAGATTCCATAAAAAAAAGTGTAAAAAATGCATTATTAGCGCTTGAAAAACGGGAACACGAAGATATGCTGATATATGCCACCATACAGGGAAGCAATATAAAAGTTATGATGAATATGCTCGATTATCTGATGAAAAGAGGAAATTTTGATGGTTTTGCAATAGGTGGTCTTGTATCAAAAAAGTCAAATTATAGGGCAGTAATTGACACAATTTTTGCCATCAGGAAAAAAATTGGAGACCTCCCATTACATATTTTCGGATTGGGAGGTCCAACAATGATTCCTTTAATGGTTTACATGGGTGCCGACACTTTTGACTCATCAGCATTCTTAAAAGGAGGATCAAGCAGGTTATATTTCCTGCCAGAAGGTAATACTATTGAATTTCAGAAGATGAAAGTAACGAAATACCTTCCCTGCATCTGTCCTGTCTGCTCAAATCACAAATTTGATGAAATACGCAATGAGAGAAAACTGATTGGTTTACATAATTTGTGGATCATAAACAATGAAATAAGAAAATTAAAAGTCTCTATTTTAGAAAATGACGTTGAAAGATATCTGGATAAAAGATTTTCAAATAGTATAGGAATAAAAAGTTCATATAGATATGCCAAATTAAAAAAGAAGGGCCTAGTATGAGAAAAAGTATGCGTCCGGTTTCACTTAGCCGGGTTGTAGAAGTTGCATTGATTGCAGAGAAGGAAGAAGAAATTAATTATGAGAATCTAAGTGAAAAACTGAATATTTCCATCCGTAGATCCAGAGAAATAATTAATGAAATGGATGTTATGAATCTTCTTGAAAATGATGAACAGAAATTTATTCCGACTCAGGAATGTCGAATATTTAACAGAGCTGTTTTGGAAGAAGACTGGGAATCAATTCACTCCGTTTTGATGAATTATCCATTTTACAGCCAATTTTATAATTATATTGACAGAAACGGACCTGTTGAATTATCCAACCTTGAAAGTGGAATGAAAAATTCAGAATATCTTTTTAATAAGACATCCATCTCCATAATATCAGACTGGACTCTAAGGATTGGCCTGATACAGAGAAATGTATTCAATGATCACTATTACAGCATTAATTCTGATTGTATAAATTTTCCGGATTCCTTTGCCAGAAATTATTCATCACTTGACACAGATGAATCAGGTTTCATGAAAAAAAGATACATTTCAATACCTAAATTGAGGGAGTTTACATGCGAAAATTTAAAAATTAGCAGGATTTTTTTTGATAAATCACTTATTGAACTTTACAATAAAAACATTGGAATTATTGAATTTTCAGGTGCACCAGTAACAACAAGTGCAAAAAAAAGCAAGAAAAAAATAAAATCAGCTGTTTTTTCAAACATTCCAGAATGGACCGGTGTTGAACTTAGGTCTGACAAGTATCTTAGTGGAATTAAAATTGGGAAGAAAGAATTCATATATGTAGCAATTCACGGGAGTATAAACAATGAGTAACCTGGAGATTAATCTATCAGATCTGGACTATTCCAGATTAAACCTGACCGGAAATCCATTCCCTTATTCAGGTATTCCGGAGCAGACACCTGAAATATACGTTGGGCAGGAAGATGTACTGAATAAAATCAGCAATGTGCTGTCTCCGGTTATTAAATATGGCCGATCAAGCCATCTGATAATATCAGGTTCCTACGGGAATGGTAAAAGCCATACTCTCAGATATATCCAGTCACAGATAAAAAAGCAGTTTGAAAATTCAGAATTAAATAAACCGGTTGTAGGTTATATCGGACAACCCGGTGAAAGTATGTTGGATATTTACCGTGATTTTATCTACGATATTGGACCCGACTACCTAAAGAGTAATGCCCAGAAGTATATCGGGAACTGTGCTGTCCAACTGTCCCGCGAAGGTAAGATAGAAGAAGATATTAAGAACAATGAGGGTTGGAATTCTATTGAAAGCGGAGATGTACTGTTATCAGACGTTATTCCGGAGGCTATGATAAAATTATCTGCAAAAACCAAATTTCCTGATTTTTCAAGGGCTTTCCTTAATCTGGCCTACGAAGAGAACTCCATTACATCCTGGGAATGGATAAGTGGAGAATCTATTGAATATTCACGACGAAGAGAAATTAATCTCACAACCAATATTGGGAAAAGATTGTCCCAAAGAGCCTTTTTAGCTTTGAAAAATACTCTTGAATTAACAGACAACACCCCTCTGATATTATTAATTGATGAATTTGAATATATTGAAACACTTCAGACAAAAACCAAACAGAATATGCTTAATTCGATAAGACATCTAATGGATCTAAATCCATTTGGACTTTCAATTGTTATGGCCTGTGCGCCCGAGGTCTGGGAGAAAATAATATCTGAATATCATGCATTCTCAGAAAGAATTGGTAAAGAAGTAAATTTAAAACCCCTTACAAGAGAAAATGTTGGAGAATTTATTATATCTTATCTCAATTTAAAAAGGAAATTGGGGAGTGATTCACTGGGCCCCTTTACAGATTCAGCTATTGATAAAATATTTGTTCAGGGTCAGGGCAATGCCAGACAGATCATTACAATCTGCAGCAATCTTTTGGATTTATCAATAAAAGAAGGAAAAAAAATAGATGAAGATTTTGTGAGTAATTTATTATGAATTTCCTCAGGATAAAATCAAAAAATATATTAAATATTAATTTAAATCTAAATTTATGAAGTTTGGGGAGGTTAATTCATATATACAGGATATTATCAGAAATAATAACTATTTAATCATAATAGATACTCAATCATCACAACCCTTTGGTTCCCTTCGTTCAGTACCTCTTTTACATGAGATTTCAGGATGTATGGATTTGAGTATTTTTGATCCGGAAGCAGCTATCAGCAGGAATTTTCCATTAAAATTAATACAGGATATTTCTTTTCAGGACCTTAGCAATTGTTCTGATAAGGGCAGTCTTCTCTCTTTGATAATTCTTAATTCAGGATATGAAGAAAAGACTGGATATGTTTCTTCAATAATTGAATCAAATACACCAAAAATATTTGTTGGGGATTCTATCGGTTTTACTCCTAAAAACTGGAGATACTCCGGGAAAAGCATAGAGGAAAAATCAATACAGATTCCTTTAAACTATAACAGGGTTTACTCTAAATTTATTGAGGATAACTGTTTACAGGAATTCCAATTTAAAACAACTAAAAACGTCTTCTTTAATAATCTTTATAGACTGGAATATCGACTGTTGGGTAAAAAATCAGCTCAAGTCTCTGATCTTTTTAATTTTGGAGAGGAAATACTCGCGATTACACCAATATGGGATATTCTGGTAGAATTGTTAGGTAATATTAAATCTTCAAATGATAAGTTCAATGATATTTCCATTTCTCTTAAACCATGGATTGAAGATGAAAATGATGTTAAATCTGTTTCTGAGAAACTATACAATATTTTGAACGAGAATGATTTTGATCCATCTTTAATTATTGAAACCAGAGATGGATACATAAGCAATAATCATGAAAATTTTCTGCAGATTTGTGAATCCTGTAAAGATAATGATATTCAGGGCTATATCTCAGAAATTATTGGGGAATAATTATGGCAGTAGATATTTTAGATCAACCAAACGGGGGCATTCTTGAATCCCTGTGTCAGTATATTTCAACAACTGACGGAAGCGTAAATAAAAAAGAATTGTTATCCAAATTTACTTCAGGAAATAAAAATTCAATTGAGGCTCATTTAAAAATTCTCGATGCTCTGGATATAATCATAAACTCTGAAAATGATATAATACTCAGGGATTGTAAGTATCTTGATATATGTGATCCCTATTCTGAGAATTTTTCATTACATTTCAAGAGCCAGTTATTATATTCAATCAGAAACTCAGACGAAGAACATATTAATTACTTTTCTCATTTTTTAGGAGAGTTATTTGCTAATCCGGTCATTAATGAAAACAGTCTCGAAGAATATTTAATTCATGCCAGAGGAAAATCAGGAATTATTGACCCGTCTGGTGAAAGGTTAGGTGGCAAGGTTGACTTTTTAAAGCAACTACTTACATACTTCAACTTTATAACAAAACTTGATGATAGAAGAATAATGATTTCCTTTCCCCTGGATTTGTTTGAAACAATAGTTAATCTGTTACTAAAAGATTCAGAACCAAAAGATATCTTCTCCGGGTTTTTGCCTTCTCTTGAATCAGAATTCTTTCCGGTATTTACAGACACCGATAAGACAAAAATTCTTCCAGTACTTATGAAAACTCTCTCTCTTAAAGACGAATTATCTTCAATAGAATTTGATTATCTCTCAGATGGAGGCAGACCACTGAACATAGAGACTAACAACAAAGAATATAATTTAATCATGAGGGTGGACTAACATGAACATTTCAGAAATAATAAGTAAAGACTTAGTAAATCAGACATTTACAATAGAGTGTTTCCAGAAGACCGAAGAAACCTTCTTTAAAACACATTATCCTCTGAGTTTTTATCATAAAAACCCTGGTTCAGGAGAAATTGATAGATTAGTTTCAGAGAAGGATTTTCTTGAACAATGGGACTTTAATTTAAGTGAAAGAAAAGATAGCAGAAGTTATATCCGTCCTTATGTAATATGGGGAGCCCCAGGAACCGGAAAAACAGAATTATGCAGACTTCTGGAACTTGAAATCCCAAAAAAATGCTCCGATTACGAAACAATACGTGTTTCAAAGCGTGAACTTGCAATGGGAGGAATTCTGGGAGTTGCCGAGAGAATATCCGGAAAACAGGTTGATATTTCAGAAAAATTGCTGCAGGATCGGGGAGGAACATCAGTTTCCACATTCTACAGATTCATTTTGGGTTTAATATATGACGAAGATTCTTCATCAATCACTATTTCTGCAAAGAATGAAGAAGGACGTGCGTTTGCTTTTGAATATCTTGCAGAAAAAGTAATCTATAATATAAGAGAAAGAGTTGATAAATTTAAAAATACCGAAGATTTTTCTACGGTTGAATCATCTTTAGAATTTTTTACTTCAAAAGATAAAGTAGATTGTACAAAAGATCCTGAATTGATAAAACACGGAGTAAGCATAAATCTAATTGATTATGATAAAGTAAACAAAACATTATATAATAAATTAATTAACAACTTCTATGATACAACAAATGTTCAGGAATTAATATTTAAATATATCAAAAAAGCAAATGAAAATAACAAAATTCCGGTACTTATATTTGATGATGTTACTTTCCTTGGAAATCTTATTGATGAATTTATAACAGTCATTACTGATATCTCCACAGATGAAGGTTATATCTGTGATTTTATAATCGGAACAACTACTGCATTTTATGAAAACAAGATCAAAGCCAGCTTTTTTGGAACAGCTGAAGCAAGACTCCATGAAGTTAAATTAAGTCTTAGCGATTCTGAAAACAGTAAAAATGCAAACTGGCTCGTAGGTGAAAAAGGATTAAATCACTTTTTGCATTTCACTCAGAAATATTTAAAGGCGTCATATAACCCATCATATGACAATTTAAGTGAACTTGATTTCAGAAATCAGTTCAGGGATTATTTTAAGGATAATAAATTTGTCTATTATCCTTTTTCAAAAGATTTCCTCATAAAATTATATGGGAAAATTAAAACCGATATGCTGCTTAGTAAAAATCAGAGCATATCCCTGACTCCCAGATTTATGATTCAGATATTAAGAAATACAATTTTACAGTCATATGATAATGATTTACCGCCAAGTTGTTTTGTCGATAATTTTCTTACTCTTAATACAACTGACAATTTCTCCGGACTACTTGAAGAAGATAAAAGAAGATGGTTTAATTTCTATAATACTTTATGGTGGTATGGGAATATTGAAGGAGGAAAAGTAACTCTTAATAGCTCATTTTTATCTGAGTTGGGTGTTCATGAAATTCCTCAAAAATATATTAATGCCGATACGGTTCAGGCAAGCCTTAATTTATCAGAATCAAATCTGAACCTCATCAGTGACGGTGGTAGTTCTGAGAGAACAAAAGTTGAAGCAATTAATCCAGTAAGACAGGAGGTTCAGCAGAATGTAAGACTATGGTGCAAAGGCGAATCAAATGATCTTCCCCTTAATTCAATCAAAGATGGATTTAATTTAATTCTGAAAAAATTAAATGGTGACCTTTCCGGGAGTAAAAATTATAACAACCTGATAAATCGCAAATCTTCAAGAAAAGAGGGTTTAGAAATTATTTCGTATAAACCAAAAGGAAACCGGGAGTGCGAATTTCATATTGGCGGAGATGGCAACTGGAAGAACAGAATCACAATCATTCCATCAGATCAAAAAGATTCTTTTAAAGATGAAATTTCAAGATATAAGGGATTATTCCTTGCATTTACAGTTGATGACTTTGTAGATCTTTACGAAATCGGAACTGAAAATTCAGTTGATAATACCATTAATGAATTCCTTAGTAAAAATATAGTCAGGATTAAAAGTTGTCTGAATAATTACAATATTTCATTAAAAAAGACCTTTGAAGAAGAACTAAAAAATACTACTGAATCCTACATCCTGTCAGCATACATTACAGCAAATTCGCTCTTTAAATCCAAATTATTTTTAGAACCTATAATTGATGCCAAAGATATTTTAAGAATTCATGAAATAGAAAGGGATATCAGCTATAATGTATGGTCACCTGAAATACAGAGAATTTTTCTAGAAGGTACAGTTAAGCACGACAAACTACTAAAAATTGTTAATGGTCTGTTTCTCAGTACATTTTCTATAAGAGGTTCGGGTGAATCTGCTGGAGTAATCGACTACCCTCTCCTTGAAAGGGCCTGGAAAGATATTAAGGACAATCCATATTACCCTCTAATAAACTCAGATGTTCCAAATAAAAGATATAAAATTGAAAAAGCTGATATTGAATTTAAGGATTTATCAGCCAAATTAAAATTATTTGCAAATAAATGTCAGGGACTTTCATTTGATTCTTCTTCAGAAGATCTTTTGGAAATTGAAGATAAATTCAGCCAGATGTGTTATGGGGATAATCTGATAAAACTTTTAAATGAATTGAGAAGCAATCTTTCAACAACACAGTATAATAATTCCATATCAAACATAATTCCAGTACTAAAAAAGCAGGATTATAAATTGTATGTGGATTACATCATTAAAATTCAGGATGAATTATCAGACCTTGAAAACAGCGAGGTTGATATATTCTCTAAAATAAAGGAGTTCCTTGTAACTATAAACTTCAAGTACATCTGCAATCTTGATGAGTATAAGGCAATGGGATATCTTGATAGATTAGTCAGTGGTTTAGCCAGTGAAACAGATTACAAATCTCAGATTAATTATGATATAAATAAAATCAGAAATTCTCTTGATGAATTTTTAATTATGGATGGTGATTTCTGATGTCTTTAAATTATCAGGAAGAATTAATCAAAATTACTGGTTTCCTGGAAGAAAAAAATAAATTCGCTGAAAAAAACGAGAAGATCAGAAAATTACAAAGAGAAATTTCTGATTCAAATTTAAAGAGATCATGTATTATTCAATCTAAATTCCTGACAAAGATAAAACCAGATGAAAATGAATTAAAAGAGACCCTGAAAAATTTATATAATACCCACCAATACTTATCCCGCAAATTAAAAAACAATCAAGAAGGGTCAGTTTGCAATATAGAAGGATTGGATATAGAGGAACTGGAAAAACTATCAAATGATTTTGATACTTTCAACACTCAGGTAAGAGAACTTAATCGCAACAACAGTAATTTAATAAATAATATAATCTCTGAACTGGACAAAAGGAAAGAAAATATTTCCGAATTTGCATCTCAGTATCCTGAACATAATATCAATCCGGATGTCTTCGATGAAACAAAGGAATATATCAGGTCAAACATTTCAAATTCAGAGGCAGCATTTCAATATTTAACAAACAATGGTTTTGATTACTCCTTAAAGGAATGGAATGAATATTTTTCAAAATGTGAGGCCGAGGAAGAGAAAACCAAAGGTCTTGAAATAAATGATGTTTCTAAAGAAACAAAAGAATTCCTTGATAGAATGAAGGCTGGACATCGGTCAAATCTACATAATATTACCACTACAATATTGTCTGAAATTAATGATAATTATCCGGATTTGGCAAGGAATATTTCTGTGAGGCTTAATAAGTAACATCATTAAAATCATATCCATAATTATCAAGAAAAAGATGAATTATCATCAAATGCACAAATAATTCAAACAAAGTTTATGAGGAATCTTATTATACAACAGGATTCGGAGAGAAAACAAATGACAGATGATAAAATAAATATATTATTTCAAATTTCTAAAATTTCAAGAAATAAATGGGCTAAAAAAGAAGATGAGATCGTCACGAAAAATGGGATAATAGAGAATATATCCAACGAGGATTTAAATAGTCATATTTCCGAACTTGAAAAAAATGGTTGTATCTTAGTTAACGGTGAAGAAATAACAAATGAGATTCCTTTTTCTAAGATTATTGAAGAGATATTAATCAAAAATTCCAATAAAGATTTTGAATCAGAAAATTTTAATAAGAAACTATCCAAAATTTTCGATGGTAATACAGAAACAGTTGTTGAATTATTGGAAGATTTGGGCCTCATAAAACTATCGGATAAGAAAGTAATTCTGGATTCATCGTTATATAAGGGTAAAGAAAAAAAAGAAAAGAGAAAGAGAGATGAATTATTAGATAATCTTTTAACATTTATTGAAAAAGAGGATGCTCACCAGATTCGCTATGGAATTTATGAAACCGAAATTAGAGGAAATGCTCTGTTCTGTGAATCAATTATTGAAAATGACCCGTTATTTATTAAAACAGAATATGGTTTAAGAAGTTTAATGAATGATGGCTTTCTTTTACCATTAAATAGAGAAGGAAACGTATTGGACTGGGAATTCAGAAGCCGTATCGCTGAAATCATAAGGTTGCTTAGTAAACTTCGGCAGAGATTTTGGGGTCAAAAAAGTCAAGATTCCAAAAAACTAACTCAAGGGGTTAAACTCGAAGTGATCGACAGAAAAACACCTACGAGAAATATAGACCTTGAACAACCAGTTTATGATATGCTATCTGAGTTTAAATCTTATCCATCAGGTGTAGAGCAAAACCTCAGGACAATTACTGATAATTTCATTGAAGCATTAAAAAAGAACAAATATGATCAAATTGCAGATTTTCAGTACAGAAGTTTTACCCACATATTTCAAAAATTAATAGAACAAGATTCCGGTTATAAAGGAATGATTTTAACAGCCGGAACCGGTATGGGAAAAACTCTCGCATATATAGTTCCAATTCTTTATTACATCCTCCTTAATCAGGATAAAAAAGGAACAAAATTGATCAATGTATACCCCAGAACTAAACTTGCAGAAAATCAGATTGAAACATTTATAAAAATATTATATCACATAAACAAAAACAATGACAAAAAAATAACTATTGGAATTGATTATTCCGGAACGCCATATGGATGGACAGATTTTGGAAAAGCTCCAGAATCTGGTAAAAAAACACTCTATGAGAATAATATAAACAGATTATGGAAATATGAAAATACATCAGAAGGAGGAAAATATATATGTCCCTATGCAAAATGTCCTAAATGTGATAAAAACCTCTTTGTTAAGATAAGGAATATTGGACAAAATTCTCCATTAACCTGTGAATGTGGAGTTGAAATAGATTATGTTAAATATAGTAAAGAAGATTTTGCGAATGAACCACCAGATATTTACATCGTTACCACAGAAAGTCTTAACTCACGTCTGATAAATACAAAATACCAAAATCTTTTTGGAACAAAAAACTACTGTGCTCCAAAACTGATCATGGTTGATGAAGTTCATCTTCATACATCATTGAACGGTACCCAGGTGGCATATCTTATACAGCGCCTGCTCAAAAGAATATCTCATGCACATGAGACCTCCGGTTCACCATTAGTTCTTGGACTAAGTGCGACTATTGGAAATCCAATTAAATTTTTCAGTGAATTTACCGGAATACCAGAACATAATATAGTACATGAAGAACCCAAAGACAATGAAATGAAGAAGAGTGGAGTTGAACATTTAGTATTTGTCAAACCTGAAAGTGGTGAAGATACTGATGTTCTGTCAAACCTTCTACAGACCTGCATGTGTGTTCTTCATAACTTCTCTTATTCTTCAGGAAATAAATATAAGGCTCTTGGATTTGTAGATTCACTTGATTTAGTACAGAGATGGAAATCTACGCTCTGCGATGCCGATAATATCAAAAAGCTATATTTATTAAGAAATCCTCCTTCAATTGAGGGTCATAAAGATATTAAGGATTATTTTGGAATTAAACCGGAAAGATGTAGTGATTGTGCAAAACAGGTAAACCGCAACTGTATCTTTTACCAACAGGGAGAATGCTGGTGGTTTATGCGGTATGGCAATCCAACAAAGAAAGATAGTCGATATATAGACAATCTCAAAATTAAATCCAAAACAGGGAAAAGTGGATATGTACCCGACAATTATGACCTACTAATAACAACATCAGCTATGGAAGTGGGTTATGATGATCCCAACATTATGTGTGTTTTCCAGTATCAATCTCCTATGAATATTGCAAGTTTTACACAGAGAAAGGGACGGGCCGGACGTGGTCCAGAAAACAGACCCCTCACTGTCACCGTATTAAGTCCATATAGAACTAAAGACATATTCTATTACCAAAACCACCATAACCTTGTTGAACCTCTATTCGAAAAACCACCGATAAATACAGATAATAAAAGCATTAAAAAAATTCATGGATTTTATGGAACTCTTGATATTATAGCCTATAAATGTAATAATGAAGCCCAGGAACTCGCTAACGAAACTTTCCCATCTCAGACAAAAAAAGACGATGCTGACAAATTAGAGATAAATGACAATATTACAAAATATATATGCGAACTTCTTAATACTGATAAAAATGATGAAATAATTGGAAGCATTAAAAATCTCATTTCAAACTACAAAAGAAAAGCAAAAAATGATAGCCCGGACTATGGTATTACTCCTATAAAAGCCCTCCCTAATGATCTTCCAAATAATCTCTTTTCAAGTATAAATCTCCCCTCCGTTGATATTAAATATGCGGGAGATAATAGTGAACTTGATAAAAATATAGAAATAAATCTGGGACTTTCAGAAACCTCACCAGGCAATGTAACATATAGATGGTTTGGAAAAAAAGATGATATTTCAGCTTATTGGATCCCTGGAAGAGACAACCCCGGGGAGGATTATACAAATGCCAATATTAATCTTAAAAAGATGGATACGCGATATAATTGGTTATATGATGATCCAATCATAACAGAAATAAAAGTAACAAATAATATTCCCAAATCATTAAGAAAATTATTACCAAATCTAGATGATAATTCAATTTTAGAGATTATTCGCCCAAAGAGCATCAGAGTAGTATCATTTATTAGAAGAAATGAATATGATAAAAATAGAAATGGTGGGGGAGATAAGGATGGTAAGGAAGATAAAAAAGATGAGAAGTATTCGAAATGGATTTACTCTCACGATGATTCAAAATTATATAAGGATATTAAAGAGTACAAAGAAGACCATCCTGATGAAAACACAACTTACGGTAATCTAAATACTAAAACAAAAGGTTATCCAATAACATTTTATGATGTAACATTAAAAAAAGGAAACAAAAATCCAAATAATCTCGTAGAATATAATAAAACTTCATCAAATTACCCCCACTTTAAGAGAGCCTCTGAACTTGGAATATTTAAAGATATATTCTCTGAAGTTAACTTTGCCAATAGCGATACCGGAGAATATATTAATGCCCAAAAGATTATTCTGGGTTCAACGGTTACATTTTCAACAGGAAAAGGTAAAAATGAAGAGATTTTTGGATATACCAAAGGAAGTAAAGATTGTGCACTTGGATATTGTATGGAAACCGAAGGGGTTGATCTTTGGTTTGATCTATCAAATTTGGGTGATGAACTAAATATACATAATATAAAAAAGAGGGACAGATCATTTTACAATGATCTTAAAATTAAAATCTTCAAATTTGAAGTATTCAACGAGTTTAAACTGGCAAATTCAATTAATACATTTTCAATAAATGCCTTCTTAAATGTCTATCTATTTATATATGGCCATGAAGAAAATTTAGAAAAGCTCAACAATTATATTTATCATGAATGCAATGATTCTCAAATTTCTGAAGAATTCAGAGAGGTTCTTGAAGAAAATTTCAATTACAATTCACTTACAGAAGATAATCTCTTTTCACTCTTAAATGACCAAAAGTTTATGAGCACAGTAATTAATTTCCATAAAACTGTTCTTTCTGGGGAAAACGAAGAATTGATAAACAAAAGGCTTGAAGATATTTATGTCCACTCTATGAAACATGCTCTAAAATCAGCTTTCGTTATTCTTGGAGGTTTTGATTCAGAAAGGGACCTTTGTGGCTGGACATACCTAAACTATGATTATAATGATTTAGAGCGTGACAATAATGATTTAAAGCACACATACATATTTGAACATGGGATGCATGGAACAGGGGCATTCAGAAATATTTACGATAATTTTAGTCAAAATCCTCATTTTGTATGGAATTTTCTGGAATCTCAAATAGGTGAGTGTCCAACTGCCGAGGAGGAGCATTTTCTTAGAGATATTCTTCAATTAGAAAATGACGACCTTAAAGAATTATCAGAAAAATATCAGGAAATCATTAAATCTACAGATTCTAAGACCAAAGATATAAATGATTTAATCTCGTGGTTTAGGCAGAAATACCATTTTGAACTTAAAGAAGAGAATATCAGAGCACTTAGTCGCCTTTTTTCCAAACCAATTGAAATTGGTGAAGAAGAAATTGAAAACCATCAAATGTTCCGTGAGTTAAATATTAGCCTTATCAACGACCTGAAAAAAGAATACGGTTGTGAGCCTACAGTTGAAGAAATTAAGGGCAGATGCTATCGTATTGTCACTGGAGGAGATGAAAATGAACTTCAGAACTGGAATAAATTTTATAAACTTCTTTCTAAAAATTTAGACTCGGATTATGAAGAAATTAAACAAATTACTAAAGAAGTTATTGATAATACAGTTTGTCTTAAGGAATTTCTTGATAAATTAACTCCTGAAAATAAGAAGCATCTACTTAAAATTTCAGAAGAAGAAAGGAACGGGAAAATACGTAAAATATTAAAATTAGAAAATTCAGAGGAGAATGATGAAATAGTTGATAAAATAATATCAGTCCTGTTTCCATATGATCACGGTAAAAATACATATGAAATTGAAGATAAACTCAGTAAAAAGAATAAGGAACAGGTATTAAATAAGTCATCAGATAGTTCTGAAGCAAACAGAGATAAAAACGAGATACTTAAAAATAAAAAAATCATAGGATATTTAAATTCGGAATTAACCACGTTTGAACATTATTGTAATATTCACAATGGAGAAAATCTTTTCCCAGAAATCAATAATATTTTAATAAAAAAAGCCTTTCTTGAAGAGGTTGAAAAGAGATTGTTAACCACATGTAAAGATGGTTGCCCATCCTGCTTACACACGCTTTGTGATATTGACGGAGACCCACGAAGGAATAACATTTTATTGAGCCGTAGACTTCTTAGGATGGTAATAAAAGACTCAAAGAAACAAAATACAATAACGATTGAAGATAGGAATATCGATGATGAATATTTTGAAAAAATTAAAAGTAGGCTTATTGCAAAATTAGAAGAAAATTACCTTGCATATGTAGTATATCCATTTAATAGATCAGAAGATGTTTCTCAATTAATTCACCAACTAATGATAGAACGAATCGAAATTGAAGAAGAAACTTATGGAATTATGATTAATTCAGGTGGCTATCATAAAATATCAGTACATGAAAAGGATGTTTATTACGAATTAGGTTTTCATTGCAGGAGAATGTCGCTATGAATAATAATGTCCATTATTGGCATAAATTTTTTATTCGCTATTGTGGGGCAGTTTATGATATTACCGGAAGAAAATTTCCAAATTCAGTTCAGATAAATCTTCTCCTAAAGGGAAATGATAAAAACGGAAGGCTATTGCATGAGTAACAGTTCAGAGAGTAAAAAAGAGCCATCATCTCAATTTATACTTAATTATCCAGAAGAAGAATCTATCTCAGAACATCTTCTCGATTTTTTTTGTGCGGAACTTATATATGCAAGGATGAAGGATAAAGATCCTAACAGTCTCTGGTTAATCAGCCCCTGGATTACAGAAAGTAAATTTTCATTTTCTTCACGTGGATGTTTTGCAGATCTTTTCCCGGGATACTCACGGGGTACCATTTATTTTAGTGAAATCCTGAATAAATTTTTGGAATACGGAACTGAGATCAATTTTGTCTGTTACCCACCTCACAAACTCGTAGATATAAAACAAATTTATAAATATCATGATTCTTTATGTAAAATCAACTCAATTTGTAAATCCAATAAAGAAAACAAAACAGAAACTGAAGACGATAAACAAAACCTGATTGAAGAGATAATTAATAATTCCAGGAAAGAATTATCATCTGCACGGGAAAAAGCAAAGGGTAAGTCCTATGTTATTTCCTTTATCAGAAAAATTGAACAGAATGCACCTCCTGAAGCAAAAATAAATATATATTATAATGAGCGTCTCCATGCAAAAATAATTCTTGGTAAAAATGCCGCTCTTTTTGGTTCTGCTAATCTGACACACAGTGGTTTTAACTGGAATGATGAACTTTTGTCCTATGAGACAAACCCGGTAATTTTGGATAGGATGTTAAAGGTTGCCGGCAAACTTTCGAATTCCGAATATAAAGATAATAAAAAGAATAATAACGATAATAGTTCTGAAGAAAAAAATAATGGCAATATCTGGAAATTAGCATCTGATAAATATTCTGCAAAGGAAAAATTTGAACAGATAATAGGTCATGCTAAACTTGAAAAAATAATTTCTTCTGAACAACTCCCATCTGAAATACAGGACATTCTCAAGGATTGTGGAATTTCCGGACTTGACAGAAACACTTATCAAACCTTTGAAGATGAAAATAAAGAGGATATAATTACTGATAAAAAAGATAAATCTGAATCTGATATTAAAGAAAAAGATGAAGTACCAAAAGTTCGTTCTAAAGAATCTAAGGGACCCTCACCAGTTAACTCAAATGAATCCCACCAATCAGAAGGAAAAGAAGAAAATAAATCAACAAATTATGAGATTGGGGAATATAACGGGCATCCTTTACTAAGTTTCCCGGAAATAAAAATGAATTTTGGAAAAGCTAAATGGGAGAAGATTCTTGAGGCCTATGATGCCGGGGTACTAAATAACTATATAGAAATCAGTGAACAATACTCAAAGGATAAAATCGAAAAAGAACTTGATTCCGATGATAAAGCCAAATGGTATGTATATTATAATAATACTGGACCGGCCTTATGCATATATACCTATAATACCTATAATACCTATAAGAAGGAAAAAAAATTCAGCTTCATGTATAAAAAAGCCAAATTTATCTTAGAGAATATCGATACTATTCGGAAATTTTGTAAAAAATCATCGTAACTGATCCACTTTTCGTCAAAAAAATCATCGTAATTGATCCACCCCCAGTAACACTGGCAGTAAATGAAACTGCATAAGACGACAAACACAAGGTGGTGAAATCAATGTGCGATGTTAACAGGATTTATCAGCTGTACCTTGAAACACGATCAAAGAGGAAAGTAGCTGAAATAATGGGAATATCCCGAAACACTGTTTCAAAGTACCTTAATCGTATTGAAAACTGTAAAAATGGATTAACCAATGAGATCTTACCAGAAGATGAGAAAGTTGCAAGACCAAATACAGTATGCAAAGGAGAAATCAGAGATCGGATTCTCTCAATGCTTCTTGAGAATCAGGAAAAACCAAAAAAACAAAGACTAAACGCAAAACAGATATTTTCAATTCTTGTTGGGGAAGGAGAAAAGATTAGCTATTCAACTGTTCTGAGAGAAGTTTCAAAATGGAAGGAAAGCAACTCCTTCAAAGATGTTTGCATAGCTCAGGAATATGATTCAGGCTTTAGATCAGAGTGTGACTGGGGAACCGTTGTATTAAAAATTCCAGAAGAATCAGCAAAGTACAAGCAATTTTCGACAGTTCTGAATTATTCTCTTTATCGCTTCGGAAGAATATATCCAAATTGTATATTCCGGGTAGATCTGAACAGTAAGTCCGGCCAAACTGGACACCGATTCCGCTGAAACTGAACAGTTGGTCCGCTCAAAATGAACACCCTTTCCGCAACTACTGAACAGTCTCATCACTTCCCTTCAACAACCACTATTTTCTTCGTCAGGCTCCTCTGACGAGTCGCCTTCCTCAGCTTCAGAAGATAATTAGGATAGTTTGAGATTTTGCCACGTGAAATATTCGTCTGGTGTCAAAATGATGCCAGGAATTGATTTACCAATGGTGAATTACAAAGAAATCCTTAGACTGAATAGTCTTGGGCTAAAGAAAACGCAGATCGCAGATTCGTGTAACTGCTCACGAACAACAGTGATCGATGTACTGAAAAGAATAGAAGAATGCGATCTCAACTGGGAAATGTCAATGACGGTTTTACATTCCCCAGTACCATCGGTTTATTATTCCCCACCCCTCTTAAATCTTTCTCTAATTTCGGGTCAAACATGTGGAAACCCTTCTCCTTTGATTTTTGACTGATCAATCCATAATTTATGACTCTTTCTGTCTTTCATACGGTAACTTTCACCTCGAATATTCACAACCGTGCAATGGTGAAGAATACGATCAAGAAGTGCAGTAGCTATTACATGATCCTGAAATATCTCACCCCATTCAGCAAGCGTTTTGTTTGAGGTGAATATTGTTGATCCTCTTTCATATCTTCTTGAAATCAATTGGAAGAAACAGTAAGCTGCATCCGCATCAAATGGAAGATATCCAATTTCATCAATGATCAGAACACCTGGTCGTGTTAGTTTTTTCAGATAGCGATCCAACTGACCAATATGGTGAGCTTCTTTTAGACGTTCAATCAGTACTGAAGCATTCAGAAAGATCACTGGGATTCCCTGTTCTATTGCAGTTACCCCAAGGCCAATAGCAAGATGAGTTTTCCCAACACCGGGGGGACCAAGGAAGACAACATTCTCACCAATATCAACAAATCTTAGCGTAGCAAGATCCCGTATTACTGTCTTGTCAATAGAGGGCTGAAATGTAAAGTCAAAATCATTTATTCTTTTGATGAGCGGAAAACCTGCATTCTTGGTACGTGTTCTTATTGTTGATGATACCTTTTCCTTCCACTCCTGCTCAAGTAAATATCCAATGGTTTCAAGGGAACTCAGATTCTCCTTCATGGCACGTTCAAGAGTTGGTTCAAGAAGTGCATCCATCGTCATTAGTTTCAATAGGATTAGCTGTTGATGAACCTGTTCAAGAAGAAGTGTAGTCATGAGGCATCACCTTTAAAAAGTGCATCATAATCTGCGGTGCTGCGTTTTTCTACGAGATATTGTTCTTTTTCTTCTGTATCATCCTGCTTTCTTTTCGGACTTTTGCATGGCTCATTGAGAACTTTTTTGAGGAGTCCTTCAAAATGCTCTTTCTTCTTACTTCGCTGATTCTTTCCTTCAAGAAGGATATGTGTACATATCTCAGTATCATCAGCGAAGACTGAGATTGTGTTATCCTGAACAATAACGTCCACAATTCTTCCGGCATATTTCCAGGGGACTGAATATTGATTATTATACATAGAGATGTAACAGTCTCTCATAACCTTTCGCTGGTATTTCTTCCTGAATACGAATTGAGGATATGACGAATAAGGTCGGAAATTTTCTTTTGGAAGCCTCTCAAATGGAATTTCATAAGTTGTCCCATGAACCTTTGCATTAGCAGTATTCAGCCATCCCATTACCTGAAGATTCAGGTCATCAATAGAACTGAATTCCCTGCCATAGAGAAAATTTTGCTTTACATAGAGCACACCGCGTTCAACTTTACCCTTTGTTTTTGCCCTGTATATTCTGCAGAGGCGGGATGTGAAACCAAAATGGTCTCTGAAATTAATGAACTCAGGATGAAATTCTGAAGAGGTTGAAGGTACTTTCCGCTTCAGAACAACACTTCTCAGATTGTCATACAGGAGGACTTTTGGTACACCATTGAAATATTCAAAAGCCCCAAGATGACCCTCAATAAGAGCCTGAAGGCTCTGTGAATGAAAGAATCGGACATATCTCATCCTGGAATAACCAAGAACCATAATGAAACCATAGACCTTCTTTTTGGTCCCGTCTGTGCATGCATAATTGTATTCAAACCAATCACACTGACCCATTTCTCCAGGAGGTGTTTCATATCTGATCTCAGGAAGTTTGGGAATTTCAGGGCGAACTTTGGAGATATAATCACCAAGAATTGTGAGTCCTCCATCGTAACCCTGTTCTTTTATCTCTTCATAAATTCTGGTGCGTGTTAGAGAGGGATACTGCTCCAGCCTGTTTCTTATGTACGGCTTATATTTGTCAAGCTTGCTTGGCCTGTTACGTCTTCTTCTACTCTCAGGTGGCACATCAGAAGATAGATAGTGCCTGACAGTCTTTCGGTCAAAACCTGTCATACGAGATATTTCACTGATGTTTACTTTTCCAATTGTCAATTCTTGTTCACGAGCGAGGTCTTTTAGCATAAAATAATCCTCCTTGTCTACCATTCTGCTTCAACCAGATACTATCTGGTAATGGACTGGGGAATTTAATTCCGACTAAAGTGAGGAATCTTATCCCGACGCAATTGGGGAGATTCTCACCGTCACAAGTGGGGATTTCTAGACCGTCATTGACAGGAAAAAGCCAATTCTCTGAGCAATGAGGAATTAGCAGATAAAATCATGCCTGCTAATAAAAGCGGTGTAACATATCATATTCCGGATTATGAATATATCCACCGCGAAATGGCGAAGAGTGGTGTTACTTTAGGCTTGCTCTGGCTCGAGTACTGTGAAGAATGTAGTGAATCTGGTCTTATACCATATAAACACACTCAGTTTTACAAATACTATCGAGAATTTCGAAAAACCCCCTTAAAAAGTACTTTACCTTCTTAGAACCTATAATTATTATGAGTTCCTTTGCCAATTTTGCTTTGAAGAATGAGTATAAACAGAAAATTTCAAAAGAAGACAAATTGGCCAAAGTAAATAATAAAATTGACTGGGAAAAATTTAGGCCCATTATTGCCCCATTATATATGAACAAGATAGGGCTTGGTGGAAGGCCCAATTATGATGAAGTTCTGATGATCAAAATGCTTGTCCTTCAACAATGGTATAGCCTCAGCGATCCTGAATTAGAAAGGCAAACTTATGACAGACTTTCATTCAGAAACTTTTTGAATTATCCAGACAAAATTCCAGATCGCTCAACAATTTGGTTCTTTAGAGAAAGACTGGTAAAAGGCCAGATTATAGATAAAATATGGGATGAATTGCTAAGACAAATGAATAACAAAGGGCTTACTATCACTCGTGGGGTTATGCAGGATGCATCATTCATCACAGCAGACCCTGGTCATGCAAAGAAGGATAAACCAAGGGGTGATGAAGCACAAACACGAAGATCAAAAGATGGGGAATGGTCTAAAAAAGGCAATAAGTCATATTTTGGTTACAAATTGCACACATTAACGGATAAAGAAAATCAGCTTATCTATC
The DNA here is from genome assembly GCF_000243255.1 of Methanoplanus limicola DSM 2279. Classification (NCBI taxonomy): domain Archaea; kingdom Methanobacteriati; phylum Methanobacteriota; class Methanomicrobia; order Methanomicrobiales; family Methanomicrobiaceae; genus Methanoplanus; species Methanoplanus limicola. The sequence goes on from NZ_CM001436.1 coordinate 2,241,243, forward strand.
GATTTACAACAACTATAGCCAATGTTCACGATAGCAAAATAGATCTCTCAAAAGAAGGGGAGACAGTATATCGTGATAAAGGATACTTTGGAGTTAAACCAAATGCTTCAATGGATAAAACGATGAAGAGAGCAACAAGAAATCATCCATTGAAAGAAAAAGATAAGCGTAGAAATAGAGCAATTTCCCGAACAAGATCAATGGTGGAATTACCTTATGCTTTCATAAAGCGTATATTCCATGGAGGACATGTTTTACAAACTACAGTTGAAAGAGTGCACGCAAAAAATATGTTTTCTTGTTTTGTATATAATTTATTTCGACTTGATGGCTTATCGCGATAGTCCACAATAGCGACAGCTATAGAAAAAAATCTAAAATAACTCAAATATGAAGACTTTTTTAGCTTAAACTCCTAAATCATTGAGATATTTGCAGAATATTTGGCATGATTTTGAAAAAATCAAGGGTTTTTAGATAATCTCTATCGTGATTTCGTCTGCAAAACTAAAGCCACAATGCATCTGGAGCATAAACCTGGTGAGATCATGGAAGTAGACTGGGCCGGCCAGAAAGTTATCATCACCGATACAGATACCGGAGAACCTGTTAAAGTCTATGTCTTTGTCTCTGTACTGCCTTACAGCGGCTATGCATATGTTGAAGGATTCCTTTCACAGAACCAGGAGAACTGGACAGTTGCTCACATAAATGCTTACAGATACTTTGGTGGTGTTACAAGGATTCTTGTACCTGATAACCTAAAAACCGGAGTAATAAAGAATACTGTCAATGAAACGATAATAAACAGGACATATCTGGAACTTGCAGAACATTACGGAACGGCAATTATCCCTGCACGGCCATATTCTCCAAAAGATAAGGCAACAGTTGAAAAATCTGTAAATATTGTCTCAACCTGGATACTTGCTGCACTAAGAAACCAGCAGTTTCTTTCACTTCATGAGCTCAATGAGGCGATTCATGATAAATTGGTCGAGTTCAATAACAAGCAATTCCAGAGGAAAGAAGGATGCAGAGCATCCTGGTTTGAGGAAGAGAAGAGTTACCTTCTACCACTTCCAGAGAAGCCTTATGAGCCTGCCATATGGAAAACTGCCACAGTGCAGTACAATTACCACATAACTGTTGATAACAGGAACTACTCATGCCCATATGAATATATCAGGCATAAAGTTGATGTCCGTATTACCAGGAAAATTGTGGAGATCTTTTATCAGGGCACAAGGATTGCTTCACATCCAAGACTTTATGGGAATTCTCCACGTTACAGCACAATTGAAGAGCATATGCCGCCGAATCATCGGAAATATGCCAAATGGGATGGAGAAAGGTTCCGTAAATGGGCAAGAAATATCGGCCCAAATACTTACACCGTTGTGAACTCTTTTCTTACCGGACATAAGGTTGAAGAGCAGGGCTATAAGTCCTGCATGACGCTTCTGAATATGGAGGTAAAGCACTCTCCCAAGTGCCTTGAAAAAGCGTGTAAGCGTGCATTATCATTCACTGAAAGACCAAGCCTGAAAAGCATCCGGACTATTCTAAACTCCAGACAGAAGAAATTACCGGAGAATGAACCTACAGATGAAGAAGCAGACGTTTCTTCGCAATATGCCTTTATCCGAGGCCCCGATTACTACAGGGATGGTGGCAACTGATGCTGGATAAAGAGACAATCAACAAATTGTATGAGATGAGACTTGGCGATATGGCAAAGAATTTCCGTAGGCAAATTGAAGAAAATTCCTGTGCCGATATGACATTTGAGGAGAGATTTGGTATTCTTGTCGATTTAGAATGGCACAGACGCAGAGATAACCGAATAACTCATCTTATCAGGAAAGCAGAATATGCTTATCCTTATGCCTGCATTGAGGATATCAATTACTCACCAAGCCGCCATCTCGATAAAGGACAGATTACAAAACTGTCGTTTTGTAATTACATTCACGAATGTAATAATGTTATCATACTTGGAGCTACAGGGACAGGCAAAAGCTATCTGGCCTGTGCACTTGGAACGGCTGCAAATCGCGATCTTTGCTCTGTAAAATACATAAGGTTGCCTGACCTCTTTGCAGAACTTGCTGTTGCACGTGGTGAGGGAAATTATCAGAAAGTCATTAAGGAGTACAAGAAGGTTAAACTACTGATCCTGGACGAATGGCTTTTACTTAAGCTGAATGAAACAGAGGGAAGAGATCTTTTTGAGCTGATAGAAGCACGCTATAAGAGGGCATCTACAATATATTGCTCTCAGTTTGAGGTAGCCGGATGGTATCAGAAAATAGGCAATGAAACGATCGCAGATGCAATCTGTGACAGGATAAAACACAATGCATACAAAATTCTCCTTGAAGGTGAATCAATGCGTAAAGTAAATGGGCTTAATGAAGAGGAGAATCTCTCAATAAATCCTTAAAATCATCTTTTTTTAAATTTGTTATTCTCAATGCTCAAAGTGTTCACTTTGGGCGGAATGGGTGTTCAGTTTTGACGGACTTACTGTTCAGTCCTGCCGGAACGGGTGTTCAGTGTTGAACGGAACAGGTGTCCAATTCAGGCGTAATATACACGTCACTTCGTTATTTCATTAAAATATTCGATATACTGCTGAAAAGGATTTATTGGATGCAGTGTATATGTACACTGCCAGTATGTATTTCTATTCTCCACAAAAATGTCGTAATTTTGGAAATGAAGGATTTAAAAAAGAAATTGACCAATTTATTAAGTAGTAGTGTATTAAAAACTAGCTAAATGGGTCATTTCATAAAATGCAAATGAAAATTTACTTATGCTGAGATGAGAAACGTTTGAATGTTATAAATCAATTAAGAGGTAATTATGACATCTAATTTTGAAATTGGGGAATATAACGGGCATCCTTTACTAAGTTTCCCGGAAATAAAAATGAATTTTGGAAAAGCTAAATGGAAGAAGATTCTTGAGGCTCACGATACAGGAGTTCTAAACAATTTTATAGAAATCTGTGAGCAATATTCCAAAGATAAAATCGAAAAAGAACTTGATTCAGATGATAAATCCAAATGGTATGTATATTATAATAAAAGTGGACCGGCCCTGTGTATATACACCTATCAGGAACAGAAATTCAGCTTCATGTATTCAAAAGCCAAATTTATCATAGAAAATATTGACACTGTCCAGAAATTTGTAAACGGTGAACTGACCCAGTGATAAATCTCAAGAACTTTATCAATAGAAAACCAACTATTTTTAATGCGATATTTCATCCCGGAGTGGGACGATCTGGTAGATCCGGATTATGATTTCTCAACTGATACACATTCGGAGAAACATAATAACAATCCACTAATTAACGATAATTATATCTGGGATATCTTTGGAAAAGATAACATACCTTTTGATGGTTTGTTAATCTCAATTGCAACCATAAAAAACAAGATTAAAAAATTTAATCAAATTAAAGAGAAAGGTGTCCACAATTTCTTCGGACTCGATAAAGATTTTCCGATAATGGCAGATTGTGGTGCTTTTTCATATATTAAAGAAGAAATACCCCCATATAAAACAGAAGACGTTCTCTTAATGTACAAAAACATGAAAGTTGATTATGGTGTCAGCATAGATCATCTTGTAGTTTCAGCATTTTCCGAACAAAAAGAAGAGAGAATGAATATCACATATAATAATGGAATTGAGGCTCACAAACTGTGGAAAAAACAGTACAAAGATGATTTTAAGCTCATTGTTTCTGTTCAGGGCGAAACTACAGACGATTACATAAATATGTACAATAAATTCCTGGAAAATGACATCAAAATCATGGCCTTTGGCGGACTTGTCAGATCACAGACAGAGTTTATTGTAGAATTAATTAACAGAATTATCTCTGAAATCAAAAATTCCGGAAGAAAACCAAATTATTTACATTTCTTTGGACTCGCAAGGCCATCAATATTCATAAAGATGAAAGAACTGGAAAATCTTGGAGTAGAAGTCGCTTTTGACTCAGCCTCACCACTAAGAAGAGCCTGGCTGGCTTCAGCATCCTGCGAAAACAATTATGTTTCAAAGGAGCAGAAAGGATATTCTGCAATAAGGATTCCACAAAAACTTACAGGAAAAAAGAAAGATCTGATTCCGGCTGATGAATATCAAATATTATCTCAGAATACATTAAAAGCAGTCCAGAACTATGGTAAAGATAAACTTGATCTTGACTCCTCAATAAAGATACTATCAGATTTTAATGAAAAGATAAATGAAAGACCACAGATACTGGAATCATACAGAAAAACCCTCAGGGATAAACCCTGGGATAAATGTGAATGCCCGATATGCAGCAGCACTGGTATAGACACAATTATTTTCAGAGGCAATAACAGAAACAGAAGGAGAGGATTTCATAATACCAAAGTATTTTATGACCTTCTTAAAAATGAAGAATTATGGGAGAAATCATTGATGGGCAATTATATTGAAGACTTCAGTAGTTTTTCAAAAGACGAAAATGTTCTGATCATCACCAGTTGCACAAAAAATAAACTTGAAATTCCGGATGATAAGCCTGTAGCAGCAAAGGATCTCTACCTTGGAACACTATTTGATAAAGTAAAAAAATATTCTGCCGCAATGGGATATGAATACATGATCATATCAGCTAAATACGGTCTTTTATCTCCGGATGACAAAATCAAAACATACAATAAGGTTTTATCCAAAAAATCTGATGCAGATGACATAAGAGATCAGGTAGAAGAAAAACTAACTCCATTACTTAATGATTATGATAAAATCCTTGTTATTGCCGGAAAAAATTACCGTGAAGTGTTAAATGGAGTAATAGATGATAGATTTTACATCCTAAAAAAAGGTGGAATCGGTGAAATGCTTCATGTATTAAAAGATTCCCTGCCTAAGAAAGACTCAGAACTAAATAAATTCTTATAATTATCCATAAATTTCAACAAATTTTTTAATCCTGTACTTGTTTATCAAAAGAATTTCAATCTCAGTTCTTTCAAATTTTTTACCGTTTATATTGACTGCATTCCCTCCCGTGGATAATTCATTATACAGTTCTTTAGAATCATCCAATCTTAATATTTCCTTTGCCAAATTAATATCAATAGGAGTATAATTCAGATTATCAAGCATAAGACATTTCTTCTTCCTTAAGAATGAACCCATTTTTATAACATTTAAACCTGAATCAGAGTCTGTTGATGTCAGTTTACTATGGAGATTAACTGCATCAATATTCCCCGGATCAATTATCAGGGCCTTTTCAATATATTCTCTGGCCTTCTGACTATTTCCTTCTTTAATAGATGTTTTTGCCTTAATAATTAAACCTATAGTACTGAACAGTTCATCATCTATATTTTCTTCATTTTCAGATGATAATTCATTGATCTCCCCCCTGCTGAGATTAACTTTATTTTGGTTTAATATTTCATCTTCAGATAATTTATATTCTGATTTTTCACCCGGAAACACAATGAAACCATTTTCATCCAGGCATAATTCAGGAAGTGGTTCCGGGTTTTCAATTTCATTGGACAATTTCAGATTTTTGAATAATTCTGATATTTTGTCAGAATTGCGGTTTCCAATAATCAGAATATACCAATATTTATCAATATCCAGAAATTCTCCTTTTTTATATCTTCCATTCTGTGTTTTACTGAAATGAGCTGATTTTACAATATCCTCCCACTGTTTATCATTAATTTCCTGATCTCTGAATAATTCAAGAATATCTATAATTCTGCTTATTGATTCCGGTTCAAACTCCTCTAAAACTCTTTTAAGGTTGAAGGTTCCTATTTTTGCTTCTCCTGAATAATCATAATGACAATTACTTTTTATATAATCTTCAACATTTGATTTATACTCCAGCAATTCCCTGTCATCCCATTCAATATCCACATCAAGTTCCATCCTCAGGGCTGTGGACTGTATCCATGAGAGATCATCAGCAAACAGTTCGGTATCCATTTCATTAACATAAAACGACTGTTCCGGGATCGCAACAAACTGATAGAATATCGGTTTCTTATTACCGTCTTTTCTTAATACACGCCCCATTCTCTGAATCAACTGCAATCTTGTCTTTGTATATGAAAGATTAATTCCAACATCCGCACTTGGAATATTAATACCTTCATTGAGCATCTGCGCTCCTATTAAAACACCATTAGGAGCTTTTTTGAACCTTTCAACTACGTTTATCGGTTCCTCTTTTATTTTTGAGTGAATAACAAAAACATTTTTAATTTCTTTCTTTAATTCATCGCCTACATAATCACAACTGTCGGTATCCATCAGAAATATTATGATCTTATGCTGCTGGCCAAGACTTTTAGCCAGATTTAGAGCTTTTTCTAATTTTGGTCGGGATTGGTGAATTATATGTCTTCTCTTAAAGATTAAGTTCTGTAATACTTTCCAATCCTCAGGAATCTCATATCCACTGTATTTTGCTCTCTCAATTGCCTGAATAAAATCAAAAATACCATTAATTGTTGCATTCTGATTATTGGTAAGACTCTTTATTTTTGCAGAGTCATATTTAATGCGTGTAAATAGTTTTCTTATGGAATCAGAAACCTCTCTGAATTCATCAGCCTCAGCAATATCAAGATAAACCGGATGTGCAACCCATTTGAATTCCGGAATTATTCTGTCCCTTAATGCATCGGATATTGGATAATTAAACACAATATTACCAAAATTGCTTTCTATGATACTTCTTCTGGGGCCCTGTCCAAGTTCAGCTGTCAGTCCGAGTCGATATTTATGAGGTGCATCTATAACTTTTCGGAATTCTCTTCCGGCTAAGTGATGAACTTCATCAATAATTATCAGATCAGCCTCAAAAGCCTGAGGATTTTTCATCACACGCTGAATAGTATTAAAATGGACCTCAAATTTTCCAAGTTTTATCGGATGAAACGATTCAGGCTTTCTGCTATCAATCAGACCCATCTGTTTTACAATCTCATTTCGCCACTGATTCAGAATAACTCTGGAATGACATAGAATTCTGACTGTTCCTGAACCTCTATTTCTCTTCCAGAAATCCTCAATTGCCATCATTCCAACAACAGTTTTTCCGGTTGCTGTTGCCATTTCAACAATACCAGAACTATTGTGATGTTTCCATCTAATTATGGCATTTCTCTGGTGTTCCCATGGAATTAATGTCAATATTGGTGTTTTAACAAGACTATAAGCGTCTTCCGGAGAATAACTGTTAATATTGTCTATAAAATCATCAAGAAATTTACGATCCTTTATCATAAAGAAGAGTTCAAGATAATATAACCCACTACCAGGATCCATTATTGAATCTACCCTCTCAATTATTTCCGGATTTACAGAATTATTATTTCTGGAATGATTACCATTAGCTAATTCAGCAAGTATTTTCTTTAAAATTAGGCTCAAATATCCGGAATAAACATGCTGATCATTATTAGAATCAGAGTATGAATTTAGTAATAATACTTTTCTGTGAAAGTCAATAAATTTCTTTTTTATATTATCATAGTAATCCGGATCATTTTCAAGTGGATTATAAACTGACTGATATTCAAGTCTTTCTTTAAGAATATTAAAAAAATTATTTTCATACCAATACTCTAATTTTTGATGTTCTTCCCGGTAATCTCCTCCAAATTCCCCACAAAGTATAGGTTCAAAATTATGATCTTCTACATAATACTGATATTGTAACAAGGCATCATCAGCCCAGAATATTCCCGAATATGGTTCTTTAAGATAATCTTTTTTAAAGCATTCAAATTGTACACAATTGCTTCCCCCACTCCTATGTGAGATTAAACAATCAGTACATAACCCCATATCAACAGCCTGGTTTTTATTACACTTAGAACAGAGAACCATAATATCCCATATTGAGAATATAATTTAGGATTTTAAATAATTAACTATTTTAATTTAAAATTCTAACTTGAACCAAAGATATTTATGTTAAACAATCATTTGATATAAAATATATCATACACCCAATTAACAAAGTGATTAGGTGCATAATTCATATATTATCGAACTTTGAGATTAAAGAGGCAATACTGGCTGTGACACAATGCCCAAACGTTATAGAAATAAGTCCAATATGCCCTTTAATTGGAGGCATGCATAAATAACCCAAATAGCTAAAAAAGTGTACACTACTGCCAGTCATATTTTGAAAATATTAACGTCACTTCGTTATTTCATTAAAATATTCGATATACTGCTGAAAAGGATTTATTGAATGCAGTGCATATGTACACTGCCAGTATGTATTTCTATTCTCCACAAAAATATCGTAATTTTGGAAATGAAGGATTTAAAAAAGAAATTGATCAATTTATTAAGCAGTAGTGTATTAAAAACTAGCTAAATGGGTAAATAACATGAGTTTGCAGTTGTAGTTCTGTCACAGCCTGAATATCTGAGAATAATGCAGAGAAAAGTAAATAAATCAGCATCAGCAACTCTGGTTCTGATTACTCCTGGAGGATTAGGCAGTTTAGACTGCACCGATTTATTTCTGAAATTTTTATGCTTAACCCAGCGGGACCACTTTAAGCCGCACCAGTCGCCGGAGAGATAATCAGGAGAAGAGTTGGATTTAGGATTACCCGGACCATCTGAAGAAAAAGTCAAACCTTCCCCCCGGGAGTGTTTTCCGGCGTTTTCTCTTCTGCCTCTACGAGTCTCTTCTCAAACTCAAGCATCAGCTCAGATGGTGCAAGACCAAAGGCTCCGGAAATTTTCAGAAGTGTAAGAAGAGTCGGATTTCGTTTCCCGTTTTCTATAAGACTTATGAATGTCCTGTCAAGTCCTGTTTTAGCTGCAAGTTTTTCCTGTGAAAGATCCCTTTGATTTCTAAGCTCCTTTACAAGAGTTCCGAAAATCAGAATTTCATCCATATGTGAAGAAATAGTTTAAAAACGGCAGATTAAGGATTATCGCAGACTATAGTCACACATAGAAGTTAAAGCTAAAACAACAAAAACAGGTAATGTATAATTTCCTAATCGACACAATTCAGAGTCATCATAGAAGAAGATGAAAACGGAGTTTTGTAGCCAAAATGTCCATTACTCCCCGGCTCTCATAACTCACAGGCAAAAAGGCAGTCATATGTCAATGCCTGTCAAAAATTTCCAATTATTACGACTAAAATCCCTCATTAACATTGGTATTCAGTAAGGGCAGTAAGTATATTACTTCTAAAATCACATACGAATAAAGGTGAATCAAAGTGAAACTCGAAATCGTTCTTGAAGAAGAAGAAGATGGCACATATTCCGTTCATTGTCCTGCCCTGAAGGGATGTCATTCACAGGGAAGCACAAAGGAAGAAGCACTGCAAAATATCCACGAAGCAATTGATCTTTATCTTGAAGTAGCAAATGATAAAGCCAGAAAACTGATTAACCAGCCAAAGACCACTGTCGTTGATATTGCCGTATGACAAACAAACGTCTTCTTCCTGTTTCTGCAAAGGATATGATTAAAGTATTCTCCAAAATAGGGTATCAGATTGAGAGACAGAGAGGGAGCCACGTAGTTATGTCTAAAGGAGAAGAAATCCTGATTATTCCAAATCACAATCCGGTCTCAAAAGGTACTGAAAGAGAACTCATAAAAGATGCCGGCCTTACTGTTGAGGAATTTAATAATCTTCTAAAAAAGCATTAATCATGAAATAACTCTCAATGCCGATTTAATATAACCCACCCGCTCAAACTTCAGGCAATAATGCCCGCATAAGAAATTTATTATCGCAGGAACCATAGTAATACATTGCCGGAAAAATTATACTCTAAATCAGAAACTGCCTAAAAGTAAAAGAGGAGTATTAGAGATATAATCAAATTCAGAATAATCACACGAAGAAGACGAAGATGGAAACTTTGTAGCAGAATATCCGTCACTTCCAGGCTCTCATAACTCATAGGAAAAACCAGAACCAAAAGCACCCGAAAACATAAAAGATGCCACAAAAGGTTATCCGGAGAGCTTAAAGAAACCTGAGCGGGCCAATTCTGCCATCGATATATGAAGAAACTGTAGAAATAACAGCCTGATTTATGCTAAAATTAACTGTATTATCTTACCTTAATGTAATAAAGACACTCAATAAAAGCAGTTATAATATAGACCATCAGACCGGCACTAAAAAATATCCGGATATTGTTGATTCAGAATAAAATTTTAATGGTTTATTATATCTGAAGGTGGGAGAATTTTTTCAAAATCTTTACTATTGTTTGTAATGAGCTTTGCACTATTATATAATACAATTGCAGCAACAAGTTCATCGAATTTACCAATAGGCGTTCCCTTCTTCTCAAGTTCTGCCGATATTCTCCCATAAACTGTGTAATATTTTTCAGAATTTTCTATAATATCAATATCATTTAGAACTTCGTTTATTCTGTAAAGCGATCCCTCAATATCGTTTGTTCTGTAAGCTCCTTTATAAAGTTCATAAACATTAACAAAAGTTGTGCTAAAGTTCTTTTTCTCCTCAATCATCTCTTTGAGTAAATTTTCAGCTCTTTTATGCTTAACGTTATTCTGACTTCTTATTAAGTCTATCAAAAAAGTACTGTCAAGAATGAACATTCATTCCTCTTCAACAGCTTTTGTCATTATATCAGCGTCTTCATCCGAAAGAGAACCTATCCGGGAGAGTAACTCATCTAATTCTTCCGGAGTTCTGATTTTTGGAATGGCCCTTAAAATCACACTTGATAAACTCTCATCATCACTCTTTTTCCAGTTAATAAGGCGATCATATGCTTCATCTGAGATGCTCAGCGTCTTTGACATATTCCCATATTATCATCTATTCTCAGATAATAGTTTTCATTTCCGCAATGAAAAATTTTACAAAAAATAAACATTTAAGAGCATCATCAGACAGGCCGGGCTTAAAAAGGAAGAATTTCTGAAATAATTGTAATCTCAGAGCAGTTCTATAAATTCATCCGGAGTTAAACCGGCTTTTCTTATAATCGCTCTTAATGTTCCACGCGAAACTTCGTTATGGTTTGGGATTGTCAGAGGCCTTTTCTCCTAATGCCGGAGATGAATATGACTTCCTTTCTGGTCGTGAATGTAATATCCGGCATTAAAAAAGGCTTATATGACCTGATCTCCTGACAATACAGGAATTCAGTACTTTAAACTTAGACGATCATTAATATGTTCGAACCTACAATATTAAATTTAAAATACTCTCTTAAATTGTCCAAATCACAGTATTAGCCCTAAATTCTCCGTTTTTTTGCACAGAGGTCACAAGGCACATTTTGTAAACCTATTTTGATTAACATCACTCATCCCCATTTAGGCCTCATTAAATTCTTCCATTTCTCATCGAGATCAATCTGAAAAGAGTATCTTTGAATTGAAATTGTATTGTTTCCAGTGAAAAAGTTACAAAATTATAGATAGCTACCGCTAAATCGGTCGCAGCTGCATATTCCGTTCATTGAGATGTCAGAATGTCAGCTTATAGCAATTTCATCAATCCTTAATATACGAAAATGAGTCATACTTTCTTCAAATATGATGGCAAGATAATGATTTAAGGGGAATTTGTCCCTGTCTATTACTTTTGGTCCTCTCTGAATCTTTGCAAATCGCTTCCATTTTGTTAAAACCCAAAAATTCTGAATTATGCATGCAATTAGATAATAAAAAAATCTCACCACATGATCTTTGGTGGATGTTCTTACTTTGAATTTATTATTAATGACATATGTTGATTCAATGGCAAATCTATGCCTGTATCGCTCACTAATTGATTTTGGGGAAGTATTAATTTTGTACACAACAAAAGCACGATGAAGAGCACCTTTTTTACCCTTTTTACCTTTCATGTAAATGACACGATCAACAATTTTCACCTTACATTTTAGCTTATTCTTCGATTTGGCGTTTATAACATATTCAAATGATTTTGATTTCTTTCCCTTCAGCTGCCTTTTGAGTTCATCACTGTTCTTCTTAACAGGCACTATGTGAGGAATTTCAGATTCCTTAAGGTAACTGAAGATTTCAGCAGAGTAAAACTCACGGTCAAGCATCAGAGATTTGATCTTGAATCCATATCCATAAATTAAATCAACACAATTCTTTATTGCGGTGAGGTTAGTGGAATCTCTAAACAAAGGAATAACCTGAAGTATAAGGTGCTTATCCATATTTACAACCGAGAATGTCAGGTATCCAACAAAATAATTTGTCGATGCCTTTCTTTTTCCACCTACAATTGGAGATTTAGGATTTTTTATCCTTTTTCCCATAATATGGAATTAGCGTTATATCAATTGCAAAATCATACTCTGACCTTTCTTAAGGATTCCTTTTCCCGCTTTTAAAAGCATTTTTGGAGTATTTAGTGTCAATTCCTCCATATTAAGGCCATGAAGTTTTTTTAGACAAGTCGTATGGGACGGTAGTCCTTCCGTCATTTTTGCAAAACCGATATTGAGTTATTAGAACATGCCGTAGCGATAGCTCCCCGAATCAACGTTAGACTATCATAGTTTCTGCCACCTGTTAAGGTTACATTCCCCTCAACAAGAGCGCATATCGGTTCAAGGTTTCCAAGCTTATTTTCTTTATTAAGCTCTGATTTGCCTATATTTTGACAATTATTTGCCATATGAGAGGTTTTTAGAGTATATAAACCCCACCATAAATCAGGCGTACGTCAAAAAAATAAGGTAAATTCTGGCTAAATTCTAAAAGAATTTGGCGATATTGGGGTAAACGCGCAGTATTACGCGCAGTAGTCCATGCGGTTTGTCATTAAAATAGAGAAGTACTTAACTTTCTCAAGTTGGGCAGAAATACTCTGAGCAAAAAATGGGGTTTTTCAGGAAATGTTTAAAGTACTGGAATTTTAGAACTCATACATTTACTGCAACAAAAGTATCACTCATCCCGTTTGCGGGATAAAATGGAATTCCTTCTTCTGCAAGAGATTTAAGATGAAATTCTATAGCTCCTTTTATATTCTCCTTTGCCTCTTCTTCTGTTTTTCCCTGTGAGATACATCCGGGCAGGGACGAAAACTGTCGCAGTAAACCAGCCATCCTCATTTTTTCCGGGGAAGAACTTTAAACTGAATCATGTTTCTTTCAAACCCCTAAGATTTATATTACTATTAATGATCCGTATAGATATTGGACTTCTCATCCTGGTTAAGGTCAGTTATAATCCTGATTAACACTTATTTTCAGAGATTTCATCTTTGCCATTGATAATTTTCCGGTAACCACCTTTTTTTAGACCTGTGCATTTAATCCGGCTTTCTTTTTTTTAATTTCCAAATCCACCATTCAATCCCATGATACGAAATACCTGTCTCTTCGGCAATTTCATTAATACTGATATGAGGGTTACTGTTAATAAGTGAAATAATATTTTCCCGTAGTTTTTTTGATACTTACACCTGACTGACGGTATGAAAATTCAACCCAAAGTCCAATATATTCATATCGAAATACAGGCGCCGGATTATTGTTTTCCTGGCATGAACTCATTATCCGTCTGATACCACGGCCCCATGCTTCAATCATACCTGCTCTGAAAAATGCATTTGCTATGTCCGGATTATAGAGCTGAGACTGGTGATTTAAAGTCAGCCTTTCTACAGCCCAACCTTCCGGAAGACGACCATTATTCCGGAAAAAGGGTCTTATCATCATAGACACTTATCTGAACCGGAATTCCGCCTGAATAATCCTTATGGGCAACAGCATTAAACAATGCCTCACGAAGTGCCTCTTTTGGTACAGGATATCTCTGTATTGTCGCCAGAACATCTGACATTCATAATCAGAAGAGATCAGCCTTCAAAACTTCCGGGAGAAAAAAAAGAGATTAATAATACAACCCTGCCCGGTATAAACGATGTCAAAGCATTATACCGGAAAGATTCAGAGTAATTTTTCCGGATTTATATCAATACAAAAACCGGAATAAATCCCTCCTTTAAAAAACCCTAAACCACACCAAAAAAACCTTTTCTTCAGACAAAATCACCTCAGATACTTTTTCCGGGCCAGAAACACCACACCATACAGACAGCCAACCATCACAATACCGATAAAGAACCCCGGAAACTCCGGCACAGGCGTACCGCACTCATCCATACAGAACTCAATATGGCTTATATCGTAATACTTCCCGTTAGCCGGATTCACAGGCGTAGAAAGAAGTTCTAAGTCAAAGTAAACCGGCGGGTTGTAGAAGTACACATTTGAATTCGGTCCGCCCTTAACTATCACCGCATAAATTTCAGCATTTGACGTGAAGGTGAAATGTGTGCCGTTAAACATCTCAATATCGACATAGCAGTTTGTCCCGGAAATATCATGTATTCCTCCAAAAGGACTGCCGTCAATCTTAAAACTCTCCCCCGGACATCCGCTTCCTGTACACGTCTGCGAAGTACAGTTAATATCAGAACATTTCGGATTTCCCTGACAATAAACCGGCGTTGTTGCACCGACCAAAGCAACCAGGGCAGAGATCATCACAACGCTGTAAACCAAAAGGTCTCTCTTTTTCAAAATATACACCCCAATAAAAAATTAACATGCCACCAGCCAGCATGACTTATCAATGACACAGAAACAATTTTTCACATGACCTTAATGTATCTATGCACAGCATTGCATCTCCCCTGCAGCAATTATTCAGGACAACCGGGATTATTACCCGCCGGCAGGAGCAGTACAGGTCTAAACCAGCTATAATACAGCAGAATATGATAGAAACTTACGAAAAATAATTCCTATACAGAAAAAAGGCATTTCTGACGGCCCGGAAAAATGATGCCGGCCATCAGTATGCCCACCCTGAACTTTATCAGATGCAATCCTTCAGCAGGCCCTCAGATCAGCTAAAAATTCAGTTGCTCCATCAGCATCCAAATCATATCCGTCATAGATTACTGCCGGAGCCTGCCTCACCAGCCTTACAGCTACGGCATCATCCGGAATTTCGGGAATCATTCCCGCATCGACATCCTTCTGGATGACATACCTGGCACTGTCAAGATTATGACCATAATATTCCTTAAACTCCGCTCTCCTCTCATCACTTATATCATACCAGTCCGCTACATCCGCAACTGTCAGATCGCAGGGAATCCAGCCATACCCTTCGATATAATATTCAGCCCAGAAATGAGTCCCCGGTGTTTCTTTAAGCAGCATCTGATATCCACCGGTTGCACGGGCAGGAATACCAAGCGATCTGCACATAGCTGAAAAGAGCATGCTCTGTGTACCACAGTCCCCCCGTCCGGTTTTAAACATATACGATGATTCCGAAACTTTGGGCTTAGCCGTATCAAGGAAAAGATGCGGGACATGGCTGTAAGGATAAGTCTGAATGATATAGTCATAAATCATTATAGCCTGAAGATATGGATTTGTTTCATCGCCGACAATTTCCTCTGCCTTTGATTTAATCTCATCAGTAATCTCTATATTTCTTCCGGATTTTGTGTAAAGGAGATATTCAGGACTTTGCTTATCGTAAGGCAGTACCTTTGCAGGATCGACATCAAACTCCTGTTTGTATGACCTAAACCCGATATCAGCCGTAATTACCAGATCACCTTCTATCTCTTCTGCCGGAATTTCATAATATACATACCCAATCTGCCCGTCTGTAACAGGCCCTGCTTTAATATACTCACTATATGAGAGGTTCTCAACCCGGACATCCCTCTGTGAGTCTGTCTCTACAGGAAGGGGGAACCAGATATTTACCGTCCCTCCGGCTGTAAATACATCCCCTAAGATCACAAATTTTTCAGAGCCGCTGTAATTTACCGGGCTTAAATACGGTGAACCGGACCCCTGCACATCATCTTCTGTGAGATAACGGGCAAAATAGTCAAACTCTTCAGGGTCATTGATTCTTTGGAGCAGCTCATAATTCTCAAAAAGATAATTTGATGCCGTATCGGCAAAGTACAGAGTATTTCCGTCAGAAACCTGCTTCTGTGCATGACCGGAGAGCCAGGAATCTATCTCCTCATCAGTAATCCCCGGAACTTTCTCCCTTAAAGCATCCTCTGCCTCTGTCTCATTGAGCGGATATTCATAAAAGCATCTGACAGAGGCAAAACTTCTCCTCTCAGCCTCTGACGCATTCACAAAAAGGCCTGCTTTATCATAATACTTACAGGCCTCATCATAATTTTCTGCTGCCGAATAATAATTTCCGGCCATATAATCTTCATTCCCCAACTGATAAGCAGATTCTGCCAGACTCTTATAATCCGTCAGATTATCCGGAGCCGTTACGGATGTCTCCTGACTGTTCCCGGTGCAGCCCGAAAAAAATACCAGCAATAATACAGCTGCAAAAATACATAGCAGAATACCTGATCTCATAATATATTACTATCATTCCTGGCAGGTATAAATCATGCGTAAGTCCTTTTAAAGGTCAGTTTATCTTTCCTAAAAATCATAACCGGTCAGAAATTTCCGTCTCTTAAAATCCCGGGAATAAAAAAGAAAAGATCCGGACGGCTGCGGGCGACTCCTCTTTTATAAGGCAAAAGAGCACCACAAAAGAGAGGCACAGTTCTGCCACACAGATATCATTCAGACTTTCAGAAATAATATTTCTAAAATTAAGACAAAAACGAAAATAATCCACCAAATACCCACGATTCCGGGAAATATTTTTTAGCAGAAAGATAATTTATATATCAGATTTCAAACAATTATTGTATGTGAAAAGATCCCGGAGTATAAACTCACCCATCCGTATTCTCATCCTGGATGACGGATCCATAATAAAAAAAGATGAGGAGGCGTCAATACCGGATAGGATTTTTTCATTCACCACCTGCAAAAACAGAGAAGAGGCCCTTAAAATCCTGGCAGAGAAAGAATTCGATGCCATAATTTCGGAGATAAAAACTCCTTCATATGACGGCCTCACACTACTTAAAAAAATCCGGGCAGAAAACATCAAAATTCCGGTAATCTTTTTTACGGAGAACAAAAACCCTGAAATCCTGGCAGAGGCCATAAATTCCGGAGCATCCGGATATTATATTAAGAGATCCCCTCACCAGGAGATAACAGAGGAAATCCTCGAAAAGGTCATTGAATCCGCCGGAAAAACCAGATATACAGAGAGCAATATAAGCCTTATAAGTGCCGTTCTCGATGCAGTTCCGGGCGGGATTATTGCCTCAGATACGATAACAAAAAAGTTTGTCTTTGCAAATGAGGCCATATGCCGGACTCTTGGATACAGCAGAGATGAAATCCTGAGGCTCTCCCTTGCAGACATCCATCCTGCATGGGATATGGAGAGAGTATCAGGCCTTTTCATGGACATGACCTCCGGAAAGGCCGATTTTGCCCGTGAAGTTCCTGTACAGAGAAAAGACGGCACAATATTTTACGCCGACATAAGAGGTTCAGAGATTGAACTTAACGGAAGGAAGACTGCAATAGCACTTTTCTCAGACGTTACCGAAAGAACAGAAGCAGAAAAGGCACTTGACCGGAAAAAAGAGGAGCTTGACACCTCAGAAGAGAAGATTATACAGCAGCTGCACCAGTTATCAGATGCACAGGAGATGTTTCGGGAGAGCGAGGGGCAGTTTAAGCATGTGATTGAAAATATCCCCATATCACTCTCCATCGTAACTCTGGAAGGTGACGTAGTCTATGCAAACCCAAAAGCTCATGAACTCTTCGGGTTAAATCCGGACGGGAGCAATTACAGGGGAGGTGCTCCGGTTGTCTGGAAAGAACCCTCCGGGCGTAAACTATGGCTGGACGGGATCAGGAAAAACGGAGTTATATCGGGCCTCCAGGCCGATTTTACAACTTTTTCCGGTGAGGAAAAAACCCTCCTGCTCTCCGGAATGAAGATAAATTACAAAAACCAGCCCTGCGTCCTCTCCGTTCATCAGGACATCACTGACCGGATTTTGGCAGAAAAGGCACTTAAGGAAACAACAGACGCATTCAGAACTTATATTGACAATTCATATGATGCAGTGCTCATACATGACACTGAAGGCAGAATTGTAGATGTTAATAAAAAAATGCTTGCCATGTATGGTGTAACCTACGAAGAGGCTCTTAATCATACAATACGGGATTATTCAGCACCAAATAAAAATATGGATGATGTCCGGAAGATCTGGAGAGATGTCATGGCCGGAAATAACCGCATATTCTTCTGGCAGGCAAGAAGACCGCATGACGGCTCTTTATTTAATGTAGAGGTCTTCCTCACAAGAATTGAGCTTGATAACCGGACATTTGTCCTCGCAAATGTAAGGGATATTACTGAGAGAAAGAAAGCTGAAAAGGCACTTTACCTTGCCAACCGCAAGCTGAAACTGCTCTCATCTGTCACAAGGCATGACATCTTAAATCAGATTATGGTCTTCTTTGGAAACCTTGAATTCGCCATAGAAGACTGCACTGATGAAAATATTACAGAATATCTCAGGAAGATGAAAAAGGCAGTAATGTCAATTCAGCACCAGATAGAATTCACAAAGGAGTATGACGACTTAGGATCAAAAGCACCTGTGTGGTTTTCGCCCGGAAGTCTTACCTTTAAGGACACAAACGGCATAATTCCGGTGAAAAACGAAATATTGGATGTTGAAATATTTGCAGACCCTATGATTGACCTTGCATTCAATAACCTCTATGACAATGCAGTCAGACATGCAGAAGGTGCAACGGGGATCAGAATTACCGGCAGACCTGATAACGAGGATTATATAATAATATTTGAAGATGACGGGTGCGGAATTTTAGATGAGATGAAAGAGAAGATCTTTGAGCGTAATGTCGGGAAAAATACCGGACTTGGACTATTTCTGATCAGGGAAATTCTGTCAATTACAGGAATTACCATCCGGGAAAACGGGAACTTAAAGGAAGGGGCAAGGTTTGAGATGAGGCTGCCAAAAGGGGTCTGGAGAATGCGGGGAGATTCTCATTCCTGAGAGTTTGCAGGTATTGATAAGGGCAGTAAATCCTAAACCAGGTGATAAACTGAGAGCTTATATTCCGGACCGAACACAGACCGGCATCTCTGCCTTTAAGAGAGCTAATCCTTTTTCCAGGAATCTGCCGGAACTGTGATCTCAAACCGTGCCCCGCTGCCAA
The DNA here is from genome assembly GCF_000243255.1 of Methanoplanus limicola DSM 2279. Classification (NCBI taxonomy): domain Archaea; kingdom Methanobacteriati; phylum Methanobacteriota; class Methanomicrobia; order Methanomicrobiales; family Methanomicrobiaceae; genus Methanoplanus; species Methanoplanus limicola. The sequence goes on from NZ_CM001436.1 coordinate 2,260,475, forward strand.
AGACCCCGCTCTCCTTTATTGAAATTCCGGTAATGGAGAGGATCTCTCTTGTCAGGAAAAGGCCAAACCCCGTGTTTTTGCCAACTCCTCTCTGAAAAATTCTCTCCTTCTCTTCATCAGGCACGCCGGTCCCGTCGTCCTCCCATGTAATGACAAGCCCCCCGTTATTGTCATGCCTGCACCTGACATAAACCTCAGTGGCCTTCTCACCATGCCTGACCGTATTGTCCATCAGGTTTTCAAAGACTTTACTGAGCATAGGATCGGCATATATCATAATATCTTCACAGAGGTTGTGCACCGGCAGTTTTCCAAATGACCTCCTGTCAGTTAAACCTGAAACTGAGATCCATTCAGGTGTATTGACTCCAAGCTGTTCATACTCTTTTGTAAACAATATATTTTCTTCAATTGTACGGGCTGCACTGTCAATCTTTCCGATATACTCGGTTTTTTCCTGTTCATCCTCAAGATCATCAATTATGTCGGCAATGCCCCTGATAACTGTTATCTGGTTGAGGATATCGTGCCTTGTAATTCCGGAGAGCAGTTTTAACTTCCGGTTTGAAAGAAACAGTGCCTCTTCTGCTTTTTTCCTCTCCGTAATGTCGATTATGCTCCCTTCACAGTATTTCCGGTTATCATCACAGAGCAGTCTTCCGCTAATTGACACCCAGAATGGCGTGCCGTCCCTTTTTTTATGGATTGCCTCATAACCGGTAACACTGCCGTCTTCTGAAATAATATTTACAACCTTTTCCCTGTCACGGACATCAAAATAAAAATCCCCTGCATTTTTCCCTGATTTCAGGAACTCCTCTGCATCCGGATAACCATACATACGGGCAAAGGAGTTGTTTACATCAAATATCTCTCCATTGAAAGTAGTTTTGAACAGTCCGGTGACGGAATTCTCAAAAATATCCCTGTATTTTTTTTCACTTCTGGATATGGCCTCTTCCGCTTTTTTCCTCTCCGTAATATCGTTTACAAGTGAGAGGACATAATGCTCATCCCCTATTTTTAACTTTGTCGCCCGGACCTCTGCTGTGTAAATGGTCCCGTCCTTACGCCGGTGCCTCGTCTCAATGTAAATATCCCTGTCATCCGGGAATTTATGCCAGATATTTCTTCTGTCATTGCGGATTACCGATTCGGGATCGAGATCATTGACATTCATTGAGAGGAGTTCATCAAGAGTGTAACCTGTTGTAGTTGTCGCTTTTTCGTTTGCATCCACAAAATTTCCGTCAAGATCAAATAAAAAGAAGATCTGTGAGGCCTTGTCAAAGAGTTTCCGGAATTTATTCTCGCTTTCACGAAGGGCCTTGTCTGCCATTTTCCAGTCGGTAATATCAGTATGCGTCCCAAGAATCCGGAGAGCTTTTCCGTCTGAGTCCCTGCTTACAACACTACCCCTGGCCCTCATCCACCGGATTTCACCGCTTTTGGTTTTCATCCGGAACTCAAGATCAAAACCGTCCCTGCCGTTGTGGATACAGTCATAAACGACCTTTTCAGCCTTTAAAAGGTCATCAGGGAGGACATTCTCTCTCCATGTACTGTATGATGCAGGCACCTCATCCGGTTCATAGCCAAGCATGGTAAAGCAGCGTGGACTGAAGAATGCCTCTCCCGTTTTCAGATCCCAGTCCCATATCCCGTCATTTGTTGCTTCAAGCACAAGCCGGAGCCTCTCCTGGTTAAAGAGATCTGTTTCAGAGGGTCTTTTCCTGTTTTCAGCTGCAAATCTGATCTTTCCGGCAAGTTCTGCGTAGTAATCATCAGGCCTTCCGGTCCTGCGGACGAAGAAATCAGCCCCATTATTAAATGACCCGGCAACTGCATCTTCACCAGAGTCTCCGGAAAAAACAATGTATGGAATTCTGATATTGTTCTCTTTTATGTATTTAAGCAGAGCATTTTCCGGTGATTTTCCGGTGGAGTCAGTTGGGACAAAACCGGATACAATGACATCGAATGGATTTTTATTTAGCAGAGCTATGGCTTCTTCTGCATTTTCAGCGCAATATACAGATATTCTGCCTGATTTTTCAAGATGCTTTTTTGTTTCCGACAGGCACTCAGGGTCATAATTGATAAAAAGAACTGCAATTTTTCCCCGGTTATACCCGTTCTTTCTCATCATATGACTATGAGAATTTATGAATGATAAAGTTATTTAAGGCATAGTCGGACTGAAATGAAGTATCATCATCTGAAGGGGTGATCCTGTGGTAAATGCTATACCAAAAAGCCATATGTCAGAACCCAAAATATATCCCAATATTGTCATGATTTGAGAGAATATTTTGTTGACGGGTAGTTAACAGACAAAGAGATGGACAGAGAGCCGGCAGTTAACAGATACTTAACCGGCATGTTAACAGACAGTTGCATCAAAATCAATCAAACCGCAAATCAGGCTCAGATTTGCAATCCGGAAAAATATTTTGTTGACGGGTAGTTCAACACCGGACAAAAAACGACAGAATCAAAAATTAAACAGATTTTTTAGTTCACAGGTAGTTCATGGTAAGTTCACGGTAAGTTCAGCACCGGACAAAAAAAGGAAAAAGGTCACATCACCACCACACCACCACATCCCCACATCCCCACATCACCACATCCCCACATCACCACATCCCCACCACATCCTCACACCCCCACCACATCACCAAATCCATTAAATCCTCATGAAAAGCCCTTATCAAGCGTCTCCTGACTCTCCGGATTTAAACCCGTAACATACACCGACTTACCCTCCTGCTGATACTTGTCAATCACCCTGACAATCGCCTCAACAGCAGAATGGTCCCATATATGCGAACTGACAAAATCAATCTCAATCCTTTCAGGATCGCCGGCATAATCAAAGAGATCAACAAAAGCCGACATAGTCGCGAAGAAGAGCTGGCCCCTTACAGTATAAACCTTAACACCGTCATCCCTGACACTGCCGGAGACAGAAATTGCAGACATCTTCCAGACCATAGCAAGTGCAGCAATCACAACTCCGGTTAAGACACCCTTAGCAAGGTCATGAGTATAGACAACAATCGCGATAGTGACCAGCATAACAAAGGCGTCACTCTTCGGCATCTTTCCGAGATCCTTTAAAGAACTCCACTCAAAAGTCCCGACAGCCACCATAATCATCACCCCGACAAGAGCAGCCATAGGAATCTGAGCGACAAGATCGCCAAGAACAATAATGAGAAATATCAGAAAAAGACCGGCAGTAAGCGACGAAAGCCTGCCCCTCCCTCCGGAAGTGACATTGATAACAGACTGCCCAATCATAGCACAGCCGGCCATCCCGCCAAAAACGCCCGCAACAACATTGGAAATACCCTGACCCTTAACCTCCCGGTCCTTATCACTTTTAGTATCAGTCATCTCATCGACAATAGACGCAGTGAGAAGCGACTCCAAAAGTCCGACAATAACAAGCGTCACCGAATACGGCAGGACAATGAGCAGAGATTCAACAGAGAGAGGCACAGCCGGCAGATGGAATAGAGGCAGTGCACGGGTAATAGTGCCAAGATCGCCAACCGTTAAGACATCAATCCCGGCAGTGATGGTAATTCCGGCCATAACCGCAATTGCGACAAGCGGTGCAGGAACGGCCTTCGTAACCTTTGGCAGAAGAACCACAATCCCGACAGTCGCAGCCGTAATCAGATACACAACAGGCGGCACACCAATCAGAAACGGAATCTGCGAGATAAAAATCAGAATAGCAAGCGAATTTACAAACCCAAGAACAGCAGAATAAGGAATAAACGAGATAAGCCGCCCTACCTTTAAAAATCCAAGACATAACTGCATAATTCCGGTTATAACAGTCGCTAAAAAGAGATACTCAACCCCGAAATCCCGCACCAGGACAACCATCACAAGGGCCATCGAACCTGTCGCAGCCGAGATCATACCCGGCCTTCCGCCTGCAAAAGCAATAACAACAGCAATGCAGAACGATGCATACAGGCCCACCATCGGATCAACCCCTGCAATGATGGAAAACGCAATAGCTTCAGGAATAAGAGCCAGAGCTACTGTAATTCCGGCGAGGAAGTCGCCCCTGACATTTGAAAACCACTCAGCCCTTAATCTCTGCGCGAATGACACCTAAACCTCCAACCTCTCTAAAAATTCACATATAGCCATAATCCATTAATCCAAAGAATATCTGTTTATATTCATAACCGGAAATATACTGCATAAACCGGGCAGAAATTCATAAATCCGGCAGAAAATCCCATCACGGCGGGACTTCCTGAAACTGTAATATATTTATCACCAAAAAAGATAACATTTCCGGACAAACACAGAAAAAACATATTATTAAATGACCCAGACATACGATCCGCACCACATTAAACCAGACAGACAAACAATATTCCGGACACCCGTATAACAGAGAGCATAAAAGCATGAATAATTAAAGCATAACAACAAACAAAAAATTAAACACTATTGCAGATAAGACCTTTAGGGAGACTTAATTTAAATGTATAAAAAAATACTCCTGGCATCAGACGGCTCAGACAACGCAGAACGTGCAGCAAAGGAGGCTGCCGGACTTGCAGAAGAACTGTCATCACAGATAATTCTTACATATATCACCGGCACACCACCCCAGTCAAAACTTGTAAAGGACAATTTCGATGTCCACAAAGTACTGAAAGACGATGCAGAAAAGAAGATAAAACAGACAATATCGGCGCTGACAGAAAAAGAGATCCCATACACACTCAAAGTTGCAATAGGCGACCCTGCCGATGAGATAATACGAATTGCAGAAAAGGAGAAAGCCGACCTGATAATACTCGGCAGCCGCGGACTTGGAACGATAAAAGGCGTCGTTCTTGGGAGTGTTAGCCGGAAAGTCACCCACAGTGCAGAATGCCCCGTCATGATAATAAAATAAAAACTCCACCGGTTTTTTCCGGAAGGAAAAAAACAACCGCATAACAGAAAATATTTACCATATATTAAATCTATAGTATATTATGAATGACCCCTCCTCCGGCAGTTCAAAGATCTCCGTTCTTTATGTGGATGACGAACCGTCACTGCTTGATATCGGAAAGATATTTCTTGAGAGATTTGGGGATTTTAAGGTTACAACCTGCGAAAATGCTGTAGATGCCTTAAAACTGCTGAAACAGAAACAATTCGATGCAGTCATATCAGACTACCAGATGCCGGAATGCGACGGACTCTCATTTCTACGCCACTTCCGCGAGAGAGGCGACAATACACCATTCATCATCTTCACCGGAAAGGGCCGTGAAGATGTCGTAATTGAAGCCTTAAACAGCGGAGCAGACTTTTATCTCCAGAAAGGCGGCAACCCGAAACCGCAGTTTGCAGAACTCGCCAATAAAATACGCTACGCAGTCTCAAAGAAAAAGAGCGAAGAAGCACTGATAAAAAGCGAGGAGAAATACTTCAGCCTCTTCAATAACGCAATACTCGGCATATTCAGGACAACACCGAAAGGAGTCTATCTCGATATAAACCCGGCCTTTGCCCGGATTTACGGCTACAACACCCCAAAGGAGATGATTGATGACATACACAATATCCGCGACCAGTTATATGTAAATCCGGAGGTGAGAGACACCTTCAGGCATATCCTCGATACCAAAGGAGAGGTTAAAAATTTCATAGCGGAAAACAGACATCGTGACGGCCACAGCATCTGGATCTCCATCAATGCCACTGCCATAAAAGATGACAGCAGCGAGGAAATATACTACGAAGGGACAATCGAAGAGATAACTCAGCAGAGAGCCTCAATGGAAGCTCTTGAGCGCCGGATAATTGCCCTGACAAGACCATTTGAGAGCAACGGCGAGATATCATTTGAAGACCTCTTCAGCCGGGACGAGATCCAGCGCCTCCAGGACGAATTTGCGGAAGCGACCGGCGTTGCCTCCGTAATCATACGCCCGGACGGAACACCGGTTACAAAAGCATCCAAATCCACCCGGTTATGCAGCGAAATTCTCCGGAAAACAGAAAAAGGAGTGGAGAACTGCAATAAATCCAATTCAGTCACCGGCAGACCGGACAAAAACGGCCCGACTATCAGCCAGTGCCCCTGCGGACTTATGAGCGCAGGAGCAGGAATTACCGTAAACAACAGGCATATCGCCAGCTGGATCATAGGTCAGGTCAGAAACGAAAACTACTCCGAAGATAAAATACGTGAATATGCACAGGAAATTGGTGCAGACGGGGAAAAAGCAGTTATTGCATACCGGGAAATTGCCTCTGTGCCGGAAGAGCAGTTCAGAAAGATAGCACAGGTCATCTATACCCTCTCAAAAAAACTCTCAGATCTCGCATTCCAGAACGTCTCACAGGCACGGACCATCAGAGACCTCAAAGCAGCCAGAACAGAGCTGTCAGCCAGTGAAGAAAAACTCCGCTCCCTCTTTGAAAACCTTAAGGAGATATACTACATACTTGACGAAAACGGGACAGTCATAGAGATATCGCCAAATATAGAGAGTGTAACCGGATATCCTCCCTCAGAATATACAGGAAGGCCATACTACGAATTTGTCCATCCGGATGACAGAAAAGAGAGAAAAGACCGTTTCCGGGAGATATTATCCGGAAAGATCAGACCGACTGAATTTCGCCTCCTCAGAAGAGACGGCAGTTCAGTCTGGGTAAGAACAGAAGCCCGTCCGGCAATAAAAGACGGACATCTCTCCGGAATTCAGGGAATATTTACAGAGATCGAAGACCTGAAGATGATGGAAGAGAAGCTAAAACATCACTCCAGAACCCTTGCTGCGGTAAATGAGATGATATCAGCCGCAAACAGGGCTAAAGACCTCCCTTCACTCTTTGAAAATATTATTGACAGGACTCTCTCCCTCCTTGATTTCGATGCAGGAGGGATTTATATCATAGATGAGGAGAGCGGGACAGCATCAGTCGTCTGCTCCAGAAATGTCCCACAATTCCTGCTTGAGGAGGCAGGAAAAATAACGGCTGACAGAGAACCCTACTACTCACTGTTTATGAAAGGTGAGACTATAATCACCGACCATTACGAAGAGATATCACCGGAACATGCAGAAAGAAGCGGCTTTTCTTCCATGGCAAGTGTCCCCCTGGTATCAAAAGGCAGGGTAATAGGTGCACTGAATGTCGCCGGCAAAAAACGGCATGAGATTACAGACGAAGAAAGGGAGACTCTCATCTCTGCCGGAGAGTCACTTGGCAGTACAATTGAGAGGTTCACGGCCGAGGATAAACTCCGGAAGAGCGAAGAGCAGTACAGGGCGATATATGACAATTCCACGATTGCAATCGAGCTTTTCGATTCAGCCGGAAGGCTCATCCATGTAAACCCGGCATGCCTTGAGATATTCGGCGTCAGTGACATTGAAGATATCAAAGGTTTCCCGCTCTTTGAGGACCCCAATGTCACTGATGAGCATAAGGAAAAACTGCTCAGGGGTGAGACTGTACGCTACGAAGTTGAATTTGATTTTGATACGGTCATCTCGCTAAATCTCTATCCGACAATAAAGAGTGGTTCTGCCTGGCTGGACGTCCTGATAACACCCCTAAAAACAGATGACGGTACAGTTACAGGCTATCTTGTCCACGTCCAGGACATAACAGATAAGAAAGTTGTGGAGGATACAATAAAAAAATCCGAAGAGAAATACCGCAGTCTTGCAGAGAACTCTCCGGTTGGCATCCTCACCTGTGACAGAGAGGGCACAATTACGTATGTGAACCAAAGGGTTGCAGAGATTCTCGGCTCTCCGGGAATTGAGAAGACGGCTGAGATAAATCTCCTGCACACTAAAAATCTGATAGTTTCAGGCTTTGCAGATATTTTAAGAGATGTCATTGATACAGGAAAGCCGGTCTTAAAAACTGAGATGAAGTACATCTCCGTCTGGGGCAGGGAAGTTTATCTAAGAATTCATATAATTCCGCTCCAGACCGGCAGAAATACCAGAGGGGCAATGATAATCATAGATGACATCACTGAGAGAAAAAGGACTGAGAAAGCTCTGCTCATCTCAAACAAAAAACTCCAGCTCCTCTCCGGAATCACCAGGCATGACATCCTCAACCATGTTATGGTCATCGGCGGGTATCTTGATCTCGCAGGGAATAAGGAGATGGGGGAGAAACTTAAGGGATACTGCAATAATATCCGTATAGCAAACGATGCAATAAAACGGCAGATCGAATTTACACGGGAATATGATGAACTTGGTGCAAAAGAGCCGGACTGGTACAGCCCATGCCCGTCAGCAGATAAAAACGGGAGAGGGCCGGTAAATATAACCTGCGAATGTGAAGATATTGAGATATTTGCCGACCCGATGATAGAGAAGGTCTTTTACAACCTCTATGACAATACCATCCGGCACAGCAGAGGTGCGGATGAGATAAGAATTTCATGCGGACCAAAAGGAGGAAAGACCGGTGAAACAGGACATCCGGACTGCCTGATTATCTTTGAGGACAACGGGTGCGGAGTTTTAGATGAGATGAAGGAGAGGATATTTGAGCGTGGTGTCGGTGAAAATACCGGGCTTGGCCTCTTTTTGATCCGTGAAATACTTGCCATTACAGGAATTACTATCCGGGAGAACGGGGTGCACGGAAAAGGTGCACGCTTTGAGATGACTGTTCCTGCCGGTGCATGGAGAATCCAGGAAGGCCCGGATATTGATAATCAGCCATAAAAATATCCATTAAACATTTAAAACCCTCTGTTTTTACCGCATTCAGCACAATAGAAAATTACCACCCCATTCACTGTTAATTCATCAGCAGAACTTCTCTTTTACAGACAAGTCGCAATCTGACAGACCAATGCGCACATCAATAATGATATTTTATTAACTAAGCAGGACAATATAACAGACAGCACAGTCTGAACATGAATAATACAGATCAGGGATTATTGTGAATAAGGAAGAGAACAAAGTGGCAAAGGAGATAATATCAGTCCTTTATATTGACGATGAACTGATCTTTCTTAAGGCAGGACAGATATATCTGGAGTTCAACAATGATTTTAAAGTTACAGCCTGCGAAAGCGCTGCTAAAGCCCTAAAGCTTCTGTCAGATGAGAAATTTGACGCAATAATATCAGATTACCAGATGCCGGGGATGTCCGGTACAGAATTACTCCGGCAGATAAGAGCCGGAAGTGACAAAACCCCGTTTATTATCTTCACCGGAAAAAGCCGTGAAGAGGTCGCCATTGAAGCCTTAAACAGTGGTGCAGACTTTTTTCTCCAGAAAGGCGGCGAACCTAAATCACAGTTTTCAGAACTTGCCAATAAAGTGAGATACGCAGTATCAAAGAAGAGAAATGAGGATAAACTCAAAATAAAAAATGAAGAACTCCTTGCCGCAAACAGCCGCCTTGAAGCCACTGAAGAGAGACTCCGGCAGCAGCTCAAAGAGAACATCAGCGCCAGAAATGAACTTTCAGAATTAAATGACTACTTAAACAGACTGATTGAAAACGCAAACGCCCCGATAATCGTCTGGGACAGTGACCTTGTAATTACCCGTTTTAACCGTGCATCTGAAGAGCTTACCGGAATTTTGGCCGATGAAGCAATCGGAGAAGAGATCGGGATAATATTTCCGGATGATAAAAAAGAGGAATATACAGAAAATATCTGCCAGTCTGTAGCAGGAAGAGAACCGGTAATGACCGAAATTCCGGTGAAAAACCGCCCTGGCATTATAAAGACCGTCATCTGGAATACAGCAGAAATAAAAGAGAATAGCAGAAGCAGAGCAAAGGCGTTCATAGCACAGGGCCAGGACATTACAGAACGCAGGCAGGCGGAGTCTGAACTAAAGGAGAGCGAAGAGCGCCACAGGGCAATTATCCAGACCACAATGGACGGGTTCTGGACAATCGGACTTCCGGAGAAGAGACTGACCGATGTCAATGAGACATACTGCACAATGTCAGGTTACACCAGGGACGAAATTCTGGCCCAGGGTATTAACGACCTTGACGCATATGAAAATCCGGCTGAGACCGCCAGACGTATCAGGCGCATAACTGAGAATGGTTCTGAGATATTTGAAGCAAAACACCAGAGAAAAGACGGTAGTATCTTTGATGTAGAGATCTCTGCATCTTATCTCGAAGATAAAGGAGGCATTATAATCTGCTTCTGCCGGGATATTACCGGAAGAAAAGAGACCGAAGAGGCATTAAGAAAGAGCGAGGAGAAGTTCAGGAGCTATATAGAAAATGCTCCGGACGCTATATTCATAACCGACAAAGAGGGCAGGTATATTGACGTCAATCCGGCCGCATCTGAGATGACCGGATATACGCAGTCTGAGATGCTTAATATGACAGTCTCCGACCTTGCCTCACCCAATGCCCCGCAGGAGACAGTTGCGTCCTTTATAAAACTGAAAGAAGAAGGTTCAGTGCAGGGTGAACTGCTTCTCCAAAGAAAGGACGGGACTGATTTTTATGCAATGCTCAAGGCGGTTGCCCTGGATGAAGATCGCTATATGGGATTTTGTTCTGATATTACAGAGCTTAAAATTACTGAGGCAGAACTGATTAAAACACGGGAAGATCTAAGGGAAGCCCACAGGCTTTCAGAGATTGGTATCTGGGACTGGGATATTAAAACCGACACTATAACCTGGTCAGAGGAGATTTACACCATAACCGGCATTGACCCGTCAGTGAAGCCGCCGTCATATCCCGACCTTACAGATATATACACGGAGAAAAGCCAGGCAATACTCAGTTCTGCCGTTAAAAAAGCGCTTGAATACGGGGAGTCATATTCCGCAGAACTTGAACTCATAAGGCCGGACGGGACAATACGCTTTGTTCATGCATTTGGCGGCGTAAAGAAGAGCGGTGACGGCACAGTCACCGGGCTTCACGGGACACTGCAGGATATAACTGAAAGAAAGAAGGCCGAGATAGAACTTGCAGACCAGAAAAGAAGGCTTAGTGCCATAATCTCCGGAACAAACGTTGGAACCTGGGAATGGAATGTTATGACAGGAGAGGCGATATTCAACGAGCGTTGGGCAGAGATTATCGGCTATACCCTTGAGGAGATCTCCCCCGTATCTATCAGGACATGGATGAAATATGCCCATCCTGACGACCTTGAAGAGAGCAACCGCCTGATGGAGAGGCATTTTAAGAAAGAGACGGACTATTACCAGTTTGAATCACGGATGCGGCATAAAGACGGCCACTGGGTATGGGTGCTTGATCGCGGAAAGGTTACAGAATGGACAGATGACGGCAGACCTGTCTGGATGTACGGGACACATCTTGACATTACCCGGAGAAAGAGGGCCGAAGAGGAACTCCGGAAGAGTGAAGAGAAGTACCGGGACCTTGCAGATAATGCCCCTGTGGGTATAATTGCCTCAGACAGGAATGGGAAAATTCTCTATGCGAACCGGAGGGTTCCTGAGATCCTTGGCTCTACCGGTATTGATATGAGATATGACCTGAATCTGCTGGAAAATAATATCGTCATAAAATCAGGTTTTTCAAAGCTGTTACGGGACGTTATTGAGAGCGGAGAGGGCATATTCAATTTTGAGATGGAGCATCTCTCCCCAGCCGGAAATGAGCTGTATTTAAGGCTGCATGTAATTCCGGTAATGAAAGATAGAGATGTTACCGGAGTCAGGATAATTCTTGACGACATCACTGACAGAAAAAGAAATGAAGAGGCTTTGCGTATTGCCAATAATAAACTTCAGATGCTCAATTCGATAACCCGGCATGATATACTCAATCAGGTTACAGGTTTGCATTCTTTTATCGATCTGACCGGGAGAAAAAATTCAGAACCTGTTATTTCTGAATATCTGGCGATTATGAAAGAGGCCGCCATGACAATTCAGAACCAGATTGAATTTACAGGTGAATATAACATGCTTGGCTCAGGTGACACTGCATGGTTCAGGCTCTCTGAAGTCTTAGAAGATGCGGCTGTTGGCCCTGTACCTGTGAAATCCGAATGCAAAGATATTGAGATTTTTGCAGACCCGATGGTTGAGAAGGTCTTTTACAACCTCTATGACAATACCCTCAGGCATGGCAGGGGAGTGGATGAAGTATGTATATCAGTAATTCTGCCAAAAGAACCTGTCAGAGATGAAAATACCGATATTAAAGCAGATTATTCAGCACCCGGAGATAAAAGAGATGGCTGTGTCATCATCTGGGAGGACAACGGGTGCGGAGTTTTAGATGAGATGAAGGAGAAGATCTTTAAGCGTGGTGTCGGTGCAAATACCGGACTTGGCCTCTTTTTGATCCGTGAAATCCTTGCCATTACCGGAATTACTATCCGGGAGAACGGGGTGCACGGAAAAGGTGCACGCTTTGAGATGACTGTTCCTGCCGGTGCTTGGAGAACTGAGAAAGATATTAATACAATCTCGCCGGACATTTAATAATGAACGGTTCAGAGTCCTCAGACCAGCCGGTATCAATATTATATGTGGATGACGAACCGGTACTTCTTGATGCAGGAAAGTTATATATTGAGCATACCGGAAATTTTACTGTCACAACCTGCGATAATGCGTCTGATGCCTTAAATCTGCTGACAGAGAATAAATACGACGCCATAATATCAGACTACCAGATGCCGGAATGTGACGGCATCTCATTTTTAAAAATACTCCGCGGACGCGGAGATGATACTCCGTTTATAATCTTCACAGGGAAAAGCCGCGAAGAGATAGTAATTGAAGCCTTAAACAGCGGCGCAGACTTTTATCTCCAGAAGGGCGGTGAACCGAGGTCACAGTTTGCCGAACTCACCAATAAGATACATTATGCGGTCTCAAAGAGGAAGGGGGAAGAGGCGCTCCGGAAGAACGAAGAACTCTTCAGGGGACTTTTTGATACAATCACAAGCGGTTCTGCCATCTATGAGGTCAAAAACGATGGCAGATGCGGCAGAGATTACATTGTCAGGGACTTTAACCGGATGGCACTTGAGATTGAGGGCAGAACAAAATCTGAAGTGGTGGGAAAGAGCCTCTTAGACCTCCGCCCGAATATTGACGAATACGGGCTGATTCCGGTCTTTCAGAGGGTCTGGAAGACAGGTGTCCCGGAATATTACCCCGAGAAGGCATATACTGATGACAAATATGCCAGCTGGTACGACAACCGGGTCTTTTGTCTCCAAACCGGAGAGATCGTCTCGGTATATAACGATGTAACCGACCGGGTAAAGGCAGATGTGGAACTTAAGGAGAGCGAGGATTACCTGAAGAAAGTTCTGCATACGGCAAGGGACGGCTTTGTCGTAATTGACGGGGAGGGGAGAATTAAGGATGTAAACGAGGCCTACTCTGCAATGACGGGTTATTCGCCGGAGGAACTTTTGGACATGAATATCACTGATATCGATGCAGAGGAGACCTTCGAACATACCCTGGCAAGGATTGAGAGTATCAGGAGCAGATCTGAGCTTTTTGAAACTGCCCACAAAAAGAAAGACGGCAGTCTCATCGATATTGAAGTCTCGGCAACCTGGCTGGATACTCACGGCGGAGAGGTAATCTGCTTCTGCCGGGATATTACAGGACGCAGGCAGGCAGAAAGGGCACTACGGGAGAGCGAGGCGCATTTCAGGGACCTCTTCAGAAATCACGCCGCAGTCAAGATGGTCATTGATCCAAAGGACGGCAGGATAACTGACGCCAACCCGGCAGCGGTAAAGTTCTACGGGTGGAGTGAGGAGGAACTTAAGCGGATGAGAATTCATGATATCAATACCCTCACACCTGAAGAGATAGACCGGGAGATAAAGAGAGCAACAGAAGAGGGGAAGATTCATTTTGAGTTCCGCCACAGGCGTGCTGACGGTTCGGTCCGGGATGTTGACGTGTACAGCACAAAAATCACAATAAACAAAAAAACTCTGCTGTACTCTATCATCCATGATATTACCGAACGTAAACAGGCAGAATCGGCCCTTATACGTACTAACCGCCAGCTAAACCTCCTGTCCGGCATAACCCGCCATGATATCCTCAACAAGGTCATGGTGCTTCAGGCATTCCTTGAATTCGCCGGTGAGAACTGTGCCGATAATACCCGGTGTGGGCATCTGAAGAAGGCCTCTGATGCAGCTTCTGCAATTCAGCGCCAGATTGAGTTCACACGCGAGTATGAACAGCTTGGCGTTCATGAACCGGTGTGGCTCCCAGTAGCCGCTCTTCTTGAGAAGATAGATGATAGACAGTTCCCCATAACATGCAGCTGCCCCGAGGTCTTAATCTATGCAGACCCGATGGTGGAGAAGGTCTTTTACAATCTATATGACAATACTGTCCGGCATGCAGAAGGGGCAACCGGGATCTCTGTATCATGCAGGCCGGCAGATTCAGCCTTTGTAATCATCTGGGAGGATGACGGATGCGGTGTGCCGGACGATATGAAGGAGAAGATCTTTAAGCGTGGTGTCGGTGCGAATACGGGACTTGGTCTATTCCTTATTAGAGAAATCCTTGCCATCACAGGAATTACTATCCGGGAGAACGGGGTGCACGGAAAAGGTGCACGCTTTGAGATGACTGTTCCTGCCGGTGCATGGAAATATGAGTGATCTTCAGACGGGACTGTATTTTTCGGAATTTTTAACGCAACATTTTATCCGGTGAAAAAGAGAAACAGTCAGAAAGAACTTCTTTCTGATATAGCCGGATTCAGTCAGCAAGTACCCCGCAAGCACCCCGCAAGCACCCCGCAAGCACCCCGCAAGCACTTGGCAAGACGGAATAACTTTTTTTTTGAAGTAAGAGAGAGAGCAGCCCTTTTTTTGCCTCTCATCTGCCGCTTATGCCAGTCCGCCATGCCGAGAATATATAATATATGCGGACAATAACACTAACCGGGAGGAGATCAGGTCAGATTGCAGATACAGATATGAATACAGAAGATATATCGGGGGAAAAAGGATTAATCTCTGTTCTTTACGTGGATGACGAGGCAATACTTCTGAAGGGCGGGAAAATATTCCTTGAAAAGAGCGGAGAAATCACAGTTACAACCTGCGATAACGCAGAGGATGCTATAAAACTGATATCAGAAAAACCATTTGACGCAATAATATCCGACATCCAGATGCCCGGACTGGACGGGATATCCTTCCTTAGCCATATCCGGAAACGCGGCGACAATACGCCGTTTATAATCTTCACCGGCAAAGGTAGCGAAGAACTTATTATTGAAGCCTTAAACAGCGGTGCAGACTATTACCTTGAGAAAGGAAGAGATCCAAAAGGGCAGTTTAAAAAACTGACAGAACAGGTCAAACATCTCGCTGACAGAAAGAGAAGTGAGGCACTGGCCCAGTCCTTCTTTTATACAAACAGCGATATGATGTTTGTCAAAGATGAAAATTTCAGATATATCACAGCAAATGATGCAAACCTGAAATTTTTTGGCATCAGCCACGACAAACTCATGAATAAGACCGATTACGACCTGATGGCGCCGGACGCTGCTGCAGAATGCCTCGAATCAGATAAAAAAGCTCTTTTTACCGGAAAAAAGGTGGTTTCAGAGGAGACTTACGGCAAACGAATCTATGAGACCACAAAATTCCCGATAAAAATCGCCCATAACAGGACAGGAGTCGCAGGAATAATCCGGGACATAACTGACATAAAAGAGGTATCTTACAAACTCAGTGAAATTGAGCACCTGAACCGGCATATCATAGATGCAATCCCCGACATACTCATACGGTGCAAAGAGGACGGAACCCTGGCTGACATCCGGACACCTGACGAGAGCCGCCTGATTGTACCAAGAGAAGAGAGCCTTGGAAAGGCCATAACCGAAGTGATTCCCGGCGAACTCGGCATAATACTGATGGAAAAGATCAGGTCGGCACTGGAGAATGAAAATATTGAAAAGATCGAATATCCGGTTGAAACACCCGCCGGACTATCATATTATGAAGCCAGGATAATCCCGTACCTCAAAGATGAGATTCTCGCACTTATCCGTGATATAACCGACAAGTGGGAGGCTGAAGAAGAGCTTAAAAGAAAGAACGAAGAGCTTTCGGCCGCCGAAGAGGAGCTGAGACAGCAGGTTGACGAGATTGTCAATGCCCGCAATGAACTCTCTGAAACAAACGAATATCTAAACAGCCTTATAAATTATGCAAATGCCCCGATAATAGTCTGGGACGCTGACCTCACAATCACACGCTTCAATAAGGCCGCAGAGTACCTCACCGGAATTTTAGCCGGTGACGCTCTCGGCAAAAACCTTCAGATACTCTTCCCAAAAGAGAAGAGGGAAGCGTCCATGGAGACTGTCCGGCAGGCTATGGCAGGCAGATGGCTGAAAGGAGAAGAAATTCCCGTCCGGAACCTCTCTTCAGGAGATGTCAAAAACGTCATCTGGAATTCTGCAAATATTCTGAACCGGGACGGCTCAAAACTGATTTCAGTCATCGCACAGGGGCAGGACATCACTGAACGCAAGCGGGCAGAGCTTGAGCTTAAAGAGAGTGAAGAGAAATTTAAGCAGCTCTTTGAGAATATGAGCAGCGGGGTGGCAGTTTTACGTCCGGATGACAACGGTGAGGATTTCGTCTTTGTCGATATAAATAAAGCTGCTGAGGAGATAGACAGAATTAAAAGAGAGGATGTAATCGGAAAGAAAGTAACAGAAATTTTTCCGGGAGTAAAGGACCTGGGACTGTTTGATATTTTTAAAGAAGTTGCAAAGACAGGCAGACCGGCATTTCACCCGACAGGAGAGTACAGGGACGACAGGATCTACGGCTGGCGGGAGAACAGAGTGTACAGGCTGCCGTCCGGCCTTATAGTCGCAGTATATAACGACATCACTCCTTTGAAACAGGCAGAGGAGGAACTTAAGGGAAGCGAAGAGAAGTTCAGGAGCTATATCGAAAATGCTCCGGTAGGGGTTTTCATTACAGATAAAGAGGGACGCTACATTGACGTCAATCCCGCTGCGGCTGAGATGACCGGCTACTCCATGGAAGAGATGCTGAATATGACAGTCCGGGACCTTGCCTCACCCAATGCCCCGCCAAAGACTGTTTTGTCCTTTATAAAATTGAGAGATGAAGGCTCAGTAGAGAGCGAATTACTACTCAGAAGAAAGGACGGGACTGATTTTTATTCAATGCTAAAGGCAGTTGCGCTGGACAAAGACCGCCTGATAGGGTTCTGCTCAGATATTACAGAACTTAAAGAGACCGAAGACGAACTGAAAAGAAAGAACGAAGAGCTTGGGGCCGCCGAGGAGGAGCTGCGCCAGCAGCTTGACGAACTTGTGCAGGCACAGGAGAGGCTTGAAGAGAGGGAGGCATACATAAGAGCAGTAGTTGACAATATCCCGGTCGGGATAGCTGTAAATTCAGTGACCTCTGAGGTTAAGTTTGAATACCACAATGAAAACTTCCTGAAATATTACAGGATTACTGCAAAGGACCTTGATGAACCGGACAGATTCTGGGAGAGTGTATATAAAGATCCGGACTTCAGAGATGAGATAAAAAACAGAGTCCTGACAGATATAAAAAGCGGTGACCAGAACCGGATGCACTGGGAAGAGATACCCATAACACGTCCCGGAGAGGAGACCACCTACATTAACGCAGGAAACATTCCGCTTGAGAAAGACGGTTCTCTCATCTCAATGGTCTGGGACGTAACGGAAGAGAAGAGGTCAAAGGATCAGATCAACCTGCACCTCTTACGGGTAAAGTCTCTACTGGGCCTTCACAGAATTTCTGACCGGGAGGATGCGGAGATACTGGACTATGCACTTGAAAACAGTATTTCCATGACGGAGAGCCGTTACGCATTTATTGGCATTATATCACCGGACGAATCCGGGATGTCCATACACAGGTGGTCCGGGAGTGTTATGCAGGAATGCAGTGTTAAGGACAGACCAATACATTTCCCAGTCGCATCTGCCGGAATCTGGAGTGAATGTGTCAGAAAGCGTGCCCCGTTTGTAGTCAATGACTACTCGGCCCCCCATCCTGAAAAACACGGCTGCCCCAAAGGGCATGTCGAGGTAACCCGCTTCCTTTCCGTTCCGATATTTGACGGCAACAGGATTGCAGCGGTAATTGCGGTTGCGAACAAAGAGGACGATTACCGGGAAGATGACGTCAATGCCGCTGTAAGTCTTGGCAATATGATGTGGGAGATATTCCGGAACAGAAGAGCACAGGAGAAGATCGAAGAGAGTGAGAGCCGCCTGCGTGCCATCGTTGACAATCTGCCGCGTGGTGCCATCCATATCATGGACAGGGATCTCTGCTATGTATTCAGTGCAGGGCCTGAACTTGAAAAGAATAAACTCTCCAATGACTTCCTCGCCGGAAAGTCATTATATGACGTCCTTGACCCGGACAATGCCGGAATCATAGCCTCTGCCCTGAAATCTGTCTTTGATGGAGGTGAAAATGTCACAACCGAAGCGAAATTCTCCGGACAGGACTTCCTTGTGCAGATGGCGCCGCTTAGAGACCCGGACGGCAGGATCAACCGCGTGATAGAGCTGTCTGTCAATATTACCCAGGAAAAGGAGGCAGAAGAGAAACTCAAAAAACAAAAAGAGCTTTTCAAACGGACTTTTGAATCGCTCCAGGATGCAGGATTTGTCCTCGGTGCCGAACCTGCCGTTATTCTGGCTGTAAACAGTGCTGCCGTCTCGCTCTTTGGCTACAACCGCGGGGAGACTGTCGGGAAGACGACAGATTTCCTGCATGTGGATAAGGCATCATCTGAGGAGTATGGCAGGCATATTTATCAATATATAAAGGATGAGATGAAGATACCCAGGTTTGAGTTCCGGATGAGAAGAAAGGACGGTTCCGTCTTCCCTGCCGAACATTCGATAACCCCTCTGTATGATTCCGGCGGAGAAATTTCAGGATGGGTACTCATTATCCGGGATATTACTGACAGAAAGGAGACGGAGAAACGCGAGAGAAAAGCCCTTGAGCAGATTGAGGAGAATATGGAGCAGCTTGCAACCCTGAATGACCAGATCAGAAACCCGCTTGCCGTTATATCGGGCTATGTGGAGATTAAATGTCCGGATATATCAACAGAGATAGATGAGCAGGTAAAGCTTATTGATGATATCGTTGCAAGGCTTGATGCCGGATGGATACGTTCAGAGAAGATCTGGGAGTATTTAAAGACGCATTACGGGATTGGAGGCATAAATCCGGAGGAGATGAGATGAAAAAAATTATGATGTGTGATGATGACAGGTCTGTGAGAGGCCTTTTCCAGAAAATACTGGAAGGTATGGGATATTCGGTAACTGTTGCAGAAAGCGGCAGTGAAGCAATTCAGGCTCTCTCCCAAGAACTGCCTGATCTTGTACTGCTGGACATTATGATGGAGCCGATGGACGGATGGGAGGTGCTCTGCCGGATTAGGGAGGACGAACGGACAAAGGATGTCCCTGTGATTGTCTTCACCGGAAAGATGCCTCTTCCGGAGGAAATTGACAGATATGGGAAGCTTCTGCACGGTTTTGCAATGAAGCCTCTGCGAAGGAAGGCTTTTGAGGATATCGTCACCGGGTATTTCAGAGAAGATGATAATATTGCGGCTTTCTGTGAGAAGGCGCTTGATTCCGGGGCTGACGAAGAGGCCGTGAGTGAATATGCTGCTCTTCGCAATAATGTCAGGGTGCTTGGCGAGATGTTTACCTATCTTGAGAAGATAATAATCTCAAATCCAAAGCCGGGCGATGAACAGAATCCGGAGGTACTGAAGGTACGTGAACTTCTGGAAGAGAAGGAGAAGCGCCTCCATGAACTTGGGAATATTCTGAAGTGAATTCCCGGAGAGCATATTTCCAACCATAATTCCGGGGAATAACCATTTACTAAATATTCCGGTTTAATCTCAGCAGCAACATTTAATTAATATAAAATTAACTGTTATCTATGAGCGATTTCAGTGCCCGGGGGAAGGGGGCTGACGGAAATAAAAAGATAAGATCTCCGGATACAGACGATATGGTTGCCGCCCTTATCGCTGTTGACAGGGTTCGTGCGGGAAGAATTGCAGAAGAGTCATGCGGTCACGGCTCTCCCATCCTCTGCACTGAAAAACTTATAATGCCGGCACTTGAGGAGGTCGGCAGGCTCTGGGAGTCAGGTGAGCTGTCACTCTCACAGGTCTATATGAGCGGGCGGATATGCGAAGAGATTGTCGATACAATTCTGCCGCCAAAGGACCCGCAGAGGACTTATCAGCCAAAGATTGGCATAGCGGTCATTGAAGACCATCATACACTTGGCAAACGGATTGTTGCATCTGTACTCAGGGCTGGCGGGTATGAGATTACAGATTACGGCCATGGGATTTCTGCTGCTGATCTCGCCGGCATGGTTGTCCGGGATAAGGTTGAAATTATGCTCATCTCTGCCCTTATGCTCCCGGCTGCTCTCAGTATTAAGGACGCTGTTTCAGTTATCAGGGAGAAGCAGCCCGGAACTGTCATTATTGTCGGAGGGGCACCTTTCAGTTTCGATGAAGTGCTCTGGAAGGATGTCGGGGCGGACGCTATGGGGCGTTCTGCTATTGAGTCTTTAGAACTTGTCAGGAGATATGCAGGAGAGGTGGAAATATGAGCGAATATATGACTCCGATGCAGAGAACGCTCACAGCGATGGAGTTTCGTGAGCCTGACCGGGTTCCGCTCTTTCTCCTGCTGACGATGCACGGTGCAAAGGAGCTTGGTCTTTCGGTTAAGGACTATTTTTCAGAACCGGAATATGTTGCAGAGGGGCAGGTGAGGCTTCAGAAGAAGTTTGGGGGCGACTGCTTTTTTGGATTTACCTATGCAGCTTTAGAGGCTGAGGCATGGGGCAGTGATGTCATCTTCATTGATAACGGCCCACCCAATGCCGGAAGGCCGGTCATCCATGAACCTGAGGATATAGATGATATAGCAGTCCCTGAGATATCAGAGTCTCCGTGTCTGTTAAATACCCTCAGTATAGTTGAGAAGCTGAATAAAATTTCTGCGGGCGATATTCCGGTAATATCTGCCGCAGTCTCGCCTTTTTCCCTGCCGGTCATGCAGATGGGCTTTGAAGGTTATCTCGACCTCATCTATTCGGGCAGTCCTCTCTTTGATAAGCTTATGAAGAAGAATGAGCAGTTCTGCATCTCATGGGCCAATGCACTCTTTGATGCCGGGGCAACGGCGGTTGCATACTTTGACCCGCTGGCATCCCCGGATATTATTGACTCTGAACTGTTCCGCAGGACCGGGCTTTTAACCGCAAAGAGGGTCATTTCAAAGGTCAAAGGCCCGATGGCTGTGCACCTTGCCTCGGGGCGTGCACTTCCGGCTGTCGGCTATATATCTGAGACCGGCTGTGTGGGTATCGGTGTGAGCGCCTTTGACGATCTCGCTGCCGTTAAGGAGGCATGCTATGGCAAAATGACGGTTATGGGCAATTTAAACGGGGTTGAGATGAGGAGGTGGACTCCTGAAACGGCTGAAAGAAAGGTCAGGGAGGCGATATCAGCGGCAGGGGCTGGTGGGGGATTTATTCTGACCGATAATCACGGTGAGATTCCGTATCAGGTTCCGGAATCTGTTCTTTATGCTATTGGTGAGGCAGTCCGGAAGTGGGGGCAGTATCCGCTTGACTGAGAAGCGGTTTGTCGTCCTCTGCTGCGGGAATATAAGGGCAGAGGCGGATGAGGCAGTCGCGGGTTTTGAAGGTGTATCTGTCATATCTTATCCTCCCCATTGCGGGCATGTCAGATCATTTTGGGATACTGTGAGCCGTTATTATGAGGAGGCCGTCTCAGACGGCAGCAGAGTATTTTTCTGCGGGTGTGGATGCCAGAATACTTTAGACATACCGGATGAGGTGAGAGAAAGTCCGGATTTCATATCCGGAGGGGATGGGGCGTCGCTTTTCCTCCCGGAATTTCTTGTCAGGAGTTATGAGAGGAAGGGATGTATGGCTGTTCTGCCCGGATTTTTGCTTAAGTGGCGGGAGAATGCATCCTGTGACGGTCTTGACAGCAGGACTGCGGCGGAGTTATACGGTGAGGCTTTATCTGAGGTCCTGCTCATTGATACCGGCCTTCATCCCGGAATTTCCGGCGATTTAAAGGATTTTTCGGAATTTACTAAGCTTCCGGGACGGATTATTCCGGCAGGGACTGAGTATCTCCGTCTCAGGATAGAACCGGAATATCTGAAGTGGAAGTTTGAGAATGAGAGGGCCGGACTTAAAGGGAGGGTTCGGGAGTGTGAGAAGAAGGCTGCCGATTATTCGATGGTCGCTGATCTAACTGACAAAATTATCGGCAGCTATGATGAGGAGATGATCATCCATGAGGTTTTAGACCTCTTTGTGATGCTCTTTTCGCCGGAGACGGTATATTATATCAGGTCTGACGGCGGAGTTCCGGGTCAGGTTGTGAGCATCACCGGCGGTGAGGTTTTTTTGGACGGGGACGAGATGGAATTTTTCAGTTCGGATACAGATACGGCGGTCTTCTCTTCTCTGGACGGTTTCTCTGTCAGGGTATCTTACGGCGGCCATATAAAGGGCGTCATCTCGGTAAAGGGTGTTTTATTCCCAAAATACCTGGAGAAGTATCTGAATCTTGCACATTTTATATGCAGGATTGCCGGCCTTTCGATTACTGTCGCTGAGACGTACAGTGACCTTTTGCAGACTGTATCGGACAGGAATTATGAGTTGAGTGAACGCAGGAAGGCCGAGATGGCACTTAAGCATTCCAATAAGAAACTTGGGATTTTATCCGGGATTACCAGGCATGACATCTTAAATAATCTGATGATAATTCAGGGTTATCTGGAACTGGTGGATGCTCTTGATATTGATAAAAGTTCTCTGCTTGAGAAGTATTTATTAAATGTCAGTAATGCTGCTTCTGCAATCCAGCGTCAGATCGAGTTCACCCGTGAGTATGAGGAGCTTGGGGCTGAAGAGCCGGCCTGGTTTGATCCGGGCATGATTATTAAAAAGATTGGTCAGGGACGGATTCCTGTGGTCAGTGAATGCAGTGGGTATGAGGTCTTTGCAGACCCGATGATTGAGAGGGCATTTTACAACCTCTATGACAATACGCTCCGGCATGGTGAGGGTGCCTCTGAGGTGCGGGTTTTCTGTCTGCCGGAGGAGGAATCTGAGGGGTTAATTATTGTCTTTGAGGATGACGGGGGCGGAGTTTTGGAGGGTATGAAGGAGAGGATATTTGAACGTGGTATTGGCTCAAATACAGGCCTTGGGCTGTTTTTAATCCGCGAGATTCTTGCGATCACCGGAATTACGATTAAGGAGACGGGGGTTTACGGCGAGGGCGTGAGGTTTGAGATGTATGTGCAGAAAGGTGGATGGCGGACTGCATAGATGCTAAAAAAACCTGCCGGAAAAATCAATGACGATGAATGGGATCCTTTCAGGATATAAACTGACATATAACAGAAGTGACAATTAATCTCATAGAGGTTTTTATGAATATCAATGCAGGTATTGTTATTCAAAGGGTTACAGGCATTATTGAAAATAATCCCGAATATCTGCCTGCCGACAGTGACATCAACAAAAAGAAGTCATCTGCATTTGTTCTTCTCTGCATCTCAACCTGCCTGGACATCCCTCTGAAAGAAGCAGCAGAACTCCTCACAGAGGGCGGCAATGATGCCGGTGTTGACGGTCTTCATATCGGAGAGGTTGAAGACGGTGAATTTCCGGTTACGATATTTCAGGGCAAATATAAGGTCAGTAACCTGAAAGGCGGATCAAATTTCCCGGAAAACGGCGTTGAAAAGGCAGTCAATACAGTGCAGGTTCTCTTTAACCCTTACCGTAAAGTCTCACTTAATAAAAAAATTGCCCCAATGATCGAGGAGATACGTTCATTAATCCGGGATGGATATATACCAAATGTCCGTGTTATCCTCTGCAATAACGGGCTTAAATGGAAAGAACAGGCAGATAACTGGATAAACGAGGCAAAGAAGGAGTACGGCGACCGTGTGGATTTCATCCACTTCAATCATGATTCCATAGTAAATATTCTCCAGAGCAGTAAAAAAGTTGATGTAACATTGATGATGAACGGCAAGGCGATTGCAGAGGATATGAATTATATGCGGGTCCTTGTCGGACGGGTATCTGTAGAAGAGATTCAGCGCCTCTTTAATGAATACGGAGATAAACTGCTTGAGCGTAACATCCGGCGTTATTTAGGCCTCCATTCAAACCGCGTAAATACGGCAATTCATGAAACTCTCATAAATACTGATAAATCTGACAAATTTTACTTTTACAATAACGGAATTACTGTCGTCTGTGACAAATTTGACTACAATGCCTTTCAGACTTCTGACTATAAAGTACAGATTAAAAATATGCAGGTGATAAACGGAGGTCAGACGTGCAGAACGATTCAGGAGACGCTCAATCAGTACCCGTCCGGCAGAGCAGGTGAATCAGCTTATGTTATGATCCGGATTTATCAGCTGCCGGAGATGCACAGGGATTTTGTGCAGGACATTACCTACTCTACAAACAGCCAGAATCCTGTTGATCTTCGTGATTTACATTCAAACGATGAGATACAGAAATCACTTGAGATCGGCATGTCAGATCTTGGATATGTGTATAAGCGCCAGAGAGAAGAAGGTGGCAGTGGCTCAAATGTGATAACAAGTTCAATTGTTGCGGAATCGGTCCTGGCCATCTGGAGAGAGAAGCCCAACCAGGCAAAATTCCGGAGAAAAGAACACTTTGGAAAGCTCTATCAGGATATCTTCAAAGACCTCAGCGCATCACAGGCTATACTTGCGGTTCTGATATTCCGGGCTGTTGAGAACCGGAGAAAAAGGCCGGTCGATGAGAATGTTCCTGAATTTATTCCTTATGCCTCACATTATATATCAATGCTCATCGGGAGAAATCTGCTGAAAGATAATAATACAGAAGAAAGTGAGCTTTCACACCGGAATTTTAAGTCCATTGCTTCGGCATTTGAATCTGATCAGGAGAGATATTACAGGGAGGCCCTTGATTCGATATCAACTGCACTCAGAGAATGTTATGGCGAAAGGCCGGTTTCACTTCAGCAGCTCTCTGCAACTTTCCGGCGTGGTGATCTCCTGGAGATGCTTGGGGTCTGATAGGTGGCAGCTATAATTCCGGACTAATCCAAAAAATTACGGAGGAGAGATAATGATTCCTGACAGGTGCAGTTATTGCAGGATGCCAAATATTATTTATTGGTGGATTTCAAAACATAATTCTGAGAAATAATGATTCCTGACAGGTGCAGTTATTGCAGGGGAAAGCTGGAATATGGGAAGACTGAATTTATCGCAGGAGCCGGAGAGAAAATAATTGTCATAAAAGAGATCCCGGCATATGTATGCAGAAAGTAGCGGTGAGGCGTATTTCACACCCGAAATTTCCCGTAAAATTGATGAAATAATGAAAAGACCTCCATAAAGGCAAAATCTGCTGTCGTCTTTGTTGCTGCCGGAGAGATTGAGATCAGTGTATAACCTGCCGGACAATATTAATAGTCCGTCAGTAGTGGCAGCTATAATTCCGGATTAATCTAAAAATTTAGGGAGGAGAGATGATGACTCCTGACAGGTGCAGTTATTGCAGGGGGAAGCTGAAAATATTGGAAGACTGGATTTATCGCAGGAGCCGGAGAGCAAATAATTGTCATAAAAGTCACCCATGAGCCTGCGGGTTCACAGATGATGAATAAAACAGTGCGCTGTTTCATAAGAGATATCCCGGTGTCATGTATGCAGCCAATGTGGTGAGGCGTATTTCACACCCGAAATTTCCCGTAAAATTGATGAAATAATGAAAGACTTCCATAAAGGCAAAATCTGCTGTCGTCTTTGTTGCCGCCGGCGGGATTTAGATCAATGTATAACCTGCCGGACAATGTCTATAGTCCGTCACTTTTTCTTTGCTGTTATCCTCCCGATTTCTGATTTTATATCTGCAACTGACTGCCAGGACGCGATATCCGGCTCCATCTCAAGGGCATGGCTTTTTGCATCCTCTGCTTCGGCTTCGTTTTTAAAGGCTGCCTGTATCAGGTATATTATGTAATAGTCTTCCGGGCCGGGATTTTTCTTTAAGAGTCTTTTTATCAGTTTTTTTGCTTCATCTTCCGAGTTCAGTCCGAGGTAGGAGAGGAGCATATAGTAATAGGAACACTGCTTTGATGTGTCTGCCAGTACTGCCTCTTCAAATGATTCGAGTGCCCGTTCATATCTGCCGGATCTCAGGTACGCTATGCCTTTGCAGAGCCATCCTCTCTGTGAGTCTTCTTCAGAGGCTATGCCTTTGTCGGCCGACCTTATCGCCTCTTTGTATTTTTCAAGTTCTGTCAGGCACATGGCCCTGGCAACCCATACTGCCGCTGAATGTTTGTTCTTTTTTATGGAGGCATCGTAGATTTTTACTGCTGAGAGGTAGTCTTTTCTGGCAATGAAGCAGGATGCCCGAATTGTTTCAGTCTCTGACTCTATCGCTTTGACCATACTGAGCATGTTCAGTCCGAGTTTTCTGCCGGTCTTATTGATTCTCTGCAGATTTTTGTTTATTTCGTCGCAGAGAGCTGTTATCTCCCCGTATTCTTCTGACCGCAGAAGGTCGGTGTGGATGTTCTGAAGTGTTATGAAGGCTTCATTGAATGATTCAGAACTTTTGCTGAAGGCTTCTTCAGCTTTTTTGATATCTTTTTCAGATATGCAGTCTTCGGTTCTGTCCAGGCATTCTGCACATTTAATAAGGGCATCTCTGATGGTAAGGACATCCTTTATCCCTTCTGCCGGTGAGTTCTCTGTTATTATATTTGATTCCATTGTATTTTCCTGAATGATTGTTAGTTAATATGCCGGGAGATGATAAAATCATTGTGAGGGATGGGAGTTTTTTGAAAAACTTTAGTTATGTCATAACGGGAAAGATAACATTTCAAAGAGTAGTTCTGCTGTGAATATTTAATCTGTTGAATTCTGAGATTTAACGGGCTTTATTTAACCGGATCATTTTGATCAAAGATTACGCTTTTTTCAACCGTTTTTGTCCCATATCTTTTTTTGTTGATGACTAAATGTAATTTCAGTTCGTGAGTGCCAGAGGAGATATTTTCAATGCTGACTTCTGTTCTTCCGGGACTGGTAATTATGTCTGATAATTTATCATCCAGATATACGGGGCATACAAATCCTTTGTAATAATTATCCAGAGTGAGGTTTACAGCCGCAGTTATGCCTCCTTTATTTTGGGATTTTATCTCCGGAATTTCGACAACTGCATTTATGCTGCATCTTCTGTAATCTATGTAAATTATCAGGATAGTTATGAGGAGGATTATCAGCGGAATTAAGTATATGTACGGGTTCCGGATTTTTGGCTGGATGTCAATTCTGTTGGGCAGGCCGTCTCCGTCAACATCTTTTGCATAATCAATGGCTTTTTTTGCCGACTCTTCAGAGGAGATGTAATCTTCATCTGCAAGTTCCTCTCTGCTCCGGTTCAGATAATTTATGGCTGTTTCCGGTTCGTAATCCAGGTTTTTTTCAATCTCTTCTTCAGCAGAGATAATCAGTCTTTCTGCCGAGGGGGTCAAAATGGCAAGTAAGGATTCACCGTCATGTCCAAGTTTTATCTCTTCTGTGTAGTCCTCAAATGCTTCGGATTTTATGGTTATTTCATAACTGCCCTGTTCAAAGTAATCTGAAAACGGGGTTTTCCCAAGATATCTCTCATTTATGTAAACCTGACCTTTGGCAGGGGCTGAGTCGATGCTGATTATGCCGGCCTTCGGGTGCATTACAAACTCAGCAATGTTATCCTCATATTCAGATATGACAACTGTCTCTTCCAGACTGTCAAAGCCGGATTTTTCAAGTCTTATTGTATGTTCACCAGGTTCTATATCGTTTAATCTGAAGCTGGTTGTGCCGGCACTTTTTCCGTCCAGGTATATCCGGGCATTTTCGGGGACGGATTTTACAATGAGGCTGCCTTTATCCGGGACAGGTTCAAGTTCAAAGTAGGTGTCGCCATCAGATATGGAGTCAGGATCGGCGTCATAGGTCGATTCCTGAACCAGGTAGCCTTCAAGTTCTATCCTGAGATTATATCTGCCGGCTTCGAGCGATACTCCGGCAGGTGTTTTGCCATAATAGATGTCGTTTATGTATACTTCTGCCCCTTTTGGGCTGGATGAGATTATTATGTTGTCTTCGGGTTTTTCAAATGTATGCCGTACATAGGTTTTGGTGTTGGTCAGCACTTCAAGGTTACTGATGTAATATGTGTCATAGCCTTTAAGCTCCAGTCCGAGGGAATGGATGCCCACATCAACGCCGTTTATCAGGACGTCACTTCTGTAATCCAGTTTTGTCCGGTCTAAGTAGATCTCAGCGCCGGGAGGATCTGTCGTTATATCGATTGAACCGACAGGGCCTGCTGCTGCGGGGGCGATTATTGCCGTTATGAA
Source organism: Methanoplanus limicola DSM 2279 (assembly GCF_000243255.1). Lineage (NCBI taxonomy): Archaea > Methanobacteriati > Methanobacteriota > Methanomicrobia > Methanomicrobiales > Methanomicrobiaceae > Methanoplanus > Methanoplanus limicola. Next base: position 2,289,089 of record NZ_CM001436.1, read on the forward strand.
GGTTATCAGAATTATGAGTTTTAGAGTATTCATTGCCGGAAATTTGCTTTGGGTTGTTTAACGGTAGTATCTCATTCTTAAGCAGGATATTATTCACTTCCGGAAGAATGTATTATTAAATGATCCGGAAAAGCGTTTTAGATCTTTTCTGTGCCGGTCCTCATTAATATATCCGGTGATGAAATGAATAATCTTTGTGCCAAAGATATCTGCTGTTAATCACCGGTGTTTACTGGAAAAATATAGTGGAGTGTCTCTCTGCTGAATTCTGCGGTTTTTTGTTTAGAACTTATGGGTTTGATTTTTTCGGAAAAAAACTGTATTGTGCCGGGTGGCATCAGACGGACAATAAGAAATATTTTTATTATTGTAAACCTATTGAAAACTATGGGTAATGGATTGAAGACTGTGGGGGTAATTATAGCTCTGCTTTTTATTTTTTTCACTCTGGGCTGTGTATCGGGTGTTTCTGAGAAATTAAGTACAGATTCAGGTTCTGCCAATAAAAATACCGGCGTGGCAGAGAAAAATTCAGATGTTTCGGTGCCAAAAGAGACGATTGCAGCCGGGACACCGGTTCCCAGAACTTCAGAGAAGACGGTGGTTGATCTGAGGTCTGATTCGGGTTCTTCGTCATCAGGTTCTTCATCGGAAGGTCCGAAGTACACTGCCGGAGCAATAATCTCTAATGATGATGGTGATAAGATGCTTGTCACTGTGTATAAGGAGGTCTCAAATAAATACTGTACTAAGCCCATTCATTACTCCGGTTCTTATTACTATGCATATAAAGACGGGAGTTTTAAAGAGCTTGGGACAGATTATGACTATGTGCAGTCTATTGAGAAGATGTATCCTAATCTGGTGAGCAGTAATCAGCATGTATATATCTACATCAAGGATACTGACAAAAGAATAGGTTATTTATTCCCGGAAAATGACGAAACAATGGGTTTTAACGGGTACTGAAGGGTTGGATGTGTAATTCAGGCGGTATTTTGGGACTATAGGATTAACTGTCTTTTGTAATCTATAATACCGGTCTGTTCTCTTTTTTATCTCTGTGTATTTTCCTGAATGGTTGTTTGTGTATATGCCGGGGGATGATAAAATCATTGAGAGGAGAAAAGAACTGATACAATTCATTAATTCAGTAATCTCTCCGGATGCCGGAAATTATGACTATTCATCTTTAAGCAGTCATGCAGAAAATGTCACTGCAACTGATACATACCTGAATTCTCTTGATTTCTTAAACCATATCCACTATCCGGATATCGGTGAAGTTGCTGAATTTCTCTGCAAACATAAGGATATTATCGAAATTGTCCTGACTGGCTGTTCCCTTGCCTGCTCCGGATTTAATAATAATGGAAATCTGAATCCTGAAGTCTTTCATGATGAAGAAGACGGAGATGAATATCTGACTCTTGTTATCCGGAAAAATACCTACCCGGATGATTTTATGGACATGATAAAGGAGATTTCAAATGTTTACAGGAGCGAACCTGCCGGAAAGTCTGCATATTTCCTGATAACAACTGATTTTGAGAAGGTCTGAATTAAATTTTTAACTTCTGAATTATGTCGTTTAACTGGTCTGATCTCTTAGAGATTGCCGAATTGCTGCATTCAACAAATATCTCAGTGCCGGTTTGTTTTCACGGGCGGGATCTTTTAGCATTAAATAATCCTCCCTGTCTGCCATTCCGCTTCAACCGAACTTCCGGCAATGGACCGGGGAATTTAATTCCGGCTAAAGTGAGGAATCTTATCCCGATACAACCGGGGAGACTCTCCCCGTCACAAGTGGGGATTTGTGAACCGTCATTGACATTTTTTTTTACCGGACAGGCTTTTTTACGACAGACCTAAAAAAGCAGAAACTGCGTAATAGCCATTACCTCAATATCAATACCATTAAAACTCATAAGTTCACTGCGACTTTCTGTGATGATATACCCCTTATCAAGCCCGAAATTTTTGCAGGCCATAATCAGTCCATCCACTTCCCTTTGCATATTGTGATTATTCAGATCATAGCATACCTGACAGGCCCCCACAACTTCATCTCTCTTCTTAATTATAAAATCACACTCAGAATTATTCTGATTCAGGAAAAATATCTCATACCCACGCCGTTTAAGTTCATTAAAGACCACATTCTCATACAGCCTCCCAATATTTTCAGAAAACTTAAATGAGACTGCATTTACAAATCCGGTATCGAAAGAGTAATATTTATTGTCGGATTTAAGCTGCTTTTTTAAAGAGTAGTCATAATTCCGGATACTAAAGAACATATAAGCTTCTTTTAGTGCATTTACATAACTCTCAACAGTAGCGTAATTATATCCCAATGCCTTTGAAATACTGTTAATGCTGTTTTTTTTGGTGTCATTTGAGAGCAGGTAATAAGTGAGATTTTCAAGTTTTTTATGGTCAATATTATATCTTCCTGCAATATCTTTCACCAGAATTGTGTTGTAATAAGAGATCAGTTCCTCATGCTTCAGTTCTGTCTTTAGATTAGCAATCTTTGGAAAACCACCTGATTTTATATATTCATTAAACAAACGGTTAATCTGAATTTTTTTAGAGGTGTAGTCAAGAAGGCTGCCGCAGGTTACACCTTTAAAAGAGAGATATTCCATAAATGTCAGTGGATATACCTCAATACTGAGATGCCTGCCGCTCAGTGCAGTGGCAATATCGCTTGAAAGCATCTTTGATGATGAACCTGTAATATAGATCTTTGCCTGATTTAATTCATAGAGAGTATAGACCCATTTTTCCCACCCGGAAACATTCTGAACCTCATCCAGAAATAAGTAAACTTCACCGTCAGGATTAATATTTTCGCGGTATGTGGTAAAAATCAAGGACAAAATATCTTCATTATCGCAATTGTAGAGCCTTAAATCCTCAAAATTTACATACAGGAGACATTTTTTATCCACAGTTTCAGAGAGGGCCTTCATCTCCAGCTTAAGCAGTGTTGACTTGCCACTTCTTCTGATACCAGTAAGTACAATTATCTCGCCAGAATCTCTGAATAACTCTATTTTGTCCTGATATTTTGGCCGGTTCAGATATTTGCCAAACGCATCGTAATCTTTTTTCCGGTAATTCCAGTCATTCCAGTCATTCCAGTCATTCCAGTCATTCCAGTCACTCAGGATCTCCATAACCTGAATCTTGGTAAGCAGAGCCATTACAATCTAATATGATTCTATCCTTAAAAAACTTATAGTGCAATAGAAGTTATTCCAGGAATAAGTTATATTGGAGCATAACCGGATTGTCCATTTACCTATACTATAACAGAGGTTTTCAGACCAAATCTTACTTTCCGGCCCATATTAACTTCCTGCCTTTATTAAAATCAACAGTTGGTTATGCCATATCTGGTAAAGATATGCTAATAATACCGACTTTGCATTAACAATTTCCGCAACAACCCGCAGTGATAGTTAATAATTCAGTACAAATGAGAAATTAGTGATTTGAGAAAAGATTAATACCACATTAAGTATTAAGTGTTCAATATGAAAAAGTTTGATTTAAATGTTGAAAAAGTATTAGAGGATTGGGAAATTTATCATGCAATAAGAGAAGTAATTGCTAATGCTTTAGATGAACAGGCACTTACAAATACATCTGAAGTTCAGATATTTAGTGAAAACAACAAATGGCATATCAGAGATTTTGGAAGAGGATTGAAATATGAACATTTAACTCAAAATGAATGTGAAGAAAAATTAAAAAATCCGGAAAAAGTCATAGGAAAATTTGGTGTGGGATTAAAAGATGCTTTTGCAACTTTTGACAGAAAAAGAATCAAAATTTTGATAAAATCCAGATATGGAGATATTACCCTTGATAAATCCTCAAAAGCAGATTTTGATGAAATTATTACATTACATGCAGTTATTTCTGAACCGTCAGAACCTGGCATGACAGGTACAGATTTTATTATTGAAGGAATAAATAATAGAGATATTGAATTAGCCAAAAGTTTTTTCCTTAAATTTTCAAATGAAATGCTATTGGAGGAAACACAATATGGCTCAGTTTTAGAGAATAGACAACCAGTATCAAGAATATACATAAACGGGCTAAAAGTTGCAGAAGAAGAGAATTTTCTTTTTTCATATAATATAACATCCATTACAACACAAATAAAAAAGGCATTGAACAGGGAGAGGACCAATGTTGGAAGAGGTGCATACACTGACAGAGTCAAATCTATTTTATTAAAATGTACGGATAAGAAGGTAGCTGAATACCTTGTTGATGACCTGAAGAAATTTGAATCCGGGGATTTACATGATGAACTAAAATGGACAGATATTTCGGCCCATGCCTGTAAAATACTTAATTCCTATGAAAAAACTATTTTCTTAACTCCCCGTGAGTTGTTGAATAAACACTCGGTAATAGAAGATTCAAAAAAGGAGGGTTATAAGATTAATATAATTCCGGATAATGTTAAATCAAAAATAAAGGGTCAAACCGATATAAAAGGGAATAAAATCAGAGACATCGAAGAATATACCAGAGAATATAACGAAAGTTTTCAGTTCAAGTTTATTGATGAAGATTCCTTATCATCAAGTGAAAGGAAAATTTTCTCAAAGAAATATGAAATAATTAATTTAATTGGGGGGAAACCTAAATCCGTTAAAGAAATACTGATTTCCGAAACCATGCGTAAGGATATTATAAATGATGAAGAGGTTGAAGGTTTATGGGAAGAAAAAAATAACAGAATCATTATCAAAAGAGACCAACTGAGAAACATAAATTCCTTTGCGGGAACTCTTCTTCATGAAATTGCTCATGCAAGTAGTGGTGCAGGAGATCATTCAAGGGAATTTGAGAGTGAACTAACACAATATATTGGTCTGTTATGCAATAATATATTTAAATAATCTCACTTTTTTAATTATCTGGATGCCTGTTTTCAAAGAACTCACTCCCCTAAAACTTTAAACAGAGCATCCCTTGGATCTTTATAATAAATCACCATAAGCCGGGAAGCAAGATCATCTGACATATCAATAAGCTGCTTCCTGCTGGCAACCGGAAGAAGTATTGCAACGGCTCCGTTCTCAGCAGCAAGTTCTGCCATATCAAGTGCATTGTAAACCGGCTCAATTGTACCGCCAACACTCATACCACCGACAATAACTATTCCACCCTTAAGGCTCTTTCCAATTGATGCCGAGCATAAAGCCAGAAGAATCGGCATACTTATCGAGCTTCCGCCCTTTGCTGAAGTCAGAGATCTCACCTGAATGGAGAATTCAGCCTCTTTAGGATTGTGATCGCCAATCAGAATTCTGTTCTGTGTATATAAGACCTGTTCAGCAGTCTTTACACTCTCTCTTAACCCTGACGGAGCCTTGACATTTATCAGCCGGATTGTTGAACCGGGTGTTGTGGTGACTTCAATTTTATAAAGACCACTTCCCTCATTCTGATCTCCCGGCCCGATCCCCCATACCTGTCCTGGAGGAAGAGGATCTGAACTGATCTCATTTTCACTGTGTAATTCCGGGGTGGAAACATACTGCTCAATACCGTCAACACCAAGCCGGTAGCTAAACATAGTATTTCTGAATTCGGCAGAACCTATTCTCTTCTGCTGTTCCTTAACCCTTCTTCTGCACTCAAGTGCAGTTCTTACAGCCCATTCAATATCCTCTTCTTCAATGTCCATATCTGAAGAAGGATAGAGCAGTTTTAACAACCCGTCAATGGTTTTGTTGACTGCACGCCTGTCCCTGCCGCTTAGTGCATCACCAAAGAAGACCCTGCCATTAATTTTATGCAGCCTGCTCTCACCTCTGAGTCGGTTCCATGATTCCGCAAGGAAATCACTGACAAAGCCGTAATGCTCAGTCAGAAGGTCAGGGTGGACTTTTGGATAGTCCCATCCGGGGATGTAACTGTGAATTCTGTCCATAAACGCAGTATCATCCCTGATCTCTTTTGGAAGCGGACCAAATAAATGCCCGATTCTCTGTTGATGCTCAACATCAACATCAAAGTTACCAAGCATTGCAATGCCGCCTTCTGCCCTTATATTCTCCTTGCCTCTGGAAAACTCCCCGCTCTCCATATAGCCTTTCATGATATTAACGCCGTCTTTCTGATCAAAGCTGATTCCTGAGACCTCATCAAAACAGACTATATCATACTGACAGACAAGCCCTCTCTGTCCGGATGAATTATTGACAAACATCTTTGCAACGGTTGCTTTTCCGCCGGAAACCAGATGGGAATAAGGACTTATCTGCTGGAATAAGTAACTTTTACCCGTTCCTCTCGGACCAAGTTCAATAAAATTATAATTCTTTTCAACAAAGGGTATCATCCGGAGAAAAAGAACGGCTTTTGCACGCTCGGATAATACAGAAGGTTCAAGCCCGACACTCCGGCAGAGAAAATCCTTCCACTCTTCTGTTGTCATCTTTTCCCTGCCGGCAGCAAGGTCATCGAGTACATTTCTTTTTGAAAGCTGGATAGGCCGGAGATTTTTCACAGTAAAAGGATATGATCTCTGCCCTTCTGTCTGCGTAGCCCCGTATTCAACCTCAATTTCCGCATAAAAACCTCCGGTGAGCATCCTTTCATGCTCATAGACAAATTCAGACGGGATAAAGGCATCATTGATGAGAAGAGAGGGAATTGCGGCAAAGAAATTGTCTGATCTTGCATCAAGTCTTGCCGTGATTAAGTCAATAACCTTTACAGTCCCTTTGTCTTTGGCCCTTGCCTTAAACAGTTCCTGTTCTCCGGCTTTTACAACTTTATCCCTAAGCTGTTTATGAACTATCTCCAGACCTTCAGCAATCTCATCTTCATCTGTTGTCGCACAGAATTTTCCGATTAAGAACTCTGCTACGTAATTTGGAACCGGATATTTTTCTGCAAACTCTCTTGCAAGGTCTTTTCTGACTACATAGCCCTCAAAAAGGTCTGTGGTCTTTTCATCAAGGGAGTCAAGTTCAAAAGACATATTATTCTTCTCCTATTGTGATTTCCTTTTGATAGCATACAGTTTTATCTGAGTCTATGAGAACCAGAAATGCCTCAGAACCTTCAAGACTGTCATCTAAAACCAAAAGGGAGAGTTTTTCATCTGATATTTCCTTAACGGAATCAATAAGGGAGGAATTCTCATCTCCCGGCTGAGTCCTTATATCAGCAGACAGACCTTCACAGCCTTCGGTCTTTCCTTTTAGTCTCAGTCCTCTCCATGTCATTTCTGTTATTTTTACTAATCCGGTTTTGGCTTTTTCCCTGCCCTTTACTGTCATCTGTGGGATTATTACTTCCTGTGGGCTTAGTCCGCCGTGTTCATATACCTTTCCGGAGTCAAAACAGGTAATTCCGGGTGAGAAAACCACGGTTGCATTTCTGTCCCAATGCCACTTTGAAGTCGGGAAGATGGTTTTCGCATCCGGGCGAAGTCTGGCACACCTGCTCTTTTTAACTTCTGTGAGGGCCGGGAGGAGTTCAGTCTTATCCATTTCTCCGGGCATGAAAACCCAGCCATGATCTGTTACAATTTTTATCTCACTCCAGCCTGCATTTATCAGTTCCTGTACTCTTTTGCTTATTCTTTCAAGTTCTGCCGGAATTATCAGCGGGAGTTCAATCTGTTTGTCATGCCCTTCATGGTCGATATTTCCGCAGTCCGTCCATGCTGAACCGTCAGGATCTCCTGTTCGATTATCATCAAGAACCTGAATACTATGCTCTTCCATTATTCTTCTAAGGGCCGTGATGTTTGCTGCTGCCTCTGTTTTTGTAAACGGAGTGAATTCACTGCCTGCAATTAGTTCTCCGGCTATTGGCATTACTGCCGGTTTTGCAGTTGAGGTTAATGTCGGAAGTGCTGCATAGCTGAAATTAAGGTCTGTTTCAGGATGGTCCTTGCTGATTATTTCTTTAAGTTCATTTGCCAGGTCAAATCTAAGACCGTCAACGAAGAGGTAAACCGTTCCTTTTTCCGGTTTATAACCCGATTTGGAAATTTCCGGCGGGTTGTTGGTCCATTCTTTCTGAAAACTTTCTGCAAGTGAAGAGAACCATGATTTTGATATTGCTGCAATTGCTGCTGATGTTATCCGGAGGCATTCTTTGTCCTTTCCTGCTTCCCTTATTGCCTTTAATATCGCATCATCGGCTGTGAAGTATTCCTCTGTGTATCTTTCTGCCTGCTCCTGTATTGTTCCGGAAAATCTGTTCTCCCGGACTATTTCTGCGAGTTTTGCAAGGTATTTTAATGTGCATGCGTAAGGGCTTTCTCCAATTTTTGCCCAGACCCAGTCTCTTCTGATTTTATGGTTCTTCTCCAGGGTTAGGACTTTTTTGACTGCATCATTCCGGTTTAGTTCCTGCAAGTGAAGAAGCTCTTCTTTGACTTTTTTCTCCAGTTTATCATTATTCTGAGGCCATGAGTCCTGATATACAACCAGAGGCGGCATTTTTGAATTTCTAAGAAGGGTAGGAATGTTTACGTATTTGTCCGGATTTTCGCAGTATCTCTCCCAGACATTTGACCAGTTGTTCTTAAGTGAGCCAAGTTTTTCTGCGGCTGTTACAGGAGTATCTTTTTCCGGGTCAAATTCATATTCGGATTTACAGATTGAGCAGAATGGCCGCCACTGTTCCGGCCCCATTCTCTCTTTTTCTTCTTTTGGAGAGTTCATCCAGAGGAGGAGCTGTTTTTTTGTGTCGGGGTGAATGAGGGAGTTAAAGTAAGAGGCGTTTAAGGGTGCTCTGTTTTTGATTAATGTTACATCTTCGTCACAGAGAGCACCGACTGCATTTATAGCGGCCTGTCTTGTCTCTTTATCCATTATTATGTCAATATCAAGGATATTTTTGATAAAGGCGGGTATTGTCCAGTCCCTGTTATTTTTCTGTGACCATACTATCCCTCTGTACTGAAGTTCAAAGAGCTGAAGCAGTTCTTCCGGGCAGTTTTCCGGGTTTCTTAAAACATCTTTTGAATATCCGGGAAGGTATATGACCGGAGTTCCTTCTTTTGGAAATTCCGGTACGCCTGATTCATCAGACACTCCGGAATCCGGGGAAACATCAGCAACCCCAAAACTGCCACCGTTCAGATTATGCGAAATTAAGCACCGGATATAAATTGCAGGGCCTTTAAATTCCTCAGGATCATAACTGCCAAATGTTGCAATCGGCATCCCGTGATCTTTTACAAGTTTTTCAACAACCGGCTCCCATTCCCGGTTATGATCTGTCCATATCAGTGCAACCGGAGCGGATAACCTCTCCCTGTCATAGTCAGACGCTGCACTCAAAATAGCCTTCTTCACTTCCTCAATAAATTTCCCCGGCATGATTTTTACTCCCTGTTAACTCCTAAATTCATTTATTCAATGTAAATCCTTTTTTTTATATATTCAGCCTCTTCATCACTGCACGAATATGGTCTTTCCAAAGTGTTTATCATATCAGTAATTATTAAGCCACAGCGATTTTCAAGTTCCTCTTCACCAGCATAAACCCCGGAACTATAGGCAAATCTGTTTTTTGAATCATTTTCAATTTCTTCAAGCCCGTCACATAAATAGTGTAATTTAGCAAGATAATCAACCACAATATCATTTAATTCAGAATTGTCTTTATCCATAAAATGCAGACCTAAATCAAATAATTCCCTTTTTATCAGAATAGTTATTTCAGGCAGGTTATATTTCCGATAAGCATCTCTTCCTATATCTTTCAATATCTCCAAAATATTCTCTATCTCTTCTTTATTTAAATGACTAATTTTGGAATAAGATACTAATTCCCATATTGGCTCTAAGTAGTATTGTCCTTTTTGGCACTCAGGTGATTTCATATACCTATAAACAAGATCATTCCACTTATCAACCAGTAAATTTATAATTTCATTTGGAACTTCTTTACTATTGTCAATAAAACTTTGGTTAATATTTTTAATTTCAGAAACTATTTCATCATAACTTTGACTGTTTCCAGATTTCATAAATTTGTAAGCCATTTTGTTAAGAGACAATAGTTTACTCTTCATAATAAAAATATAATCATCATCATGTTTGTAGTAATATAAACCCAAACAGTGAGCAATTCTTCCTGAGATCAAATTAATACTATAGGAATAAATTGATTCAAATTCATGATCAATTGCATTATTTCCTAAAAATGCTATAATATTATGAATATTAATCTCAATACTTTCATCCAGATTTAACGTATCCTCTTTAAATTTTAATATATTATTACAATCAATTCTCCTTACAATATTATTCATATTGATAATGATCTCAAAAATAAACTTTTCTTCCCGTTTTTCAAAGAGAATTAACGAAGTTCTTTTGACATTATCATAAAATCCAGAGCAGATAGAATTTGAGTCTAATTCCTGCTCTGAAGAATTAACTATCTCAATAAATTTCTCTCTGATTCTTTTAAGCCCATAACTAAAGGTTACCATATCACCTTTAATTGCAGAACTGTTAATTATCACAAAAAGATCATGGAATGGATCATCTTTAGGCTGCAAACTGATAAGTTTCTCAGAAGTCAGATCGTCAAATAGATTATCAATTACCTTCTCCGCATTCATACTATTAAGAGTAATTCTGATATGTGGAATTAATGTAACGAGGAGAGCAATAAACAGGAAAAACGAATAAAAAACAGCATATGATTTAATTCCGTAAACTACCTCTGAATCTGAAATACTCATCAGAATAAATGCAAATAGAGATATCCCGGAGATATATCCGGCAATTATCGCCCACATTGCATGGTTTTTCTTAAAAACCTCAATGACCCTTGAAGAATATTCCGAGGCAGTAAACTGAATTGCAACCAGTGTTAAGGATACAACAATAGCAATTACAGCAGCAAGACTCTGGATAAACGCACTTAAGAGGTACCTTGTTGTATCATCATCCAGAGTTGTTGGAAATTTGAAAATTTTTAGCAGAAGATATAATCCGGCCGCTAAAACTAAAGGAACAAAAAAAACCAAAAAGTAAACATTTGTCCAGAACTCACCCGGATTTTCCGCCTCTTTTTCGTCAATATACTCCAATAACCTAAATCCGGACATAATATTTCCCAAAATCCCCAATCACAAAACTAAAAACCTAAAAGATACACTCATTCATCATCTTCAATTATACCCTGCAACTCCTTAACAGTAGGAAGTAGTTTCTCCATCTCTTCCGGAGGTGTCTTTAGGTAATATGTTGAAATTCCCATAGGTTTAGATAAATCCCGGAGTGCATACTCAGCAACAATATCATTTCTTTCCTTACAGAGCAGTAATCCGATTGTCGGGTTGTCAGCCGGAAGGTCTCTTAACAGGTCATCAACGGCTGAGAGATAGAAATTTAATTTCCCGGCATATTCCGGTTTAAAACTATCAATCTTCAGTTCTATTACCACATAGCAGTGAAGTTTCGTATGGTAAAACAGAAGGTCAATAAAAAAATCCTCCCCACCAACTGACAACCTGTATTCATTGCCGACAAATGCAAAGCCTTTTCCAAGTTCGATAAGGAAATCCCTCAGTCTAAAGATTAATGATCTCTGAAGTTCCCTCTCCTTTACATCTTCAGATACTCCGAGGAACTCAAGGCAGAGGGGGTCTTTCATAATTGATACTGCAAGTTCAGACTGTTTTTCCGGTAGTGTACTCCTGAAATTATTTACACTTTTTTTCTGAGCATTGAGAGTTCTTGAGTATAAATCACTCTCAATCTGATGTATAAGGACATTTCTTGACCAGCCGTTCTCAATCGTCTTTTTTATATAGAATTCCCGTTCATCTGTGGATTTAATTTTCTCAATTATCACTATGTTGTGACCCCAGGGAATTTCTGCCACAGGCTGTGGCAGATCAATAAACTTTATATATTCCCTTGCGAACTTCCTCATTCTCCATAGATTTCTTGCAGAGAATCCTTTCATTTCCGGAAATTCTCTCAGCAGGTCTGATGAAATACAGTCAACAACAGATTTTCCCCAGCCTTCTGTCTCCTGTTTTAAGAGTATGTTCTTTCCAATCCGGAAGTACATATTGATTAATCCACGGTTAACAGAAGCAACTGCCTGTGTCCTTGATGTCCGGACAATGGACTTTATTTCATAAATAAGCTCATTGTACTCTTTTGTATCTGCGATTTCCATCTCACTCTGCCTCTTTTCTCGCTTTCCTCTTCTCCTCAAGAGTAAAGTGCAGATCGTTATGCCTTTCTACCGTTCCGGAACAGTTAGGCACTGCATCTTTACCCCTGTCCTTGCCCCACTTAATCGCAGTAATTTTGGACCTCAAAACTTCAGCTTCGACAAAAGGCCGGATATTAAGCCTCACTCCGTCATTAATGTCCGGCTCCCAGCCGACAGCCTGCTCATGCAGAGGCTTCCACCGGACGTAAATATCATAAGGAGCCTCACCTTCAAGAATAAGCTCAAGTCTTCTCTTAAGCTCTTTGGCTGCAACAAGCCTCTTTTCAGCACCGGCTTTATTGTCTGCCTTCTCCCTCTCCTGCTGTGAAATCCAGGGGCCAAGATATGAATATATAAGCCGCTCAAGATTCCGGCGATCAAGCTTATGATAATTGACAAGAACAGAAAAACCGTCCTTCTCCCCGTCCCAGATATGCCAGATAAACGGACGGTTATGGAATAACTTACAGTGTGATTTAAAGAACTCATCCCGGAGGAACTTCTCAAGGTCTCCTTTCAGACTGCCGTCCTTCTTTACATAACCAAGGTCAGCAAGCATCTTCTCTTCATGCCTCGCAGACCATTCACTGCCAAAAGCAGCCTTAAGCACTTCACGTACCCTCTCATCCATCCGCCCTTCACCACGGACAGAAGGAATACAGACAATCCCGTCATCATCTGCAAACGATAGAAGCTTCTCACTCTCTTTTATCCAGTCCCGTGCCTCAGAGGAGAGTTCCATCTCAGTATCGGTTTCAGCCGGCCATCTGTAACCAAGCAGCCGTGCAACTGCCACATGAAGCGGACTTTCTGACGGTTTTGGATGCCCGTGAAACAGCCACTGTGTAGGATCATCTGAATATGGTTCAGGAAGTCCATCCGGATACTTTTCAGCAGCCACCTTCTGCCAGTATTCAAGATCGAAGGGGACTTTGGCAAGTGTCTGATTGGTAACTTTTAAAGCCTGATCGATTTTCCGAACCTCATTATAATAATCTTCTGTCTGACAATATGTCCAAATAGGCAAAACAAGATCTTGATTAAATGGGCAAATTACTGCACTATTCGAATCGAAAGTTGTACCAATATATAGCGAAATTGGTAATTTATTCATTTGGCTTATTGTAATGCCAATCTTTCCCCATACTTTATTTCCCCTTTTGTCACTATCATGTAATTTTTCTCTTCGAATCCATGCTTCTTCCCTAAGATGACCTTCAGCAAAATTGAAATAAATTATCAAATTTAATCCACCAAATGTTACATTTTTATTTACTGTTGTTTGCTGAAAGCACCACAATTCATTTAATTGATATATTTCCCAAAAAAACTTCAAAAAATGGGGAGAATCACCATTAAACAATCCAGAATAGGATTCTGCATATTCAGAAAGTAATTTACCAGTTGTAGATTTTTCACACAATACAATTCTTGAATCAGGATTTTCCAACTGTTTTGCCTGTTCAATATGCATAATATTTTCTGAAATCAGAGAAGCTGCTTTATCAGAAGCACAAATTTTATTAGACACATCAAATCCAAACAATATCTGATCCTTAGGAGGAGAAATGTGTATCAGATTTATGAGAATTGCTTTCACAATTTCACCAGATATTGTTTCAAAAGCCCCTGAACCAAGCTTGCCGATCATCTCACAAATCTCATTTTTCAATAGATTTTCTCTGAATTTTCTGTACCTTGTTAAAAACAGCCAATTCTGAGGAAGTACGATACTAACTCTTCCTCTCTTTTTTACTAATGATAAACACCTTTCTAAAAATACAGTAGATATGTCTATTTTGGAAAGGGGATAATTTAAATCACAGAAATTTCTTATTATTTCACTCTGTTTTCCTCTTGCAAGATAAGGAACATTCGTCACAACATAGTCGTATCTGGAGTTTAGGAGATGGGCAGCCTTCATGATGGCGTTGGCGGTTTCTCCGAAGGTTTCTGCAACGGGATCTCCGGCTGCTGTTTCTTTCTTTAAAGCCTGCTCAAGTTTTTCCATCAGGGTATCCTGATCGATAAGGCTCTGGGTAAAGGAGTTATCTGTTCCGGAACTGAACTTTTTGCCGGATTTGTCTGAAATGTTGTGCTTTCCTGATTTACCGGTTTTGCCGGATTTGTTATTTTGACTGGTGTCAAGCTGGATTAGACTGCCTAAAGAATCGGCGTTCTTAAATAACTCATAATAGTTCTCAAGGGCAGACTCAAGCATACCGTCACCGCCGGCAAGCTTAAGCCAGTCCTCCTTCTCAGCCTTAATCGGAATTCCGGTGCAGGCAAGATTTGGAACAGGCAGATAGGAATCAGTCGGGGAAAAACCCTCCTTCCATGCCTCAAGGGCAAGGGCAAAGGTTGCAATCTGGATACAGCGGGGGTCAAGCTCAAGCCCGTGAAGATTCTTTGAAATTATCGCAGAAATAGCCGCCTCGTCCTCCTCGCCCTTCTCCCTCCTCATAGAAAGAAGCATATGAAAAGCCCGGACTAAAAAATGCCCCGAACCACAGCATGGATCAAGGACCTTTAACTCATCAATATCACTTGGCCACCCGGAAAAGTCATGCTCAACCTCAGACCTGTAAAACTCCCACTCAGACTTAAGACCTGAATCCGGATGCAAAGAAAGCCACCATGCACCAAGAGTATTCTCAAGCAGAAACTTAACCATATACGGCTCAGTAAAAAGCTGAGTCACAGCACAGATGTCATAACCTTCGATCTTCCTCTCCGAATCATTGACCTCCTTTTTCTTCTCACTCTGCCAGAACTGATAAGTCCAGCCAAGTGCATCCTCAGCCATAAAACTCTCAGATGAAATACCGTCAAGCACACCCTGAAGTGAAATCCTGTCCTCAGGACTAAACTTAACCATCAGAAAAGGGTCATCCTGCCTGAAAATTCCGGGCAGCATATGAGAAGCAAATTCCGCTGCAACCTCCCAGGCCTCACTTCCTTTCTCATCCGCAATCTCAGTTATATCAGAAAAAGAGACAGGAACCTTAAATTTCGGATGAATCAGCAGATCATTTTCAAGCAGAAAACGGGCAAAAAGCATCCTGTGCCACTGCTCATAGGCAACCGAAGAGATAAGGACATCATAACTCCCAAGCCTCCTCATCTCAGAACGCAATCTCCTTCTAAGCTCTGCCTCAGCATCACTCAGATGAAAAGGCTTCTTATCCGCTTCAACGCCAAGATAATTCAGGGCATTAACAGCACCGGCTTCAGCCTTCCTGTGGGCATCAAGAACAGACTTTTCAAGGCCCTTCCTCTCAGTATCAGTAAGAACAGTCATTAAAACACCCCTTCATTCAAAAATCCCAAAAAACTGGTTTATTTTTAACGGAAAAAAAACACCCGTTTTAATCATCTCAGCATCACCGGATTTCCGTCATTCAAAGCCTTCTCTGCCTCTTCTTTAACAGAAAGAAGATAATCCTCAAGTTCCTCAGAAGATTTAATCGTAACCGGAGATTTAAGTGAAATAACAACCGTCTCCGGCTCAAGCATTCTGGCAATCCTCTCCTTAATCTTGGGAAGATAAGACCTCGTAAGTTCAGCCCTGGACTTAAGGCTGTTTACCGGAATTTTTCTCAGCTGAGTAAATATCTCCTCATCACTCCCGACAGTGACAGTAAACTCATCATCAAGCCCGTATTCCTTTAACAGACTCTCTCTTTTATCATCTGCAAGTTCCCGGCAGTAACTGTCTGACTCAAGTGAGTCCGTTACTTCCTTCCTTGCTTTATTGACACTGCCAGCACCGGCAGTATAATAATCCCTGATACTGTTTCTCAGATCAGACAGCAGAGGTTCAACCGGATCAGGATCACTGAGCAGTGATCTCCCGGCAATAACACTCTTTGCTTCACCATCAAACAGGTCATAATCAGGCAGACCTTCAGAGTGATCAAGAAGCCTTGAAAAAGTAGCCCACTCCTTACTCCTGGAATCTATCAGTTCAGCAGTCGCCTTCCATAACTTAATATCAGAAAGAATAATCTCTCTTCGTTCATTCAGCTCTTTAACAAGACTGTTCCCCGAATATCCGGCAAGTTCAGAGAGATAAGGAGGTTCTGCAGCATAAGGAAGAGGTGCATCCCCGCCTGTACTTTTTGCAAGAGCATTCAGCTTTTCCAGAAACAGACCTGCCTCCTCAGTCTCTTTCCCGCTCTTCCCGGAGAGGCCAAGTTCAGCATACATCTTCCTTGCACCAAATTTCTCATTAGTGGAAAGGACCACATCCTCAACTTCAAAAGATGCATTGCCAATATTTCTGGCGTTTAAGTCCACCGCTCCTGCGGGTCTGTTATTTAACTTAACATTGACATATTCAGAAGCAACAAGCACAATCAGCCCGGCATTTATTGCATCTTTAGGCCATCCAAACGGAGGTTCACCCAGGGCCTTAAGAAGTTCACTGCCTTTCTTCTCACTATTCAGCCTCTTTAAAATCTCCCGGCAGACCGGGTGCTCCTTTGGATCTCTGCTAAAACCAATCTTTGAGAGCGGGGACTGTTCCCCCTTAGCTACCGCTCTTATTACTTTATCCCATCCGGCAGCGTCCCCATCGTCGAATTTTGGATACATCCGGACCATTGCCCGGTTTGAAGCATCCTTAATGCATTCAGAAACAGAATCACCGGGTACAACAGTTCCGCCGCCAAGAATAACCTTTGCATCCCTTAAAATATCATCAACAATTCTCTCAGCTCTTGCCTTATGCCTTTCACGTTTGGTCTCAATATTCTGTTTAGCCTGAATACCGTCCTGAGTGTTTGGCGTCCCTTTTCTGTCAATAACACGGTCTGCTGCAAGATAACCAGCAATCTCATTCTTCAGTTCATCATTAAACTCAAGCGGAATAAATACCGTAACAATAGAACTCTCATTCCCCTCAGCAGCACACTCATTAATAACATCCTTTTCCGGGATGTCCCATCCGTTCCGTACCCAGACGGGAATTTCCTTACCGGTTCTTGGCCTTTCGTCTCCAAAGTATGTAACACTGACATTACGGGGAGTCCGGCTTTCACCCTGAATAAGATTCACACTGCCTAAAATACCCGACATTCTGTTTTTGATGAACTTCACCCTTTCATCAATAATCCTTGTATCATCACCCTTAAATTTCGCTCTTCTTTTCTGATAATCTCCTTCCCAGACACCACCTTCTTCTGTCTGAATACGATACTCCGTATCTATATGTGCAAGCACTCCCCTTGTATGCATATCCTCAAGAAGTAAAGGCACAGACTGCCTGAGAGATTCACTACCGGAAACAAGATCGCTTACCATAAGATCGCAGATAGTCTCAGGTTCAGCCTTAATCCCATACGAAGGGTCTATATGCTGTATCAGAAATATCGTGGCACAGATACGTGAGCGGAGTTCACCTTTTTCTGTTCCGTCATTTTCTCTGCTGATGAGGTCATCGACATTCTGAGTAAGAATATAATTCTGCCTCAGATACCGCTTATTCTGAGTATAAATGTAATCCGCAGGAATAAAATGTCCAATATCACAGCCGGCATAGTCCTTTAGTCCGTCAAAGACAAGCCTGAGCTGATTCCTGAGCTGATTACCCATCCCGTCCGGATCAACGGATGCCAAAACCCTCTCCCAGAAACGCTTCCTTGTCGGAAGAAGAGGATAATCAGAGAGAATGAACCTGTCATCCTCCTGTCTGTGTGCCAGCTTTGAGTTGGAGATGTGCCTTGAAATCTCACCGTTAACCCTGTCCAGAACTGATCTCAGTTCCGGTTTCATGGATTCTTTCTTTAGTAATACAGTCTCTCTAAGGACAGTATCCACATCCTTTGACTCTAAAATAACCTTTTCAGAAAACCTGCCCTGAAGTCTCTGAAGCTGGGTATTTGCCTGAAGGGCCTCCTGTCCTGTCGCAATAAACAGGACTTTCCCGCTAAACCTTCTGCAGCACTCTTCAACAGCTTCCTGAAAATCAAGCAGTTTATCCGAACCATCACCAATAGTCAGATACTGCTGGACCTCATCAAGGATAATCAGCACAAGAGGCAGTTTATCCTTATTCTCAGACTGCATCAGGAAGATCTGATTAAGCATGGAAACCATCTCTGTATTGGAAATCCCTGAACTTGTCCTGAATTCCCGTCTTAAATCGTTTTTAACATCCTTTGGATCTTCATCTCCGGAATAATCCGGATGAAACTTAATAACAGCCTCAATAAACTTTGGAGAAACAAAAGGATGGAGCAGGTCCTTTTCCTTATCTATTGAGATCAGATATTCACGGACATCATCAAGAATCCCGCATTCTTCAAGCCACAGATGAACTCTTGCAACTTCAATATTCTCAGGAAGCCCTGCTGAACGAAGAACGAGCTGAAGAAGATCTGTTCTTGGCCCGTCTCCGCCTCCGGCACTCATTGTACCTGCCGCAGACCATATTCCTCCACTCCTTTTGGTCTCGGTTGATAACTCTTTTAACAGCACCTTCACATCATCAGGGAGGTTACAGAGGTCTCTTCCTTTAGTCCCGTCCGAAAATTCGATATTTCTCCATAAAAAGTCCAGAATCCTGACAAGATGTGATTTACCGCAGCCAAAAAAGCCGCTTACCCAGACCGCAGGCTGACTTGCCTTATCCAGATGGTCAAGGTATGACTGGAGAATTCTTCTAAGCCCTTCATGATATGAACCCTTACAGACAAAATTTTCAAGTTCATATCTGGCTACAATCCAGTCGTTTTTATCACTTTTGCTTAATGGTGCTACCTTTGCGACACCATCATTAGGTATTGTATATGTTGTTGGATCTTTGAAAAATACTTCACTATTTTTTATTGTTACCATGATCAATCCTCCTCCGCTTCAATCGGATATGCAAGATAATTCCACCCATCCCTGGCTTTTAGTAATCTGTAGTTATTCTTATCCCGTTCTCCTGGGAAAAAGACCAAAAGCCTTCCTGAGATTTTAATTTTATCAATAATAAGCTCAACAATCTGACTTGCCCTTAATATTCCAAACATTGATGCAATGCCAAGAACAGCAATCACTGTGTCCTCATCTGAATCAGTAGTTTTTTCCCTGATCTTTCCAACCAGAAATTCCTTTAATTCAGTTAAATCATCCAGCAGATATTCCGGTTCGGAAAAATACTCTTCCCGATATTCATTTGCAGACAACCATTCCTCAAAAAACGGGCTTAAATCTATTTCAGTCCATTTATGCCCGGACTGTATAGTATAAATCTCAAACTCCTTTATGCCTGCACGGATTTTTCTCTCGGAATTTGGATCATAAATACAGAACCAGACTTTTTCCGGTCCGGAAATATTCCTTTGCCATTCAAGTTCTACGTGATCTTTGTACTTTTTTGACAGATTCTGTAGTTTAGTCATTGAGTACCCCCAATCAAATCTTCCGGAAATGTTATCTCAACTACACTTCCGGCTTTTTTTACTGACATCAAACCTTTTCTGTTTGACTCTTTGATAAATTCTTTAATCTCTAAGTTACTCAGGCATAATACCAAAACCCAGGGAGAATGAAATATTCTCTTTCCCCTAAATCCGGAAAGATATGCCAGATAGCAGGCATATGCAAACGAATATACAGATATTTCAGGTATAATCCTTATTTTATTGGACCTGCCTTCAAGATACCCTGCCTGAGTCCATGATGACATCAGGTTCCTGACCATCGACTCACGGACTTTTTCACTGTAAATGTTCTGATAATAATTATCAACTATTTCTTTTAAACCGGATTTATCAGCAGAATCTCCGGCTTTAACTGACAGTATATACCCGGATGATAATCTTAATGCTTCATCACGGGATAATGCACAAAGGAGTGCCATTATTTTATTATCAGGTGATTTCTCCTTCCAGTACTTCAAAAGTCCCTGAAAATTTTTATTTTCAGAGTCCAGACCATAAAGGTGCTTTAAATAATAGAAAGATATTTTCCTCCCGGAAATACTCTCTTTTTTAAGTAAGTTGTCTTCAACAAATATTTTTTTAAGAATTTCTTTATCATTAAAGCCGGGTGCGTTATCCATTACAGTTATGAATTCAGAAAGCATGACTGTACGCCCCGTATGAGAACTTTTTGAATAAAATCCAAAGTTTTCGGGATAATCCTGTTTAACAAAAAAATCAGACTGTTCCACTATTGATCTGTTATCTTTATAACAAATAATATTTATGAATTTCATTTAATTCTATCCTCCGTTTGAAATATGCCTTTTTGCTGAAGCTTTCTGCATTCATCATAAACTTAGGGATTTACTCTCATCTTTCAAAAAACCAACAACAACCCTCATCACGCCAAAAACGTCATTTAAGTCAAGCCACTCACTCTCCCGGTGCTCATTGTAATATCCGGCAGAGACATTTAACACATCAAGGTTAGGGAAAGCCGCACGGATATTATAAGCATCGGCAATACTTCCCTTTGCAACCGCCATCGGGTGATAAACCTTCTTTGAAACGTCAATGAATTTTTCAAGAAACTCATCACTGCATAACTTCAGCCTGGGCGAACTTTCGGAGCCAAAACCATAAGAAGCAATAATATCCCTGCCACCCTGCCGGTCAATTGTCAGGACACAGGCAGAATTCTTAAAAAATTCCGGGTTCTTCAAAATGGCATAATCAATACCGCCACCGCCCCCACGCCCGTACTTCGCCGGATAAGTTACTGCCTGCTCCTCCTGCACAGTGAACACAGCCTTAAATTTCAGGGAAGTGTACTTCATCAGGTAAAGCACCATCGCAACCCCGGCCTTATCGTCAAATCCGGCATTAAAACCAGGGATGATCTTGTTCAAACCGGACAAACCGGAGACCACAGCAGAACCGGAAGACCCGGAGAACTCAGAAGAAATCCGGTAACCTGAAAGTTTTTCAATAAAACCGGCCTCATCTTCATGGCCCTTATAATAATGCGGGAAAGTGTCAAGATGCACATTTAATAAAGGCAGGTCCTCCGGGCAGCCATAACTCTCACAGCCCTCATCAATATCACAGCCGCGATAACCCTCAACCTCATTCCGGCCATAATTTTTACAGTTAACATCACCACTGCCACCCTTACAAAAAGCCTCTATCTCCCCAAAGGCAACCGCCGGCACTATCTCAAAGGAATCATTGCCATAACGGTCCACATGACCGCCGTAATCTGCGTAGACCTCATCACTATCATCACTCCCGCAGTCCGCATAGGCCTGATAACCCTTAGAAGTTTTAAAACCATCCGGACCTGCTGAACTCTTAAAGCACTCAGACCTCCCGGATTTAAAACCCTCCAGACCAACAGATCTCTTTAAAGATTTATCACCCTCACCATAACCTTTCGGCCTGATGTACAGATTGCACAGTTCATCGGATGAGACCACCCATCTCCCCCTCCCGTACTTCCGGACGATAAACTCAGCAAGCTCCTGCTCCCGTCCGGACGGACTGTAAATCCTCACCAGGTCCTCAAGAATCCTGTTGTACCGCCTGAAAAAGACCTTAGGATTTTCAATGCAGTCGCTCTTTTCACTACAGACACCACGGCCAGTCCTTCCGGCAGCAGGCCGGCTCAAAAGAGATTTTCCAACAGCAGAACGGTCCGGCTCCGGGCCACCTCTTATAAGACTTCCTGCCCTCTTACGGAGCCGGTCAATATTCTCCTCCGGAATATCACACGGCTTATCTAAATTATCCAGTTCAATGGAGAAGAAAGCAAGTCTCTTATGGTCCTCACAGACCTTTCCCTTGACCTGCCTTAAAAGGACCCTGTGCTCATACAGAAATGCCGCAATCCTCTGGATTTCCATATAATCCGGAACAGGACTCCGTCCGGAGAAATAAACATTAACATCCCCGGAAAGGTGGCCACGCTTCCCGTAATCAAATCTTATCTTTGGATGTAGCAGCGGCTGTATAACACACTCATTTAAAATCCTAAACCACTGAAGGTCCTGACGGCTATAAAAATTAATCCAGGCAGCGTCCTTCTGACCAAAATGACCGTCACAGGCCATCTCAGTCGTAATCCCACATGCCGAGACAGCCTTACACAGACGTGCAATGGCGCAGTCCATTACACAGACCGGCACTTTTATCCCGTGCTCATGCCCAAAGAAATGCTCCTCTTTCGCCTTTTGGCTGTGACTGAAATACTGAATAGTCGATCCCTCAAGGCCCTGAAAAATATTCACTGCCGCTGTTAAGTGCCTGAACTTTGGGTCATGCACAATATTCAGCCGGTATTTTGCACGGTCATTTGGCCCCGGACAAAAATTCCGGCTATAACGGCCACGAGCCGGATTTACCACACCACCAGGTCTCCGGTCATCAATAACATCAAGAGTGCCAAGACCGTTACCCTCAAGGAAACCTGAAAGGACCACCTGGTCAAGGTCATCATTAGAGCAGTGTGCACCGGGATTTCTCAGGCAGGAGTTGTCACTCAGGTAATACTCACCGTCCAATTCATCAATTAAAAATCCCCTGGCACGAAGGACTTCGACCAACTCTTCCTCTGGAGTCCGGCAGTCCTTTATGACCTCCCGTACAAACTCATCAACAAATTCTTCCCTTCTCTCCCGGTGCCTGTGAAGATTTTTCCGTTCAGAATAATCTCTTTCAGGTACTTCCGGTCTCCGGGAAGACCCCGGCATTCCTCTTTCAGGGAAAGATTTTCTTCCCATATCGCTGTTTAAACCCTCTCTGCCAAAATTCCGGTTTGTAATTTCTGACATATTTGATCTTCTCCCTGTAGTTTCTATACTACTTCATAGGAGGCGATCATATATAAATTATGTGCCTAATACAACAAATATAGCTAATGTTTAAAATATAGTTTAAGTGTATAATATAGCCAATGTGACAAATATAGTTAATGTGTCAAACCTATTTAGAATTTTATATTTTGAATTCCACTATTAATATTATAAAATTCATCAACCATATTAGAGTCAGATGATTATTTTACCAATAATTTCAATTGTATTTCAAAATATATAAATAATACTCCAAAAAATGTTCAAATGCTGACTTATGTTTATTAGCAAGATTAATATCCAATCGAAAGAATACATACAGTACAACTATGGCAGGAAAAGACAGTTCAGACTTAAGCGGATACACCACAATCAGAATTAAAAACAGTACACTTCAGAGGCTTAAATACAATAAATTATATTCAGATTCCCTCAGTGGAAAAATAGATTATCTCATAACATACTGGGAAGCAGCAGCCGAGCATTTTCACAAGACCAACATGGATTTTTTAAAAACCTATATTGATTTTTTCAATGACAATAACAGTAATAACCAGGCTATTGAAGATCTAAAAAAAGAGATCGAAGAAATCGAAAAATTCAAAAAAACCTCTGAAAAAGACGAAATAACATATGTAACCGCCGAGATGGTCACCACTGATTCTTCCGGAATTGAAGAGAAGAAACTCTACGTAACATTCTATCGCAAGGGCGAAATACCCCATAAAGACATGAAGCGCCACCCGTTCGCGCTCCTGATTACGACGAGAGGCAGTTATAAGTTCTATATCCCATTCAATGAAGAGTGCCTTACAGGCAGTGCCTCCTTAAAAGAAGTTGAAAAAAAGCTCGAAATCCCGGAATGGATTGAAGCAGGGCTTATAATCAAAAAGAATAAAGACGATACCAAAACAGTTACTGCAACCATCAGCGTTGATGAGTCATATAAAAGAGTAATTCCGGGAGGAGACCGAGAGTAAAAATATCCGGAACTGAAAGGATGTACCAAAAGAAATCCAGAGATAATTACCCGGTTCAGCACAACGGACTAATTTAAAATTGAAATTATGAAACTATACATAAGAGCCTGAGGATGAAATGAAAAAATGGTTAATGGCTGATGATTTCAAGACCTGGTATTCTTGAAAAATCCTTTGCGTTATTGGTGACAAGCTTTGATTTGTTATATATGGCAATTGCTGCAATCAGTTCATCAAATTTTCCGATTGGCGTTCCGTTTTTCTCTAATTCTGCTGATATTTCACCGTAAGCATCATAGTAAGCATCTTCAAATTCAATGACGGAGAGCATCTTAAGCACTTTATCAACACTTTCTTTTGCTTTTGCTGCATTTGATGATTTATAAGCGCCTTTTTTTAGTTCAAGGACACTCACAAAGGTTATAAATACTTTATCATTTCCATTCTCTTCAATTTCCTCTAAAAATGCTACTGCTTTTTTATATTTAGTGCTGTTTTGACTTCTGATCAAATCTATTAGAATAGTCGAGTCTAAAATAATCATTCTATATCCTTTAACATTTGATCAGCTTCTTCATCAGTCAGGCCTTTTCTATCCTTTTCATACTCCTTTAGCACTTCTTTAAATGGTCTTGTATCCGGCAAATACCTCATAACCACACTTGAGAAACTTTCATTTTCTTTCTTCCAGTGCTTCATTCGTTCGTATGCCTCATCTGAGAGGCTCACTGTTTTTGTCATATTTGCAATATATAGCTGCGTGTAGTTAATAATTATTTTGATGATACAAAATGAGGTGAAAACGGAAATATTACCCGGCTGCTGTACCGGAGATCCGGCCGTAAGAAATTCTGCAATACCCATGCAGGTTGTGTATCGTGCAGGAATGCCAACGACAGCTGAATTGCCCGGACCACCTGAAAGCCGGATAAAGTATATAACCAAACGGGATCATCAATCAACATATGATTAAAACTCAGGATATAAACCAGAACCGGAAAAATAGCAGAAACAAAACTCCGGACATAAAAGAGCATCAGAGCAAAAACCGGCACATAACAGAAACAATCCCGGCAATCCCAAAAATCCCTAAAATCCCTAAAATCCCAAAAATCCCTAAAATCCCTAAAATCCCTAAAATCACGGCATTACTCTTCATAACCGTCATAACCATCCTCATCACAGCCGGCCCTGCCTCGGCATACATCATAAACTTCGATATGCCATCAACTGTTCAGTCCGGAGAAACACTGGTAATCTCCGGAACAGGCACACTTCCGGCAGGGTTTACAACCGGAATGGAATTCTACACCAAGATCCAGACAGGCAACAAAAAGGTCGCAACAGTTCCCTTCACAATTCAGAACAACGGCCTGTGGTCCGCTGAAGTTGATACCACAGGATGGAGTGCCGGAGAATATACAGTAACCATACTGAAAAACTCAGAATATTCATACGGATCATCATCAACACTACAAAAGTCCTTCACAGTCATCAAAAGCAAAATAACCCCTGCATCGACAGAAACAGCAGCACCTCCAACGGCAACAACAGCAGCAGTCACTGAGAGCACAGCAGCACCTCCAACGGCAACAACAGCAACAGTCACAGAGAGCACAACAACACCTGAAAACATTCCCGCCGCCGGAACCACTGCAACCACAGCCGATCCAAAGGGCACACCCATACCGCTCTGGATATTCGCCCTGGCACTTAGTATAGCAACATTCCGGATAAAAACAAAAAACTAAAATTAAAAACAAAAAACGAACAACCAACTGTAACCAGAGTAAATACCCCCTATATCATCTTTTGAAGAAATCAATAAATAAAGTCACACATGAGCCTGCGGGTTCACAGATGGCGGATGAAAAATCAAAGTTTTTCATAGGAGGATTTGACCATCAGAACGTATTGATGCCGGATATTTATTAAATTCTCTGTTTTCACGATCATTTCAGGGCATTCCCGGAACACTCAGTAATTTATATGATACCAAAGGAAGATAATATAGTTATAGAAAGTCAGGAGAGACTGAATTATGCAGAAACAGCTTACAGCCATTATTGAGAGGGAAGGCACAGGTTATGTCTCATTCTGCCCTGAATATGACATAGCAAGCCAGGGTGAAACAGTAGAAGAAGCACACAAAAATCTTCAGGAAGCTCTCGAACTTTTCTTTGAAACAGCCTCACCTCAGGAGATCCAGTCACGTTTCCATGGAGAAATTTATATCACACGGGTGGATGTAGCCCTTGGCTAAACTTCGTATCTTATCAGGAAAATAAGTCTGCAAAATACTTTCTCAGCATGGCTTTTCAGAGGTCAGGCAAAAGGGCAGCCACATAATAATGCAAAAACAGATTCCCGGTTCAACAATTACAGTTCCGGTCCCAAACCATGATGAGATACATACAGGAACACTGCAATCAATTATAAGACAGTCGGGAATTCAAAGAACTGAATTTGAGTGATACTTTAAACTTCAAGATGCCCTCAGCCGTCCATTCCGGAGAAACACAGATAATCTCCAAAACAGGCACACTTCCGGCAGGTTTTACAACCGGAACAGAAATTCTGCACCAAGGCCCAGGTCGGCAACAAAAAGGTCGCAACAGTTCCCTTCACAATTCAGAGCATCGCCCTGTGATTTGCACTGACCCCAAAATATATTTTATTTCAGAGAATAGATAAGATGTACATGCAGACCATAGAGATAACAGATAAACTGTACAAAGAAATTATCGCACAAAGAAAAGGTGGTGAATCCATCAGTAAAGTCATAGAACGGAACTGGCGTTCAAATGAATCGGAATACACATTACAATCAACAGACAATAAGAGTGAAGCTTTACAGGAAATAAACGAGATCAGAAAAGGTAAATTTTACACAAGAACACAAGTCGAGAAAATGTTAAAGGATTAAGCAGAATTTAACCAGTTATGGTAATCTTCTTCTGATTTAATAAAATATATTTTTGCGTGCCTATATGGCCGGACCCCTACAGGTTCATATACAACGACTCTTTTATGTGGCACTTTTAAACGCCATAACCCATTTAGATTTCCTTTTAGTTCGTGTTTATCACATTCTCCAAGGACATCGAACAGGTGCTCCTCTAAACAGTACTTAAGCTTTTTTAGAATCAGTTCTTTAATTGATCTGTTTTTTGCCAGGTATTTTTCAGCTTTTTCAGACATTTCATATTCTGTCATATTACCCCTCAAAAAATTAAAGGGTAGCCTGTCAGGTTCCCCTGTGTCTTCTCAAATGTTCCTGTTATAGTCTTTTTCATAAATATTACCGCCGGTTTAATCTTCTTCGTGCTCTG
The DNA here is from genome assembly GCF_000243255.1 of Methanoplanus limicola DSM 2279. Taxonomy (NCBI): domain Archaea; kingdom Methanobacteriati; phylum Methanobacteriota; class Methanomicrobia; order Methanomicrobiales; family Methanomicrobiaceae; genus Methanoplanus; species Methanoplanus limicola. Next base: position 2,316,418 of record NZ_CM001436.1, read on the forward strand.
TGGTGTGGACAAATTATATAGCCAGATGGATGTCATTAACCAGCATATGAATAACAACCGGAGTATTCCCAAACCTCAGCAGATGGAAAATAATCAACAGACAGGTAAAAATCAGCACATGATAAACAACCAAAAGACGATTGAAAATAAAACGGGAAAATCAGGAGAATCAATAAAAACGATGAAAAAGATGCAGATAACCTCAGCAATCCTCCTCATACCCCTCATCACAGCCGGCACTGCCCCGGCATACATCATAAACTTCAAGATGCCCTCAGCCGTTCAGTCCGGAGAAACACCGGCAATCTCCAAAACAGGCCCACTTCCGGCAGGGTTTACAACCGGAATAAAAATTCTGCACAAAGGCCCAGGTCGGCAACAAAAAGGTTGCAACAGTTCCCTTCACAATTCAGAACAATTGGCCTGTGGTCTGCTGAAGTAAATACTCAAATATCATCTTTTGAAGAGATGAATAAAAAAGACTCTGACCATCAGAACATATTGCTGCCGGAGATGAATATGACGCCCTATCTGATCGTGAATGTAATATCCGGCATTAAAAAAGGCTTTAATGACCTGATCTCCTGACAATACAGGAATTTTAGCACTCATACATTTACTGCAGCAAAAGTTTCAGTCATCCCTTTTGCAGGCCTTAATGGGATACCCTCTTCTGCAGGAGATTTCAGATGAAGTTCTATAGCTTCTTCTAATTCTGGTATTGCTTCTTTAAAAAGTCATTCCTCTGCCAGTCTCCTATGAAACAATAACTGTTTCATTCATCATCTGTGAACCCTCAGGCTCATGGGTGACTTTTTTAACCTGCATAACCAGATGAAAGAGTCGTATCAGTCTCATCATGATGCCTTATCTGAAATTATCTCATCATATAAAAGGAAGTGCAGCCTTATCTTCCGGACTTAAGACTTATCCCGGATACTCTGAAAAATAACCATCCGGCCCTTTCCTGTTATCTTTCCGGTTCTAACATCAAAAAAAACTTCAGAGTTTAAAACTTCAGATTACAAATAGTTCAGGACACCGGCGATCCACCCCTGGAAAGTCCACCAGAGCCAGAGAAAAAACTTTAAAGTATAAAACTTTAAAGTACACACATGGCAAAACCACCTTTCCTTGGCAGACAGTCTGAAATGTCATCCTTAAACAGCAGATGGAAGGGCAAAAGTCCGGAATTCATCGTCATCTACGGGCGAAGAAGAGTTGGAAAATCCGAACTTATCGACAGATTCCTCAACAAAAAAAAAGGCCTCCGCCTGCTTGCAAGGGAAGAAGCCAAAGAACTTCAGCTGAGACGGTTTTCAGAAGAAGTTGCAGACTACTTCAACGATGACTTCCTCAGAAAAACAGGATTCTCAGACTGGGACTCCTTCTTTGAATACCTGTACCAAAAATCTGATGAAAGAATAATAATTGCCATAGACGAATTCCCCTACCTCGTAAAGGAAGATAATGCACTGCCCTCCATCCTGCAGTCATTCTGGGACCTAAAACTTAAATACACAAAAATATTCCTGATACTCTGTGGGTCATCAATAAGAATGATGGAATCAATGGTCATGGAATACAGCAGTCCCCTTTACGGGAGAAGAACAGGACAGATCCTGCTCAGACCACTCCATTTCATCCACATATACGATTATATCAAAGACATAAAAAAATCCATAAATTATTTCTCAGTATATGGCGGAATTCCGGCTTACATCACCGGTCTTAACATCAGTCAGAGTATAGAGAAGAGCATAACAGATAATATCTTCAGAAAGGACTCCTACCTCTTAAGGGATATTGAATTCGTACTCAGAAATGAACTCAGCGAACCAAGATATTACTTCTCAATACTCCTCTCGATCTCAAACGGAAATCACTCACAGGGTCTGATCACCAATGACACCGGACTTTCAAAAGGAATTGTAAACAAATACCTCTCAACACTAATCGACCTTGACCTCGTAACAAGAAAAGTTCCGGCAACAGTCTCTAAAAGGAGTCACAGAGGACTTTACTACATCAAAGATAACCTATTCTTATTCTGGTTTCGGTTTGCATACCCAAATGTTATGCTGATCGAACGTGATTTAGGCGATGCTGCGGTTAAAAAACAGGTCATGCCATATCTCAGCGATTACACAGGACTCCGTTTTGAAGAGATAGCAGAAGATATTTTCCTCTCAGTAAACGGCAGAGATGTCCTGCCTTTCTTCTTCACCGGATGGGGCAGCTGGTGGCACAAAGGCGAAGAGATTGACGGGATCTATTACTCAGAGACTGAAAATAAAATCCTCTTCTGTGAATACAAATGGCAGGACAATGTAAAAGCAGATGTTCTCATCCGGAAACTAAAAGAGAAATCGCAGAAAGTATCATGGAACAGAGATAACCGGACAGAATATTTCTGTATCGTTGCCCGGTCATTTAATAATGGGACATGGGAAACATCAGAACAGACCGAAATTTCCGGGAGAGAAAAAGAGGCTGAAAACATAATCCTCCTTGACATAAACGACATTGAGATTTTATGCAGAAAGGCCTTAGAGTAGTTTTTTCCGGGACAATTCATGTATAATACAGAGAAGTCCCGAAATAACCTCATTTTTTTAAGACCCAAATAAAGCCAATAACGGCTTATTCTCCTCCACCCGCTCAGACTTCCGGCGATAATGTCTGCATCAGAAAATTATTATCATATAAGTCATAATAATACATTTACAACAGAAAATGTGTTTGATTACACATACCGGAAAAACATACTCTAAATCACAAACGACCTGAAAATGAAAAAGGAGTATCAGAGATATAATGAAATTCAGAATTATCATAGAAGAAGACGAAGATTAAAATCTTTGTAGCCAAAATGTCCGTCACTTCCGGGATGCATATCTCATAGGCAAAACCAGAACTGAAGCGCTCGAAAATATTAAAGACGCCGCCAAAGGATACTTAGAAAGCTTAAAGAAGAATAACGAGCCAATTCCGCCATCAATCTACGAAGAAACCGTAGAGATAACAGCCTGATTTATGCCAAAATTACCTTTTTAAGAACTCTGCGGATGACTATAATAAGTGCCGGCATTATCCGGATGCAAAACAGTTTATCTTCTAAAAACTCCTAATTACTGTGATTTCATCTTCCTTTCAGGCCCAGGTGCGATTTAAGCAACGATTTGTTTTTTGCATTCGCTATTGCACTATCAAGCTTTTGTTTTAATATATCTGGTGGAAGTAATTCCGTCAGGTACTCTGCAACATGAATACCTGATTTATTCAGTTCTAAAAGTTCAATTGATTCTTTTTTACCCTCTGAGCAGAGAATTATTCCAAGCGGTGTTTTTTCACCATCAATCATCTCATACTTTTCCAGCCAGCGGAGATATAATTCAGGCTGACCTTTATATCCTGCTTTGAATTTCCCAATCTTCAACTCTATTGCAACTAAACGCTTCAGTCTTCTGTGGTAGAATAATAAATCCAGATAATGATCCTCTCCATCTATGATCATCCTCTTTTGCCGTTCAATAAATGTGAACCCGGAACCAAGCTCAAGTACAAAATGTTCTATTTCACGTAGAATTGATTGTTCGAGGTCACTCTCACTATATGTATCACTTAGATCAAGGAAATCTAAAAGATAAGGATCTTTTAATACAAGACAGGGTTTTATCTCATCCTTCTCTTTTAACGCTTCTAATTCCTGCTTAATCAGTTCATCAGGCTTTTTTGATATTGCAGTTCTTTCAAAGAGCATAGAATCAATTTTTTTTCTGAGTGTGCGGACAGACCAGTTTTCAATACGGCACATCTGAGAATAAAAATCCCGCTGAATATCATTTTTTATCGGAATTAACACTGTAAAATGAGTCCAGCTCAATTGTCGCATCAGTGATGCGACAATTTCTTCATCCGGAAATACCTCTGAAAATTGTATCATTCTCCTTAAATTCCCCATCGAAAAACCCCTGCCAAATTCAGCACTCAGAGGAAGAGAGAGTTCATAAATTACCTGCCGGCCATATTACGTTCGTTTGAAAGAATATCGTTATTTATTCGTCTGCCTATCTTCCAGTAAAGTAAAGTCTGGGTGGCATTAACAACTGAATAAGCAGATTGTTTTGCATCAATAATTAAATCCCTTAAATCATCCAACAGAGCACAATTATTAATCTCTGAGTATAAACCCGGGGATACTATTTTATCTTCCTTATCAGTCATATTTCTTCAAATCCAATACTCTTTATTGCAGTTTTCGCTTAGGAACAGGCAAAAAATAAGACCTGACGGGAGACCACTTATTTTGCCGTTTCCTCTGTCTGCCTGAAAGTTGGGTTTTTTCCTGCCTTCCCCCATAAAAGAATCTGTTCAGTTTTTACACCCGCACTATTAACTAAACCTTAATAGTCAGGATGTTAACGTACCCATCTCAGGACACCCGGACTTATGATTGCAGCAGCTACAATCATTCCTCCTGATATAGTAAATATCTGACGTTATCATAAAATAATTCTTTTCATCCGCAGGATTAATTTTGGTTCTTCCTCAGATTGTATGAATATATATGCGGCGACTTATAGCTTCCAAGTCATTTATCCCATAGTTTAGCCCTTAATTTCCGGGCAATCTTACTTCCCAATACCGGCTTATTCTCCTCCACCCGCTCAGATTTCCGGCAATAATGTCTGCATCAGAAATTTATTATCGTATAATATAGACCATCAGACCGACAGCCATATTATCCTGAGATAGGATAAAGAACCATACAGAAGGCTCACCATACCTAACCACAGGGAAATCGCAAAGGGAACATTAAAGAGTATTCTCAGACAGGCCGGGCTTACAAAGGAACAATTCCTAAAAATCCTATGAAAAACTTCTATTTTTCATCCATCATCTGTGAGCCATTGATCATGAGTGACTATTATAAACACAAAATTTAAGCCGGAATTCATCTCCCCCTGTACCATCCCTTATCCTTCATAATCCTCACCAGACAGGAATCACAGACATTAACCCGAAACTCCTCACACAGAAAACCTCACCTGTCTCTTCCCGCAGATATGACAGGCACCAGGATCCTTATAAACCCCTGAGAAATCTCCGGACTTAAACAGACCCGGAAGAAGACATACGGGGTTTTAACCGGATAAATGATCGAAATACATACATCACCACAAAATTATAGCTCTCAAATCATCTTTAATAAAATGAGTCTGTCAGAGATACCAATAGTCCGGAAAACGGGAAACAAAAATTTTGATAATGACAGATTTTATCACATATTCAATACAATATAGTATAATAAAGGAGATGGGATGCCGGATTACTCTTCAAAAATAAACAGATTTCTAACAGAGGACTCATTCATTATTTCAAATCATGCAAGAACAAGGATGTTTGAAAGGAGAGTTTCTACCGCCGGCATAATTAAATTATTAATGAAAGGTGAGATAATTGAAGAATACCCTGATGATGAACCCTGCCCATCAGTTCTCATGTTAGGATATATATACGACCAGCCATACCATTTAGTTACAGGCATATGTGAAGACCATTTAAGGATAATTACAGTTTACCTCCCTGATGAGTTACACTGGATTAACCCAAAAATAAGGAGAAAAAATAATGATTCCTGACAGGTGCAGTCATTGTAAAGGAAAATTAGAATACGGAAAGACAGAATTTATCGCAAGAGTGGGCGAAAAAATAATTGTAATCAAAGAGATCCCTGCATATATATGTAACCAGTGCGGAGAAGCATATTTCACACCGGAAATTTCCCGCAAAATTGATGAAATTATGGAAGACTTCCACAATGACAAAATCTGCTGCCGTCCGGTTGCAGCCGGAGAAATAGAGATCAGTGCATAAAAGATCTTACAATCCGCACTTAGACTAAAATAGCAAATAATATTCTATAAGTTTAACCATGGTGTGACTTATTAATACATAAATTTCATTTGTTGGGTAAAAATCACACGGTTACAGAAAAATGTATTGAATATTGGCAAATTTGGATCAACCTGCGGAATGTCAGAAGATCTTATCTTTTTTCCTCTTTTCAGCCCAAGTTTGACACTCGTTCAAAAATCTATTTTACATCCCCAAAATATCCAAAAAAGCCGGAATTGTATTTGACAGTTAACCAAATTTAAGGGTAAAATGGGAGTTTTATTTTTAGAATGTTCATGTCATATTAAATCTAAGCTCAAATTAAGGATATTTTGAGAGATTATTCTGCAAAAGTATGTAACTGTCAAATTCTTTATTGTCACAAATGGTTGGAAATACATGAACTGTCAAACTTAGGTTACATTTAAAGCCGGGAGTTTCTGCAACAGGCTGTTTCAGATCCGGCACTATCTGAAAAAGTAGTGATGGCCGCTCATTTTTAAGCATAGATTAGTTTTTCAGCTGATCTAAACTGACATTGTCTGTTTCAGACATCATATCACTGAAAAATCAGAATGTGCCAGAGCACCTAAACCAATATATAATATTAAAAGAACCTAAATATTATATCACTGAAGTCATATGAAATTCAGAGTCATTATAGAACAGGATGAAGATGGAATCTTTATTGCCGAATGTCCTTCGCTTCCGGGATGCATATCTCAGGGAAAAACCAGAAATGAAGCCCTTGAAAATATAAAAGATGCTGCCAAAGGATACTTAGAAAGCTTAAAAAAACATAATGAACCGATTCCACCTTCCATATTTGAAGAGACAGTGGAAATATATGCCTGACTCATGTCAAAATTACCCGTAATATCATCATTTGAAGCAATAAAAGCGCTCAATAAACTTGGGTATGATATTGACCATCAGACCGGCAGCCACATTATCCTCAGACAGGGGAAAGAACCACATCGGAGGCTCACGATTCCAAATCATCAGGAAATTGCAAAGGGAACAATAATCAGCATTATCAAACAGGCAGGGCTTACAAGAGAAGAATTTCTGAAATTATTATAGCATAATAACATACAGTCAGGACAGTTCACTATTATCGACACAGTAGGATTTTACAGTGATGCGTAAGTAGGAATTCTCCTGGCCTGAATCAACTGAAAAGGGAACTGGTCATTATGAATGATCAGTCATCACTACTATTACAGATATCGCCCATACCATTTAGTTACAGGCATATGTGAAGATAAGGATAATTACAGTTTACCACCCTGATGAGTTACACTGGATTAATCCAAAAGTAAGGAGAAAAAAATAATGATTCCTGACAGGTGCAGTTATTGTAAAGGAAAATTAGAATACGAAAAAGACAGAATTTATCGCTGAGTCAGGCGAAAAAATAATTGTAATCAAAGAGATCCCTGCATATATATGCAACCAGTGCAGAGAAGCATATTTCACACCGGAAATTTCCCGCAAAATTGATGAAATTATGAAAAGACTTCCACAATGACAAAATATGCTGCCGTCCGGCTGCAGCCGGAGAAATAGAGATCAGTGCATAAAAGATCCCATTTTTTCCCTCTTTTCAGCAAAAATCAAAGACCTCCTGTCCTTTCCTGTATCACCATATGTCCCGAAAAGTCATCTCCCCCTGTACCACCCCTCACCCTTCATAATCTTCACCATACAGGAGTCACAGATATTAACCCGTAAATCCTCACACCTAAACCTCACCTTACCTTTCCCGCAGATATGACAGGCTCCAAGATCCTTATACACCCTTGTGAAATTTCCGGCCTTAAACAGACCCGGAAGAGGCATTACAGGGTTTTTATCCTGCACAGAACTATTAAACCTGAACCTGTTATACTCCTCATCCGGAGAAGAAGCCCTGCCGGAATCACCCCCGGAACTATGCCCCGTCAGAGAAGCAGAAACAAAAGCATCACAGCATACAGCCCCGCCACCTCTGCCGGAGATATACCCCGGATCAGAAGAACAGCCGGCAATATTAACCGGCATAACATAAGGTCCGGCCCCATTATTAAATGAGAGATCAGCATACCCATTTTGCAACATGACACCCTCATACACCCCCGGAGTGCAACTTAGTTCTCCTCTTAAATTCCCCCTATAGTCAAACAAGCGTGAATAGATAGTACTATGATCAGTAGTTGCACTCATTTCAGAAATGCAGCATTCATAACCGGAAATATCAGAGAGACAACCATGCTGTGCCCCGGAAGATGAGTGCAAAATGGTATTTTTGCCATCTGAAAGAGCATCAGCACCACTCCGATTCATAAAAAGCCCGCAATCATCAGGATTTGGATTTTGCACCCCAACCGTGTTTTCACCGTGCAGTGCTGCAACATCACCACCTGCCGGATCATCCACATTATCATCTGCCAGAGACCCAAAAACCTCACCGGCCGTACATCCCGGCAGATCACCGTCACCCGGCCCCGAATCATCATCATCATCAAGAACAACCGAACACGAATTAATCCACCCCCGGTACACCTCATAATTAAAGAGAAACCTCTGCTCCTTCTTCCTCAGAGTCCCGGCCGGAGTATCCTCCGGAACAACAGTATCCACATACGAGACCGCCGGACACTTAAATAAAAGCCCCGGATACTTAACACCCCTCGCAGAATAACCATGAAATACCCTCCTCACCTGATGATAAGAGAGATCAAGCGAATCCTGAAGCATCTTAATAGTGGCATAATCCCACTCCATAGTCTCAAAAAATGAGAGCATCCGGGCCTCATTCTTGGAAAGATTAGAGGTAAGGGCACCCGAATCACCCTCAATCTTTTTGTAAACATCAAGAGCAGCATAGAAATCAGAGAGATCAGCCTCAATCGACTTAACCCCCAAAGCATCCTCAACCTCAGTTCTCTGCATCGAAAAGAGCAGAGCATGACATTTAATAAGATCAAAGAGCACCGAAGGATTCCTCCGGTTGGAAAACCCCAGAAACCTGATCCTCCCGGAATAAGGAATCCTCACATAAACGAGCCTCTCCTTTAAAATCCGCCACATTTCCCGGCAGATAAAAACATCCCTTAAATCCGAGACCTGCGACTTAAACATGGACTGGACATCCCTCAGATACTCCAGAACCTTCCCGTCCTGCTCAGCCGAATCATCAATCCAGACAGTAAGCATCCGGTTTAACACCTGATCATCACCGGCATCATCAACCTTAGAGAGCCACCATACACACCGCTCAGGAATAGTGCAGACCTTAAGCTTCCTCTCAGCCGTCAGGGTCATATGCTCAATCTTAGCATCAAAATTTGAGGTCGCATTCTTCAAAACCTCCTGAAAATCCTCAGACAGTGCAGTATCATCAAACCAGAATACAGTCCCGGCCCTAAGTTCCGGATTATAATACAACGCCTTATCACTGACACTCCCCGACAGTTTAAACCCATCCGGAATCAGCTTAAGCATACTCTTACAGGCATGAGTCTTACCCTTACCCGAATTACCCGACACCGAGACATGCAACCCCATCGTATTATCAACCGACTGCGAGGCAACCGACATAACCATGCACTCCGCAACAATACGGTCACCAATATGATACTTAGAAAAAGTATCAAGCATAAACTTCAGCGGATTGCCATTCCTTAAAACCTCAAGGGCAGCTGCATGCAGATCAGAGTCAGCAGGAACTCCGGCAGCCCGGAGATCACTTTTAACAGCCCTCTTCTCAGGCTTAACACCCTTCTCATACATCGCCCTAAGCTCACTCCACCTCTGCTCACCAGCCCCGCAGGAATTATGATGACAGCCGGCAAAAACAGCACCGTTTGCAAACTGAACCGCAAAAGCACCATCCTTATGTGCAGACGAGAACGGACATTCATCAAGTACAAACAAAGTCCCGCCCTGCCACGACTTCTCCGACTTAACAGAGATACCATGAGAGCCAAGCCAGCCTGACAGGTCAAAACCGGAAGAACCCTTCACCGCAGGAGGAGGAATATCTTTCTTATTCCTCCCCGGAATAAACTCCGAGAGCTTCACAAGATTAGCCTTTGAGACAGCAGTCAGATTATCCGGAGCAGAAATAATCCCCGACCTCCTGTGCGGCCGGTCAGAAGTATCATCCCCCTTGCAGGCAGTAGTCCCGTACAGCTTCCAGATTCTTGAGGCATTATAATTCCCCTTATCAACAGCCGCCCGGCCGTCAGAAAAGAGAGCATCAAGCACCTCAAGACAGTGCTTAACCAGAAGTCCGGAATCACCGTCATTTGGCAGTGAAATCCTGTACAGCAGGTGTGCACCGTTTCCGGAATCAGCAACGACAGGCTCTGAAAAACCAAGCCCGGCCAGGAAATCAGCAACCCTTCCGGCCATTAAAAGAGCATAATCATGCTCATCATCAGAAGACGAAAGACCGGACGGACGGATGGGATCGATATCCACCGGAAGAAAATTCCGGCGGACAATATCAGCGTCCGACGTTGTCGCATCCTTCTTTGAGAGAGCCTTGACCCTGTCAGCCCTCCTTGAAAAGAGGACAGGGTTCACCTTATTAAGAGTCACGTAGATGCCGTTTACACCGGCCGACTCAAGAGCCAGAGCCTCCGCTGCAAGCCTGTCAAAATTCTTAAAATACCCGCTGTAAGTCTTAAAATCTGAGAGTGCCCTCACCTCAACGACATCACCCGGCGGGAAAAGCAGAGATACCGCCCTCTTAATCTCACGGCCGGCATCAAGCGCCTCATCACAGTTCAATGCACAACCCCCGATACAGTCATAGCAGGGAAAATTCCGGCAGAGATTACCTCACCCTTACAGACATCACAGAAAGTCTTAAGCGGCAGAAGGAAAATCTCATCATCAATATGAATTATAACAGCCCGCCCCGAAGGATTCGGCCTTGCAGTCCCGCAAAGCTCAACCTTCCCCAAAGGCAGCGAACTGCCGTCAAGAACACCCGGATGGATACACTCAGCCCTGAGACTATACAGATTTCCGGTCCCCGAACTAAACATTATCCTCTTCGCATCCCGTCCGGTGATAAAATAGAGAAAATCACCAAGAGATACCACAACCTCGCCGTAAATTCCGGTATAGATCATCCCCTCACTCATCCCTCTCCTCCCCGTCCGAGACAACAGTCGTCATAACACGGAAACTATGCCCACCGGTTCTCCTGATATGCAGACCCCTGAGCTTATCCTTATGCTTATCAACTTCACCCTTAACCACCTGCGGGATTAAAAAGAGCGGATACTTACCCCCGTTCAGCTCAACAGTACTGCCTTTATCTGCCGCCATCGCCGTCACACCCCCTGATATCTGAAAAAACCGCCCCTGAAGAAGACTGCACTGACAGACCCCCGCCGACATATAACATATTCATCCACTGCACCGATATTTAGCTGAAATACTTCTGAACTCATCTGATAAACTCCTGCGGCAAAAAAGCCGCAACTATTTCAAAGAGAGATCAGAACCGCATAGCCAGAGCTACACAGAAACTGACCATCCCCCGGACAACTGCCTGATATAAAGGCAGACTCTGATTCAAAAAGCCCTGAAAATGTCCGGGATATAAATCCTGATCAAAAGGAAGTGTCACTTAATAGTGAACGGGCATATAAACTCATCCGGCCTGCATGAAACAGATATCTTCTGTTCCGGTCATCTCTTCTATATTGAGATTTAATCAGGCAGTATATGAACTTTAGCCGCGTGGAGTGAAAGTAAAAGAAAATCTTTGGAAAAAATCTTAGCGATATATATTCTTAACCTTACATTTTCAGGCATTTTCTGAGAAGAAAATACCGCCCCGAAAAAACTGGAAAAAAGGCGCGAAGGTGCCAGAAAAAACAGACCATAACAGGCTTATTTCAGGAGAGAAGAAAGACCCGCCGCATCAATAAGACAATCGCCGAATCAGACCGATACAGACATATGCCTGACAGATTTACATATCAAAGACCACAATTATTATCTAATCAGACAATAGACTATAATAAAGATAAATAAATACCATACAGCGACAGTCAGGGGAATATCAGAAATACGGGTGTAAAAATGGAAAATATCTCACTATTACTTGTAGAAGACGAAGACGTGGTGGCTCTGCCTCTCGAAAAAACCCTGCAGTCAATGGGTTATACCATAACCGGCAGGGTTAAATCAGGAGAAGATGCCATAAAACATCTTGAAGGCTCATATCCTGACCTCATAATGATGGATATACACCTTGACGGTGAGATGGACGGCATAGAGGCTGCCGAAGCAATATTATCCCGGTATGAAATTCCGGTGATATACATAACCGCAGACTCAGACCGCGACACTCTCGAACGGGTAAAAAGAACAGCACCGTTTGGCTACATACTAAAGCCCTTCTCACCTGAAAGCCTAAACCTCGGCATTGACATAGCAATCTACCGGCACAGGATGGAGAAGGAACTTGAAGAGAAGAACCGCGAACTTGACGCCTTCACCTACTCAGTATCACACGACTTAAGGGCACCGGTAAGAAACATATCACGCTATGCAGAACTCCTCCTCGAAGATTCCAAAACGAGCGAAGAGAACGCAGAATATGTAAAAAGGATACTTTTCGCAACCGAAAAGATGGACGGGATGATAGACGGATTTTTAACACTGTCACGTCTCGGACGGTCAGAGCTTAAGCCTGAAAAGATCTCACTGGACGAGATCTCAAATCAGATTGTCAATAACCTGAAAGAATCCGAACCGACAAGGAAAGTCAGGGTGAGTGTCGAGCCGGGTATAACAAATTTCGCCGATAAAAAACTGATCTCAATTGCACTTGAAAATATGATAAGCAATGCCTGGAAATATACGGGAAAGGTAGAAAACCCGGAGATTGAGATCGGGACAGTGAACAGAGAAGGCAGAGTATTATATATAAAAGACAACGGGGCAGGTTTTTCACCGGAAAAATCTGAGGATATATTCATACCATTCAGGCGGATGCACAGTGAATCGGACTTTCCCGGAACGGGCATCGGTCTTGCATCTGCCAGAAAGATCATTGACAGGCACGGCGGGAAGATATGGGCGGAAAGTGAACCGGAAAAGGGCACAACCTTCTATATGGCACTGCCATAACCGCTTTTTTTCATATTCAAAACTCTTAATTGACAGATGCACCTCTTATCTGTAAAAATAAGCCCTCAGTAACATTTAATAATCTTCTTATATCTGCATATCATTGATCAGATATTATACATAAGTTTTTGAGGATTTATCACAATGAGCGAAGTTATATCAGTTATAGTTCTGGAAGATTCAAAGGATGACGCATTCTTTAACTTAAAAGAGCTTCAGAAGGGCGGATATGAGACCGACAGCGTCTGCCTTGACAATGCCGCAGACTTCAGAGAGGCACTCGGCAGGAAAGAATGGGATGTAATCATAAGTGACTATGACATGGGCGCTTTTAACGGTAAAGAGGCCTTAAAAGTCCTTAAGGAGAGAAATGACCTGGATATACCCTTCATCCTTGTATCCGGTGCTGTCGGAGAGGATACCGCCGTTGAGCTGATGAAGTCCGGATGCAATGATTTCATATCTAAAGACTCACTCTCACGGCTTTATCCGGCTGTGAAGCGTGAGATTAAAGACGCAAAAATCAGGAAGGACGGGATAAAAGCACAGGCTGAGCTTGACAGAAACTTAATCGAGATGAAGGAGCTGACATTCCGGCAGAATACCATGCTTGAGGAGAACCCGACTCCCCTTATACTGATGGATTTAAATCTAAATATAAAATTTGTCAACCGGGCATATGTGAAGCTGAGCGGATATTCAAAGGATAAGCTGCTCTCAATGTCGGCCCGTGACTTTAAGGTGCTTGAGAAGAGCGGGCAGGGGTTAAAGGAGGCACTCGCAACGAAGAGCGGTGTAACGGGCGATATAACGGTTGAGTTCCCCACCGGAATTAAGCTCATTGAGCAGGATACAATACCGATTGCAGACAGTGAGGGTAATATATCAGACATCCTCGCTGCATATAAGGATATGACTGAGATTAGAAGGGTCAATGAATATCTGCATAAGGAGGTCATAAAGGTCTCAGAGAATCTTGAAAATCTCGCCGGGGGAAATCTTGACATATCCCTTGAGATCGAAAAACCTGACGAATATACAAGGGAGGCATATGAGAACTTCAACCGGATTAATGAGAGCATGAAGGCCCTGAAAATTGCGGTCAATAATCTGGTTGAGGATGCCGGAATGCTTGCTGAGGGAGGGAAGAACGGCAGGTTTGACATCCGGGCCGATATTTCGGTTCACAAAGGCAGTTTCCGCCAGGTAATTGAAGGGTTCAATGAGACCCTTGAGGCGTTCATAGTGCCTTTAAATGAGGCAAAGAGGATAGCACTTGAATATGCCGACAATAACTTCTCTGCCAGATTTGACAGAAAGATAGAGATCTCAGGTGAGTTTGTGGAGTTTGCAGAGGCGCTGAACAATACCGGGATATGTCTTGGTGAGACTATAGCCGGGGTAAAAGAGGCGGTCTCCAAGACAAACTACAATGCAAAGGAAGTGAACAAAGGCACTGAGGATGTCGGACGGGCAGCAGAGGATGTCGCATCAACGAGCCAGAAGACGGCTGATGTCGTTGAAAAACTGCTTGTCAAGATGGAGGACATAAACAACCAGATTGCCGACCTTTCGGCCTCAAATGAGGAGATTGCCAGCACTTCGCAGGAGGTGCTAAAAGGGGCACTCAATGTTGTCGATATCGGTAAGGAGGCACAGGTTGCAGGGGATGATGCCAAGCATAAGATGGCAAGTGTTGAGGAGATAGCTGGAAAGAGTGTCGGTGAGATCAATTCACTGAAGGATCAGATAGCCGAGGTTGGTACGGTTGTGAAGATAATCTATGATATCACCGGACAGATCAACCTTCTTGCCCTGAACGCGGCGATTGAGGCGGCCCGTGCAGGTGAGCACGGTCGCGGTTTTGCAGTCGTTGCCGGAGAGGTTAAGAACCTTGCAGGCGAGGCAAGACAGGCGACTGACAGTATTGAGAAGGTCGTTGCAGCTGTTCAGGCCAACAGTGAGAGTGCGGCGGCGGCAATCACGGGGGCCAATAAGGAGATTATAACCGGAGCCGAGAGTGTAAACAACGCCCTTGAGGCGCTCAATAAGATTATTATAAGTGCAAACCAGGTGCAGAAGGACATCGGCGACATCACAAGCGCCATTGAGAACCAGGCAGATATTGCCAACAGGGTGGTGAGTGTCACGCAGGAAGGTACGGTTATGACACAGGAGGTTCAGAACCAGTCTGTTGAGCTTGCATCCCTTGCCGAGGAGGCCAGTGCTTCGGTTGAGGAGATTGCAAGTGCGGTATATGAGGTTACTGAACTTACTGCCGGACTTAGAAGTGAGATGGACAAATTCCGGCTTTGAAATCCGGAATTTTGCCCTTTTTTTGGGATTTAAAGAAATTCTTGCAGAAATTTATTAATTATTTTTAATTATTCTTTGGTCTACCGGTTAAAACATCATTCAAAGGTATTTTTGGATTCTTCTTATGTTATGCTTTCTGAAAAATCTGAGGGCCGGAGGATAGTGATAGTATTCCGGGTAAAGGGGGGGTTTTGAAAAATATTGATTCCCGGCGAAAACTCAAGGTTAAGGTTGATTCCCGGTTCTCATTTCGATTTTGATTCAGGTTCAGGTTCAGGTTCAGGTTCAGGTTCAGATCTGAGCTGAGCTATTTTTTCTGCCGGAAGTTCGGTCACTTTAATTATTGTCTCGTCATCCATTCCAAGTGAGATCATTTTTTTGGCGTTATGAATGATTCCTACCTCTATTCCCTCTTCTCTTCCCTCTTCTCTTCCCTCTTCTCTTCCCTCTTCTCTTCCCTCTTCTCTTCCCTCTTCTCTTCCCTCTTCTCTTCCTCTCTCCTCAGCTGCCTGCATCCTGAGATCAACCTCGATTATCTCGGTTATTCTCTCTTCATATGCCCTTCTGCTCTCTTCATCTTCACTCATATCACGTAAGCGTTCATACGCCTTCGCGACTTTGGGTTCAGCTTCTGCGGCCATTATTAATTCCTCCTTTGTTGCTGCATTAAGAAACATCAGCCACGGGATTTCCGGATCGTTCTTATGTTGTCTATAATAATACTTAAGTTTTGGCAGTTCAACAATGTGAACTTCCAAAACATCAGTCAATTCTATCTCATTCTTCCGGTCATAAAGCCTGAACATGGTATGCATCGGTTCAATCTCAAACAGGTTGTAATCGAGAATAACCAGGGAGATAGTCTTCTTAAGCAGGTGATAACCATCTCCGGCTGAGATCTGTGATGAATACAGTCTTGAGAGATAATATAAGACTCTCTCCCGAATTGCCGGATGGTCAGTCAGCTGGATCTCCACATCCACCTGCACTCCGGATCAAGACAATACGGATGTCAAGTATCCCGGTCTTATCTCCGG
>NZ_CM001436.1:2332911-2333919 GCF_000243255.1 Methanoplanus limicola DSM 2279
CTTCTCTTCCCTCTTCTCTTCCCTCTTCTCTTCCTCTCTTTTCTCCTCTCTCCTCAGCTGCCTGCATCCTGAGATCAACCTCGATTATCTCGGTTATTCTCTCTTCATATGCCCTTCTGCTCTCTTCATCTTCACTCATATCACGTAAGCGTTCATACGCCTTCGCGACTTTGGGTTCAGCTTCTGCGGCCATTATTAATTCCTCCTTTGTTGCTGCATTAAGAAACATCAGCCACGGTATTTCCGGATTCTTCTTATGTTATGCTTTCTGAAAAATCTGAGGGCCGGAGGATAGTGATAGTATTCCGGGTAAAGGGGAGGTTTTGAAAAATATAGATTCCCGGCGAAAACTCAGGGTTAAGGTTAATTCCCGGTTCTCATTCAGATTCGTTTTTTTGTTCTGTTTCGGGTTCAGCTTTAACTTCAGATCTGAGCTGAGCTATTTTTTCTGCCGGAAGTTCGGTCACTTTAATTATGGTCTCGTCATCCATTCCAAGTGAGATCATTTTTTTGGCGTTATGAATGATTCCTACCTCTATTCCCTCTTCTCTTCCCTCTTCTCTTCCCTCTTCTCTTCCCTCTTCTCTTCCCTCTTCTCTTCCCCTCTTTTCTCCTCTCTCCTCAGCTGCATGCATCCTGAGATCGACCTCGATTATCTCGGTTATTCTCTCTTCATATGCCCTTCTGCTCTCTTCATCTTCACTCATATCACGTAAGCGTTCATACGCCTTCGCGACTTTGGGTTCAGCTTCTGCGGCCATTATTAATTCCTCCTTTGTTGCTGCATTAAGAAACATCAGCCACGGTATTTCCGGATTTATCTTATGTTATGCTTTCTGAAAAATCTGATGGGCCGGGTGGGTATTGATAGTGTTGGGGGAGAAGTGATATTTTAAAAAATATTGATTCCCGGCGAAAACTCAGGGTTAAGGTTAATTCCCGGTTCTCATTCAGATTCGTTTTTTTGTTCTGTTTCGGGTTCAGCTTTAACTTCAGATCTGAGCTGAG
>NZ_CM001436.1:2334019-2526534 GCF_000243255.1 Methanoplanus limicola DSM 2279
CTCTTTCTCCTCTCTCCTCAGCTGCATGCATCCTGAGATCGACCTCGATTATCTCGGTTATTCTCTCTTCATATGCCCTTCTGCTCTCTTCATCTTCACTCATATCACGTAAGCGTTCATACGCCTTCGCGACTTTGGGTTCAGCTTCTGCGGCCATTATTAATTCCTCCTTTGTTGCTGCATTAAGAAACATCAGCCACGGTATTTCCGGATCGTTCTTATGTTGTCTACCATCATACTTAAGTTTTGGCAGTTCAACAATGTGAACTTCCAAAACATCAGTTAATTCTATCTCATTCTTCCGGTCATAAAGCCTGAACATAGTATGCATAGGTTCAATCTCAAACAGGTTGTAATCGAGAATAACCAGAGAGATAGTCTTCTTAAGCAGGTGATAACCATCTCCGGCTGAGATCTGTGATGAATACAGTCTTGAGAGATAATATAAGACTCTCTCCCGGATTGCCGGATGGTCAGTTAACTGGATTTCAACATCAACCTGAACTCCGGAATCAAGAACAATCCGGATGTCAAGTATCCCGGTCTTATCTCCGGAAACCTGCTTTAAGAGGAAGGGGTCTTTAATCTTTATGTCCTTGACCGGAATATGAAGCATTGCCCTTAGAAAGGCTATTGTGATATCTTTATTCTTCTCATCGCCAAAGAGCAGCCGAAAGGCAAAGTCGTTCTTTGGAGACATGATGAAAGAACCGTCAGGCGTTGTAATTTCAGGGGGAAAATTGCGTCTTAACATAACAGTAAACCCGGGAATAAAAATATATGACCATTGATTATATATTTGCTCCTGTTTACATGTAAAATAGTTCCATATTACTGATTTTATTGAGTGGGTGTTTTTAATCCGGAAAAATTTTGCTTGCAAAAATAAAAACTAACTGCAAAGTCTGGATGCCTGATTGATAAATCTAAAAAATAAGGGAGGATACAATATAAAAATAGAAAAATGAGTCACTCATATGCCGGTAGATTCTGCATGCACACAGACGGTAAATGAAACATTATGATACCAGGTAAAGATTTTTCATGAGATATTAAAGATTAATTCCCGGTTCTCATTTCGATTTTGATTCCGATTCCGATTCTGTTTCAGGTTCAGGTTCAGCTTCAGCTTCAGATCTGAGCTGAGCTATTTTTTCTGCCGGAAGTTCGGTCACTTTAATTATGGTCTCGTCATCCATTCCAAGTGAGATCATTTTTTTGGCGGCACTAATACCTTTCTTTATCTCTCCGATCTCCTCTCCTACCTCTATTCCTTCTTCTCTTCCTCTCTTTTCTCCTCTCTCCTCAGCTGCATGCATCCTGAGATCGACCTCGATTATCTCGGTTATTCTCTCTTCATATGCCCTTCTGCTCTCTTCATCTTCACTCATATCAAGTAAGCGTTCATACGCCTTCGCGACTTTGGGTTCAGCTTCTGCGGCCATTATTAATTCCTCCTTTGTTGCTGCATTAAGAAACATCAGCCACGGTATTTCCGGATCGTTCTTATGTTGTCTACCATCATACTTAAGTTTTGGCAGTTCAACAATGTGAACTTCCAAAACATCAGTTAATTCTATCTCATTCTTCCGGTCATAAAGCCTGAACATAGTATGCATCGGTTCAATCTCAAAGAGATTGTAATCGAGAATAACCAGGGAAATAGTCTTCTTAAGCAGGTGATAACCATCTCCGGCTGAGATCTGTGATGAATACAGTCTTGAGAGATAATATAAGACTCTCTCCCGGATTGCCGGATGGTCAGTTAACTGGATCTCCACATCCACCTGCACTCCGGAATCAAGAACAATCCGGATATCCAGTATCCCGGTCTTATCTCCGGAAACCTGCTTTAAGAGGAAGGGGTCTTTAATCTTTATGTCCTTGACCGGAATATGAAGCATGGCCCTTAGAAAGGCTATTGTGATCTCTTTATTCTTCTCATCGCCAAAGAGCAGCCGAAAGGCAAAGTCGTTCTTCGGCGACATAATGAAAGAACCGTCAGGCGTTGTAATTTCAGGGGGAAAATTGCGTCTTAACATGACAGTAAACCCGGGAATAATAATATATGACCATTGATTATATATTTGCTCCTGTTTTTATATTGAGTCTTTTTCCATACTACCGATTACTGGCAGTTATATCTCCGGAAATCAAGCCTCCGGAGGCACTGAATCTTTAACAGTTACGTCACTGACCGGAATTTGTGAATCTCCACCTGTTCTTCGGGACAGTTATCTCAAACTTTGCACCTTTCCCGCCGGCCCCTCTCTCTGCTATTGATATGTTTGTTATGTCAAGAATCTCTTTTGTAAGGAACAGCCCAAATCCGGTATTTCGGCCATAACCACGGTCAAAGATCTTCTTTTTTTTGTCGTCCGGAATTCCGCATCCGTCATCCTCAACTGTGATTACACCTTCACCGTCATCTCCGGTTCTGAAACCGACTGTGATTGCCTCTGCCCCTTCAGCGTATTTTCCGGAATTTTCAAAGAGGTTGTAGAATACTTTGTTGATCATCTGGTCGGCAAATATTTCTATATCTTCAGAACGGTCATTTAATGTGAGACCTCCGGAGTATGCTATATGCTCTTCGTGCCTGATTATATCGTTTAAGTTCTGCCATGACGGGGCATTTACGCCGAGGTTGTGGTATTCTTTTGTAAATGATATCTGTTTCTGGATTGTTGCTGATATTGAATCCATTTTATTGATGTAATCCTTTGCCTCTTCTTCTTCAGGCGGAATTTTACCCTCAAGAAGCCGGTTATAAAGAATTAATGCTGAGACCTGGTTGAGGATGTCATGGCGGGTTATGCTTGAGAGGAGGTTTAATTTTTTGTTCGCCTCTTCAACACTCTCCTGGTATTTTCTCAGGTCCGTTATATCCTGTGATATACCAATGAGCCGCTTTGGCCCGTAGGATTCTGAAAATTCCGCAATTTCGCCTAATAGCATGTACCATCTGAATTCTTTGTTCAGTGACTGAATTCTGCTTATAGTAGAGATATTTTTTTGATCTCCGTTCATTATTCTGGTAATACCTGCCTGGAAATTCTCAAGATCGTCAGGGTGTATGTAATTATAAAATTCATTTATAGGTAGTGTCTCCGGAATGGGAGAGTTAATTTCACGGCCCTGCATATTAATTGTGATTGTATCTTCAGTCAGATTGTAATCAAACAGTGTAAGCCTTGCACCATTTAAGGCCAGTTTAAGCCTTTCTCCGTTCTCCAAAATCTCTTTTTCCTGCTTTTTCCTCCCGGTAATATCGTCAAAGACTACGATTATCTCTCCGGACGGGACTGTATAGATGAAAAATTCCCTCCATTCACGGATACCTTCTTCATTTATATCCTCCCTGATAAAGTGCTCTTCCCTGCCGGTATCTGATACTCTCATAATTTCTTTGTAGATATTAAACCTCTCTACTTCTCTAAGGTTTATTTCATGTCCAGTTTTGTGGATCTCTTCTTCTCTTCTGCTGTCTATCTGCATCCCTTTTTTATTGAGACTTTTAAGGATGAATTCATCTCCACCGTCTTTTCTGCTGATTATTGCAATACCGCTGCCGATATTGTTGAAGAGTTCCATGAAGAGATTTTTATTGACTTCAGACTCTTCTTTTGCACTCTTCTGGATTTGAGAGAGGTAGGAGACCACAATTCCGACAAGTATGAACATTAATCCACGAATCAGTGCCGAAATTATGATGCCGGAGTTTATCTCCGGAAGGAGCGCCATGCTTAACAGATAAACTATGCTGACAAATCCGGCAAATTTAATGCCATATTTCGGGTAGTAGTACGATACAAGAATTATCGGGATATAAAAAAGGTGCGTAAATACGATTGTTACGCCTATTGATAAGCAGTATGCGGAGACAGATAAGCAGATGATTGTAATTAAAATAATAAGCTGGAGGGATATTGACCGGAAATATTCTTTTAGATTTTGCATCGCTGATAAATAGTATTTGCATATCATATATATCCTTTCTCTTTTAAGATCTCTTCCGAGAATGGGTATCTGTCAGGTTAAGCGAACTTTTCAGATTTTTTGCAGAGCGTCTTTTTTCAATTAAGAAGAAAAAACAATTTGATCAGTTTTTTAAATATCAAGACGCAATCTAAATAATATTATATTTGGGGTAAGAATAGGATATGTCCAATGATTTAACATTCATAACCAATCAAGAGAACAGAACTCTTTATGACCGTTTTAAGATGCAGAGACATCAAGAGATATAGCTATGAATTCGCTGATCTGTGGTTAATAGCTACATTTCCAAGCAGACATTATGATATTGATGATTTTCCGGCTGTAAAAGATTACCTGCTTAGCATAGGTAAAGAGAGATTGGAGCAGACTGGGAAAACACATAAAATAAACGATGGAATTGGTGTTCACCGGACAACTGTTGACAATTTCATCAAAGAGAGGATGTAATTTTTGAGTATAAATCCGGAAATGAATCAGGATATTGAATATAATGGACTATGCATCCGGAAACAAAATTTGAGAGAGAACATTACAGACTAAACATCCGGAAACCGGGCAGAAAACAGGCAGGGTACATAAAACGCTTAGTGTAACATTCTTAAGAGAGAATATGATATCCGTAGATGAAACGAATATAATTCAGAACCAGCAATAAATTAACTCAGAGATAAGTTTTCATTACGGAAACTTTTTGTTTCCGGAGCGAAAACTTATTGTTTACAAAATGAAAACTAAATATAAGGTATGTCCGACAGATTGGATATTTCAGACATATCAGTTATGTCAGCATAGCAGAGATATACTACTTATATCCAGGAAGGAAAACAAAAAATGATATCTCAGCAGATAAACGCCAAAGGGATTTCTGAAATCCTAAAAACTGAAGACAGAATTGCAGTCCTGCGTTATGCTTCGGTGAATACATCTTTTACAGCAACTGATGTAGTAGCTTCAACCCGTAAAACCAAAGGTTTTGTTTCGCGTTATCTCAATCTGCTGTTAAAGGCCGGATATATCACATCACAGGGGAGAAATTATTTCTGGGTTGATAATGCTGAAACACAGTCACTAAAAAGATACTTAAATATACAGTTGCTGATGTCAGTTCTGAAACTTCCGGAGTGGGCAAAAGGAATCGGATGCTATGGCAGTTTTGTAAAAGGCACCAATAATACAGACAGTGACCTTGACCTCTTTGTATTTGTAGAAAAATATTCCTACGAACTGGAGATAAAAGCTGCAAAAATTGAGAGAAATACTGAAAAAGTTATCGGTTCAGAAACAAACATTCTGATACTGACAGAGGATAAACTAATGGAAATGCAGGAGAATGATCAGCCGTTTTACAACAGTCTTATCAGGACTGCAGTTACTTTAAGGGGTGTTCACATTGAGGAGTATTGATGAATGTTTCAGGAAGAAACTCCTCCGAAAGGTTGAACCATCAAAGAAAAAAGCTGAAGAATCGTTAAAAATTGCTGAGGCCCATCCTGAAGAAGCAGAACAGGCACTATCAGCCGGAGCAAAAAGAATGGCAATTTCAGGTGCATATATGGGTTGGTTTCACTCATCACGTGCTGTATTATTCAGAGATGGCATCCGGGAGAAAAGCCATTACTGTATAGAACTGTATCCTGAAAACCTATGTCAAATCAGGTTATCCTGAAGAAGAATGGATTTTAACGCTTAACCGAATCAGATCAAAGCGCCATGACAGCCAATATTCTTTTGCACCACAACCGGATGAAGAGGAAATTAATGCATCAATTAACGGAGCTGAAAAATTCATTGAACGAATAAAAAGGCTCCTGTCAGAGACTGAAAAATAATCTCGCAGATTGCAGCAACAATGAAATATTCCTTACGAAAAGATCAGAACCCGAACATATTCCAGTCACCAAAAACCAATCATAACTCTACATGGATATATGTTTTTCATATCAGAAACTTTTTGTTTCCGGAGCGAAAACCAACCCAACACAAAACCACAACCAATAATTACCTCCTGCTCATTCAGGAATTTATATCCATAACCCGACAAATAATAACTAATGCTTTTTGATGAGACATTCATTTTTAAAAGTCACGAATGTGCCAAAAGTTTTCTCTCCGTGTTAAAAGAGGGCGGAGTTAAAACCCGGATAAATGAAACTATTAGTAACCTGCCAAGGGATTATGTCACCGGAAAAATGGAGGACATAAACAGGTGGCTGCTGGCACTCTTGGAGGAAAGAGAGGATTTAAAAGATGTTATTCATTTAATGCATAAGAAAAACCTGGAACTAAAAGACAGAATTGATAATTACCTTAAAGATAAATCCAAAGGGGACTTCCTCTACACCCATGATGAACTGAAACGGGATACAGTCAGGGCATATACCAGATTGCAGGAAGAGATTAAAAATAGCGACCCGGACGATTTTAAGAGCGCAAATGGCTTATTACCTGAGCTACTTGATACTTCATCATTAAGTATAATTCACAGATTGCTTAAAGAACAGGGCATTCTTGAGGAATGTGAAGAGGGGTACATACTTAAAGATGACATAACCGGAGCAGACATTATTTATAAAGCCCCGGCGATGGATCTTAGGTTCTGTGAAGGGCCGGCATTTTCCGGATTAAAACTTTTAACTATATTTGAACCAACTATCAGATACGAAGTTAATGTCAGTATTATAGATATTATCGACATTGATCTGGAGGAACTAAAATTAATCATGCTTGCATGTGAAATGAAATCCGATGATGCGGTCAATATGGCTACAGATCATCTATTTAAGAAAAGTATTATCGGACTGATCCTAAAAGGAGTTGATGAAAACAATGGAATATCTGCTGAAGAGTTGTCATTATATATTATGGATAAATGGAACTCTCTAAAAACCTTTGACAATAGAAAGACAGAACTTAAGCTAAGAGAAGAGATCGTAACTGCATTCATATCAGAACTAAAAAAGGCAGGTATAATTGCAGGAAATGTTAACAGTCTCAGGATTGCTCCGGTTAAAAGCCGTAAAAAGAAGAGATAATTTAGAGGGAACCGGCCTGAAAAACCCGTATAATTTCAGCAGAGTCCGGACTTTTCTCCATCAAATAATTTTTTAGCAGGCAGCCATAAATGATTCGCGGTATCCGATTCTCATTCTGATTCAGCTTCAGATCTGAGCTGGGCTATCTTCTCTGCCGGAAGTTCGGTCACTTTAATTATGGTCTCGTCATCCATTCCAAGTGAGATCATTTTTTTGGCGGCACTAATACCTTTCTTTATCTCTCCTATTTCCTCTCCTACCTCTATTCCTTCTTCTCTTCCCTCTTCTCTTCCCTCTTCTCTTCCTCTCTCCTCAGCTGCATGCATCCTGAGATCAACCTCAATTATCTCGGTTATTCTCTCTTCATATGCCCTTCTGCTCTCTTCATCTTCACTCATATCACGTAAGCGTTCATACGCCTTCGCGACTTTGGGTTCAGCTTCTGCGGCCATTATTAATTCCTCCTTTGTTGCTGCATTAAGAAACATCAGCCACGGTATTTCCGGATTAATCTTATGTTATGCTTTCTGAAAAATCTGAGGGCCGGGTGGGGTATTGCTAGTATTGGGGGAGAAGAGATGTTTTAAAAAATATTGATTCCCGGCGAAAACTCAGGGTTAAGGTTAATTCCCGGTTCTCACTCAGATTCGTTTTTGGGTTCAGATTCAGCTTCAGATCTGAGCTGAGCTATTTTTTCTGCCGGAAGTTCGGTCACTTTAATTATGGTCTCGTCATCCATTCCAAGTGAGATCATTTTTTTGGCGGCACTAATACCTTTCTTTATCTCTCCTATTTCCTCTCCTACCTCTATTCCTTCTTCTCTTCCCTCTTCTCTTCCCTCTTCTCTTCCCCTCTTTTCTCCTCTCTCCTCAGCTGCATGCATCCTGAGATCGACCTCGATTATCTCGGTTATTCTCTCTTCATATGCCCTTCTGCTCTCTTCATCTTCACTCATATCACGTAAGCGGTCATATGCCTTCGCGACTTTGGGTTCAGCTTCTGCGGCCATTATTAATTCCTCCTTTGTTGCTGCATTAAGAAACATCAGCCACGGTATTTCCGGATCGTTCTTATGTTGTCTACCATCATACTTAAGTTTTGGCAGTTCAACAATGTGAACTTCCAAAACATCAGTTAATTCTATCTCATTCTTCCGGTCATAAAGCCTGAACATAGTATGCATAGGTTCAATCTCAAACAGGTTGTAATCGAGAATAACCAGGGAGATAGTCTTCTTAAGCAGGTGATAACCATCTCCGGCTGAGATCTGTGATGAATACAGTCTTGAGAGATAATATAAGACTCTCTCCCGGATTGCCGGATGGTCAGTCAGCTGGATTTCAACATCAACCTGAACTCCGGAATCAAGAACAATCCGGATATCCAGTATCCCGGTCTTATCTCCGGAAACCTGCTTTAAGAGGAAGGGGTCTTTAATCTTTATGTCTTTGACCGGAATATGAAGCATTGCCCTTAGAAAGGCTATTGTGATATCTTTATTCTTCTCATCGCCAAAGAGCAGCCGAAAGGCAAAGTCGTTCTTTGGAGACATGATGAAAGAACCGTCAGGCGTTGTAATTTCAGGGGGAAAATTGCGTCTTAACATAACAGTAAACCCGGGAATAAAAATATATGACCATTGATTATATATTTGCTCCTGTTTTTTTCCGGAAACCTGAAGTAATTAAACCGGGGAAGATTAAACCTCCATTGACAATCACAGATTACATAATCACTATGCAGGAAAAATTTTTTGAAAGTGTAAATGGTCAGATTTTTGCTAAAATATAGACTGTAACCAACAATTAAACAGAAAATCATAGATTATAACCGACAGTTTGATTATTTATCAGAGACCATAACCTGTTATATGGACCCAAATATGCAGATGGCACTTGAAAGCCAGAACCCCTGGTGGTTTTCAAAGACTTTCAATACCGGAATTGACCGCCTGCAGATGTTCCCGGAGATAATGCAGTATTTAAAAGCCAAAGAGGTCCTCATCCTGACCGGAGCAAGAAGGACCGGCAAATCAACCATTGTCTATCAGATCATTGACCATCTGCTAAAATCAGGGACAAATAAGGAGAATATTCTGTATGTCAACCTTGACGAACCACTTTTTATGTCAATGGCAGATGACCCACAGCTTCTCGGAAGGATTATCGAAGAGTACAAAAGCAGCAGGGCAAAAGACGGGATACTGTATCTCTGCATAGATGAAATTCAGAATTACAGATACTGGGCATATGCTGTAAAGACTTTTTACGACACTAAAGAGGATATAAAATGCATCCTTTCCGGTTCAACATCATCAACCCTCAAAAATGATGCAGCTATGAGATTATCCGGAAGATATCTCACATGCACCATTTATCCGTTGTCTTTTCAGGAATTCCTGACATTTAAAGGAGATAAAAACCCGCCACTCATTGAAAAAACACAGTTCTTTGAGGAATACCTGAAGTTTGGAGGCTACCCCCGTATTGTCCTTGAAGAGGACAGGGATCTCAGACAAAAGATCCTGAAGAACTATTATGAAACAATCTATCTAAAAGACATAATACTCCCCAATAATCTCCGGAACAGTTCAGACCTTATAAACCTCCTCTACTATCTGATATCAAATCCGGCAAACCTCTGTTCATATAATAAAATAGCAGAAATCCAGCATGTATCTCCTGAAACAGTGAAGGAATACATTGAATATGCGCAGAACTGCTATCTGCTGTACACTCTCATGAAGTTCAGCTACTCAGTAAAAAAACAGATTGCCAACCCAAAGAAGATATATGCACTTGACACCGGACTTATCAATGCCGTATCTTTTTCATTCTCTGAGAATAAAGGTAGAATTCTTGAAAATTATGTTTTTAACTGTCTTAACCGGAACTTTGACGGGATTTATTACCATAAGGAAAGATACGAATGTGACTTTGTTGTAAAATCCAAAGATAAAATCGCCCTTGCAATGCAGGTAACTCTGTCGCTTAAAGATCCGGACACAAAAAAAAGAGAAATTCGCGGACTTAAAGAAGCTATGGACAGTTACAGTCTTTCAAAGGGATATATCATAACAGAGAGTGAAAAAGATGTGATAATAACGGATAACAAAAAGATCTATATCATTCCGGCTTATGATCTTGAAAAGGAGACTGAAAATGAATCAGAAAACATATCCGCCTGATTTCCGGATGATTTCCGGATGATTTCCGGATGAATAACAGATATTCCATCTGCACAGACCCATCACGGATTATCATCATCTATCAGTTTGTGATAATATGATAGATAATGACAGATAATGATTAAATCATCTTATATTTTATAATCAGATTATAGCTACTGAATACTTTAGCAATCCCCCGGTTTTTAGAGACCATACCAAAGCGTGCATTCTAATCGCACTACATAAGTCTTAAACAAACTTTCCGGAATGTTTCGTATCAGACTATTGCCCGGAAGGGCCGTTAAGAAGAAGAAAAAGAAAAAGAAGAAGATAATGCGGACTAAAATCCCAAAAATCCCAAAAATCAAAAAAATCCCAAAAATCCCAGGCCGTCTTTTAACCAGTCACTTTTTTCTATTCCCTGCACTTAATAATCTGTATGATACTTGAAGAGCAGGTCACATTTTTAACAGATGAAGCGGCTGAGAAGTTTACAGAATGGCTGATAGAAAAAAACTGCCACCCGGAAGTGAAAAAACATTTAGACACAACCCTGAATGTGCTTGCAAGAGGGACCTTAGATGACATAATCGACTGGTGCGAAGATATGACTGAGGAGGATGAAGAGCAGTGGGAGGAATTTTCTGTCCTGCAGGAGTTTAATGAGGACTATAAAGAAGCATTATCTCTGCTTATTGACGGGAAAAAACCCGGAGATCTGCTATATACCCATGAGGACTTTGAGGTCTCAACCGTTAAACTTCTCACAAGCGTCTGCCCGGATTTAGAACTGAAAGACGATATTGAGCTTCCCGGTTATTCATCGGAGACACTTGAAGATGAGATATTCAGTCAGGTTCCGCTCTCAATAATCCATACAAATCTTGAAGAAGAGAGTTATATTAAAGAGTCTGAGAGAGGCTTTATTCTCTCTACAGATAAAGAACCGGGTGAGATGATAACGGAGACTGATGTTACCTCTTTTGAACTGCCGACCCTGGAGAATTCTCCCGGAATTGTTTATGTCTCTGCTTTCATTGCAGATGAGAGCTTTGAGGTTATATTCCGGATGCCGGAGTACCTTGTCATAGAAGCCGATGAACTCAGTGAAGTTCTGGTTGATCTTGGACTTGATGAGGATGAAGTTATGGATATTGTAAACAACTTCCGGCTTAAAAAAACCATTCTGGCATATATACTGGGTATAGTTGAAAAATACGGTGAAATTACGGTTGACGACCTGAAAAGAAATATCGAAAAGTTATGGAAAGAATCAGGTGTTAAAACCGGCAGCTACTCAAAGATAGCTGTCACATCCGGACTTATGGAGTCAATAACCAGGGAGCTTGAACATGATGGTATTTTAACCAAAGAAGGCAACGTTGTTGCTGCTTCGCCCTTATGGAAAGAAAGGCTCAATCAAAAAAGTCACCCATAAGCCAGCCGGTTCACAGATGATGAATGAAACAGTTATTATTTCATAGGAGATAGGCCACAACAGTTCCGGCACGCAGATATTTCAGCTGAAGATATCTGTCATTATTGTATAATATGACAGTATATTTCTCCGAAAGGCTGAAGCACCGGAGAAAAAAACAGAAGAAATATTGAAAGCCGGCAGAAATCATATCCGGTAAAAGCAGGGGCGGAACTGTCTGCCGGATATAGCACCTTAAGGTGCAGATATGGGCCGATATCATCCATAACGTAATATATTGTTCAGAAATTTCAGCCTGAAGAAGAGGCATTCACAACACCATCAGAATAAATTTTTTTACACTTCAACACCTGCTGAAGAGAAAAATTGCCCGGTAATAAAAAGGACTGATAAATTATCATCTCTATATTTAAGAAAGTTATTAATAATATTGGCTGACAGAGATCATTAATATATGACTCAGGGTGATCGCGATGGTGGGATTTCACCAATAATTGCTGAAATCCTGATGATTTTTCTTGTAATTCTTGTATTCGGAATAGTCATTGTGATCTTCTCTGATGAAGTGCCTGTCCCTGAAAAGGTGCCTGTTGTGGCAGCTAAAATAGAAAAGGACAGTACAAAAATTGTAATTGAGCATCTCGGCGGTGATGAACTTCCATCTGATGATTATTATGTGTCAGTTGACGGGGAGATAATCCCAAAGGACAGCATCACCCTTCAGGACGGTTCTTATCCGTGGTCCCCGGGTGAGAACCTGTACATTAATCATTCTGATACCGGTTCTGTTCGGGATGTTGTCTTGGTATTTGACGGAGATAAAAGTCCTGTCATTCTGGCAAGGAAACATTATGACTATGTGAGTGCAGGTGATTCCAACACTACTCAGGATGATTACGTCCGTTATCCGGGATTTACTGCCGAAGCATGGATTAAGTGGAATGTAAATCCAAATCCCGGCGGGGATTCGTCACGGAAGTGGGCGACAATTGTTGTTGACGGAAATACCGACAGAAACAGGAGATACCAGCTTCAGCATAACAGTGACAATTCAAAGTTTGAATTTGCGGTTGCAACAGAGAGCGGAGACCGCAGTGGAGTGCCGCTCTTCTCATCCACATCTCCCGTGACGGGTGAATGGTATTACCTTACCGGAGTCTATAACAGGACAGACGGGAAGGTCTTTTTGTATGTAAACGGAAATCCCGATTCTTCAAGGTCATATGACACTTCAGGACTGAGGGACTCCCCAAATATGTATCAGGTCGGCGGCCCGTCCGGAATACTCTGGCACAGCAGCACCGGCCAGAGGAAATTTAACGGTGAAATTTCCGGGCTTAACACATATGGGGAGGCATTCTCGCCTGAGGAGATTAAAGCCCGGTATGATGCCGGACGGGGATGAAAAAAGAGATTTTTTGTCTTTTCTGTCCTGCCGGCCGCCGGATATTCGTAAGCCTGTGTAAGTAGCTGAACACCGGTTACGGGCTTATGCTCTCCTCATATAACCGTCTGTTCTCCCCGTCATCGCTCATCTCAAGTAAAAGGTCATACGCCTTCGCGACTTTGGGTTCAGCTTCCGCAGCCATCCTTAACTCCTCCTCTGTTGCTGCATTAAGAAACATCAGCCACAAAACTTCCGGACTTTTCTTATTCTGTTCTCCATCAGATTTCAGTTTTGGCAGTTCAAAGAGGTGCACTTCCATAGAATCTGATAATTCAATATCATTCTCACAATCATAAAGCCTGTAAGTAGTATGCATCTCTTCAGCCTGGGAGGCATTGCAGTCAAGAATAACCAGTGAGAGGCTCTTTTTAACTGAACCGGACCGTTCTCCGGAGAAGAACTGTGAGAAGGTCATATTATAGAGGGAAGGGACTACTCTTTCCTTTATTGCCGGATCATTGCCCAGCCAGACCTCAACATCTGCCTGCCCTCCTGAAGCCAGAAACATGCGGATTTCAAATATTCTGCTTTTATCTGCAAAAGCCTGCTTTAGAACAGAAGGATCTTTTATATTGATGTCCTCAACCGGAATATTGAGCAATGCACTCAGGAAAGATATTGTGACCTCCTTGTTCTTCTCATCCCCAAATAGCAGCCGAAAGGCATAGTCATTCTTCGGAGACATAATAAATGAACCATCAGAAGTGGTAATTTTGGGTGGAAAGTTTTGTTCAGACATAGATATCAACTCAAATATAACAATATCTGTTTGTATATTATATATTAACTCCTTCATTTATTTAGAAATCCGAATATATTTATTCCGGACCGGAT
Source organism: Methanoplanus limicola DSM 2279 (assembly GCF_000243255.1). Lineage (NCBI taxonomy): Archaea > Methanobacteriati > Methanobacteriota > Methanomicrobia > Methanomicrobiales > Methanomicrobiaceae > Methanoplanus > Methanoplanus limicola. Next base: position 2,347,942 of record NZ_CM001436.1, read on the forward strand.
GAAAGAGACTATGTACTGATGCTGATTACAGATTATCATAATCTATCAGATTGTGACAAACTTATAGATTTTTGCGACTGACAATTCAGTTTGTACGGAACAGAATACTATTTGGTTACGGACAAAACCATTTGTACGTAACAGATCGGGGTATCATTACGGACAAATGAAGTTGTACGTATTCTGTGACTGACAAAACCATTTGTACGTAACAGATCGGGGTTTCATTACGGACAAATGAAGTTGTACGGATTTTTATGACTGACAAAACTATTTGTACAGAGCATAAAGCCTCCCCGGTTAAAACTTATCTGCTAAGCATCCTTTTCAGATTTCGCCTTCGGATTTCAAATCCGGAATTATCCCGGCAAAGGGGCTTTTTTTATCCGGAATTTTCTCCTCGTTCTGAAATGCTCCCCTGTTAAACCAGGTATGCTTCAGTTCAGCACCCAATTTTCCTTCGTGTTTCCTTTCACGGATAAATTTAGCCGGATTTCCGGATACGACCGACCAGGCATGGACATCCTCTGTCACAACCGAACCTTCCCTCACAATTGCACCCTCACCGACGGTAATTCCGGGCAGGACAAGTGCACCTGCGAGTATTTTTGAATAGGGTTCCACCGTCACCGGACTGTATGATCTTTCAGTCTGGTCAGACTCACAGTGAGAATGTGTAAGAATCCGGACATATTCCCCGATCTCAACCGAGCTGCCTATCTTTATGCCGCCTTTTGTATCCAGAAATGCTCCTCTTGAGATGAAGACATCGTCATCTATGGATAATTTCCTCCCGAAATTAAACCTGACATCAGATTCACAGATAAGATTTCTGCCGCATGATAAAAAGGCCCTTTTCGCAATTAAACGGCGGTATAAATATGCAAAATTCACTGCAAGGGAGATCGGATATCTGTCGATAGCTTCCCAGAGGAACTGGAGATTTCTCTCCTTCTCTGTAAAGCCAATCTCTTCTGCCATAGGGAGATATTCACTGTATATTCTAAGTTCAGAGATCATATCCGAGCAGCATGCTATGCCGATGGTCTGCATAACTGCACGCACCGCCTCGTGATTGGTGCTGTCATCAAGGATGAATTCTATTTTTGAAAGAATTTCATCTATTCTGCTGCCTTCATAGGTCATTATATCTGGCATATCCTGGTTTTATCTCTTTACGCCGGAAGAGTATATTATAATGACTGCTGCTTTTTTTTCAACCAAAACTATTAAATAAAAACTCACAAACAATCAGATTTCATTTCCCTGTTCCGGGATTTCAGGAAATAATTACTGTATTCCCATACACCTGGTGAGATGTTGATTTAACCCATCAGAATGATATATCTGCACTCCGGTTTAATGTATTTTAATGATATTTGATGAGAAATTTGTCTTCTATGACCAGCAGTCTGCCAAAAATTTACAATTGGTTCTGAAAAAGTTCGGTGCTAAAAGTCGTATAAATGAAGATATCTATAACGAACAGGAAGAGATTGTCACCGGGAAACTGGATGACATAAACAGGTGGCTCCTTTCAGTTGCAGATGACAACAATAGCGATATTAAAAATATTATTTTTGCAATACATGAGAAAAATGTGATAATAAAAGATACAATTGATCAATATCTAAAAGACAAATCCAAAGGTGACTTCCTGTACACCCATGATGAACTTGCAGAAGATGTTATGGAGGTAAGTGAAAATATGGAGGAGCAGATGCACGGAAAAGACCGGGACAATCCTCAAGATCTAATTGACTTAATATCCACATTTATCGAGAGTTCACCATTAAGTATAATTAACAGGGTTCTGGAAGATCAGGGCATTCTTGAGGAGACTGAGGAGGGATTTTGGCTTAAGGAAAAAATAAGCGGAGGAGATATAATTTATCAGGTGCCGGCTATGGAAGCTGAATATTGTACAGGGCCGGCATTTTCCGGGTTAAAATGTATTACCATATTTAAACCGGTTATAAAATACGAGGTCACAATCAACATTATGGACATCATTGACCTTGATATGGATGACATAGGCATTATTATGATGGGATGTGGAATGGAGCCTGATTATACGGCTGATCTGGCCTTAGATTATCTATTTAAGAAGACTATTATAGAGCTGATCTTAACGGGAGTTGATGAAAACAGAGGAATATCAGCTGAACAGTTGTCTGCCGATATTATGGATGAATGGAGCTCTGTATCCTATATGGGGGATTTGGAATCCAGACTTGATTTAGACCCGGAAATCATACCGGCTTTTGTTGCAGAGCTTAAACGTGCAGGTCTTTTATCCGGAAATCTCAATCATCTTAAGCCTGTCTCAGCTAAAAGCAGTAAAAAGAGGAGATAAGAGCGAAGAAACGGGTGGATGCGGCAGAACATTAATAATAGTGCAATAACCACATAAATAATAGTGCAATAACCACATAACAGTCACTGACAGCAGATTTCCGGCCGGGATATTTCTTTATGCCGGCATTTTATAAATCTGTGGAAAGTGGCCGTTATATCCCGGAATCTCCGGCATTCCTGTATATCTCCGGATGGTATCTTTAGAATGTGAAATTATAATTTCAGATTGTATCTTCATTAAAATTGTCAGTCCACATCTCACACTGGGCAATAACTGTGCTTAATGCATCTTCCATACCCTCAGGAGGATATTTATGCTGCTTTAGCAGCCGCTTGACAAGCCGCCTCATGCCGGCTCTCGCCGTCTCTTTCTTCTGCCAGTCGATTGTCCTGTTTTTTTGCAGAAGTTCTGTCAGTTCTTTGGTGATGGCGACAAGTTCTTCATTTTCGTAGAAATCTTTTACTGCTTCGGGTTTTGTAAGAGCGTCATAAAAGGCCATCTCTTCAGGTGTAAGGCCAAGCTTTTCACCTTCTTTTTGAGCTTCTGCCATTTCCTCTGCCATTTTAAGCAGTTCTTCGATGACCTGTTCATTTGTCAGAAGGCCGTTTATGTACCTGTTCATTGCTTCTGACAAAAGCTCAGAAAATCTGGCAGATTTTACTACATTAGTCCCTGAATAAACCCTGATCTGTTCTGACAGCAGTTTTTTAAGCAGTTCGACTGCAAGGTTCTTCTCTTTCATCCGGGAGATTTCCAGGAGGAATGCTGAATCAAAGAGTGAATATTTATCCCCGACATCAGAGAAGAGATTAATTACTCCATCGCTCTGGATGCTCTGCTTTAACAGTTCGTTTATGCGGCTGTTTATATCTTTTAATGAGATTTTCCCTTTTCCTTCAATCCGTGTCAGAAGGGTTCTGACGGCTTCAAAGTAGGCGGCTTCAAATCTCTGGCTCTTTGAAAGAAGACTCCGGCAGAGAGATAATGCATGGTGAAGAAGAAGGGATTCTTTGATATATCTCTTCTTAATCTCGTCTTTTGAAGGTTGTGAGAGGAAATTGACTCCGCCTTTGATGAGTTTTGCCCTCTTTAAGTCTGTGCCGGTTTCAAATCCGGAATAGTCATAGCCGTGGAATAAATCCCGGCAGACTTCCAGTTTTTCAAGGAATTTTGGAAAGGCAGTTTTTGCTATGTCGGGATTGCCGTAGTTTTTCCGGTCACGTCCGGTATAATCCTTCATCGCTTTTCTGAGTGCACCGGCGATTCCGACATAATCGACAATGAGTCCGCCCTGTTTGTCCATATAAACGCGGTTTACACGGGCTATTGCCTGCATCAGGTTATGACCGGTCATTGGTTTATAGACATACATGGTGCAGAGTGACGGGACATCAAAACCTGTAAGCCACATATCAACAACGATTGCGATCTTTAAGGGGTCGTTATTGTCCTTAAATTTCGTCCTCATGATCTCCTTATGCTTTTTATTACCGATGACTTCACGCCAGTCTTCAGGGTCGTTGTTGTCAGAGGTCATGACAACACCGATTTTTTCCGTCCATTCCGGGCGCATTTTCAGGATCTCACGGTATATTTTCATGGCGATTGGTCTTGAGTAGGCAACTATCATCGCTTTTCCGGTCTGCTCAAACTGCCTGTATGTCCCGTAATGTCTGACGATATCTTCGCAGAGCGTTGTGATTGTTTCAGGTGCTCCGAGTATGCTTTCAAGCTGTCCGAGTTGATGTTTGCTTTTTTCGACAACGTACTCTTCTGCCTCTTCTGAGACGCGGTCGTACTCTTCGTCTATCTCCTGAAGGATTTTTCCGTCCAGTCTTAGAGCAACTACCCGGCTTTCATAAAATATGGGAACGGTTGCGTTGTCTTCGACAGACTGTGTCATGTCGTAGATGTCGATGCAGTTGCCGAATATCTCCTCTGTATTTCTGTCAGCAAGGGAGACGGGCGTTCCGGTAAATCCTATGTATGTCGCATTTGGAAGGCTGTTTCTGACTTTTCTGGCTGATCCTGTCCGGATTTTTCCGGTCTTTGCATCAAATTTTTCCTCAAGGCCGTACTGGCTCCGGTGGGCTTCGTCTGCGATTACGACAATGTTTCTCCGTTTGGAGAGGGGGGCGTCATACTCTTCAAACTTCTGCATTGTTGTAAATATTATGCCGTTTACCTCCCTGTTCAGTATGAGTTTTTTTAGATCGGCCCGGCTTTCAGCCTGAACGGGGGTCTGTCTCAGAAAGTCTCTGCATGCTGCAAACTGGCTGAACAGCTGTCCGTCAAGGTCGTTTCTGTCGGTTATTACGATTATTGTCGGGCTGTCAAGTACTTCCCGGAGCTGTTTTGCATAAAAGACCATTGAAAGAGATTTTCCGCTTCCCTGTGTGTGCCAGAATACTCCTCCTTTTCCATCGGTTAAGGTTGCCTCTTTTGTCGATAGAAGGGCCTTTTTTACTGCAAAATACTGGTGATATGCTGAAAGTATCTTTTTGTCATCCGGGATTTCCTTTGAGAAGCAGATGAAGTTTTTAAGGAGGTCAAGGAATCTGTTTTTATCAAATATTCCTTCAAAGAGGACGTCAAACGCGGCGTACTGGGTATTTTCATAGCTGCCGTCAACGGTCTTCCATTCCATGTACCGGTCTTCATCAGCTGTGATTGTCCCGGCCTTTGATGTCGCCTGGTCGCTCATTACACAGAATGCATTATAGACAAAAAGACTGGGGATGTCATAGAGATAGTTTCTAAGCTGTCTATATGCTTCCGATACGTCTGTTTCTTCTCTGGATGGCGATTTTAGTTCAATTACCACAAGCGGAAGTCCGTTTACAAAGATGACAATGTCGGGCCGTTTTTCTGCTTCGTCGATGACTGTCCACTGGTTTATGACATGAAAGGTGTTATTTCCGGCACAATCGGCATTTCCATCATATCCAAAATTCCCATCGCCAAAGTCTATGAGATAGACGAGGGTTGAGCGTTCTTCTTTTCCGTCGTAGTATTTCACCGGAATTCCGTTCTGGAGATATTCTGTAAAGATGAAATTCTTCTGTATCAGGGTTCCGGTCCCGATATTTCTGAGCTTGTAAACCGCTTCTTCAATGGCGGCTTCCGGAAGTTTTGGGTTTATTCTTCTGAGGGAGGATAGGAGCACTTCTTCATACAGCGGGCTGTGATAGTCCCGGACTATGTAAGGGCCGTATTCGTATGTATAGCCGAGGTTGTCCGAAAAGATTTCAATTATTGCTTTCTCAAAATTTGCTTCCGTGAAGGTCATTGGGATTTCTCCTTTTGGGAGAGGAATGTTTTATATTTCTGATTAGGGGATGTTGGTTTATCAGGGTTTGTTTTAATCAGCTTTTTTTCGTTTAACAGTCCAGAGATATATTTATAATAGAAAGTGGAGCGGCTTTTTTTCTCTAAAATAATACACAGTTCATCAATTGTAAATTCCGCCTGTGAACAGATTTCACGAATTAAATCTTTCATTATCTCCGGCCGGGTTCGTTTTCCCAATTTTAAAAGTGCCATTTTGGTTTCTTCAGATAATGATGATAATAACAAGTCTCGTTCAGTTAAAGCTTCACTTCTAAGAGCATCAGGCTTCACTTCTAAAGAGTCAGCTTCATGTTTAGTGATGGAAACTTCATGTTTAAGAGTCCCAGACTTCCCCTTTAAGGGGTCAGCTTCATGTTTAGTGATAGAAGCTTCATGTTTAAGAGTCCCGGGCTTCACTTCTAAGGAGTCAGCTTCAAAGGTTACTTTTTCTATGAGTTTGTCAGTCCCCATGTATTCACAGAGTTTTGCTTCGCTTATATTTTTTAGATGATTACTCTGTAAATCCGCTGACATTTCTAAAATTCCCACGCTTTATTATATTATAGAATGTTTTTGATTAATATATATGGTGTGTGTTTTTGATTAATATAAATGGTGTGTGTTTTTGTTTTTGGTATTTCTGAGAAGTTTCATTATTTGAAAAAAGCATACCAGATTGTCGCAAAAAAATTTATTCACAATAAGAAATTTAATTTTTTCAAAGGGTCTGATTAAAAATATGAATGTTTTGCTGTCCATTAAACCAAAATATACATCAAAAATAGTTGAAGGGACGAAGAAGTATGAATTCCGCAAATCAATTTTTAAAAATAAGTCCGTAGATTCGGTTTATATTTATTCAAGCCATCCTGTAAAAAAGATAATTGGCAAATTCACAATTTGCGACATCTTAGAAGATCATCCGGATAATCTGTGGGATACTGTTAAAGAACAGTCAGGACTTATCGAATCAGATTTTTTCAATTATTTCAAAGGAAAAACAAAAGGATTTGCAATAGAGATTGATGAGTTCACACACTTCAAAAATCCGGTTGATCCAAGACTTCACTATGAGAATTTCACTCCTCCCCAGTCATTTTGCTATATCAATAATGAGATTGAGGAGTTTTGTGAGTATTAACCGGATTCAGTAATTACAAAAAAATTTTTATACCTCAATCTCCCCGTTCATTAGTTTTGGTAAAATATTTTTTTGAATATCCTTTAAATGACAATTCATTTGTATATCTTCTTTAATCTGAAGCAAAATTGAATGAACAACCATATTGAACTGAATTATTACTTTTTTGGAAGGAATAACAACAGGATATATTTTCATATGGCTCCATTTTGCACGCGGCATTCTGGTACCTTCTGATGCTGAATTGGCATATGCAACAAATTTATCGGAAGATACGTAGCAAAGGACTAACGAGAGGTATTCTGTATCTATCGGCGAAATTACAAGAATGTCAGTTGAACAAATGCCGTTAATTGGAGATAATCCAACTTTATGGAAATATGGTCGCAATGTGCCAAATAAGATATCATTTTCAATAAATGCTGTTTTTGTACTCTTTATCTCTCCAGAGCAACCCCATTTATCTAAGACCATATGATGTTGTGGCATATGTTCCAACCCCACATATGGATAATTATCACTGAGTGAAATTGGTTCAACAAGATTTCTTTTTCTATAGCAAATATCCCCCAAAGTTCCAACTTCCCACCCCTCCGGCACAGGCCCCATCTCAGACTCAACCATCTTCCCGCCGGATGATTTATACGGCCTGCCTTTTTCGTCCGGAAACTCAAACTCCACAAACCACCGGTGAAAGAGGGCACGGGCAGTCTCTTCAAGCACTTTGTTCATGCGGGTGTTTAGTTCGATCTTGTCATCGAGGGAGGAGAGGATTGCTGCGATTTTTTTTTGGGTGGGGAGTGGGGGGAGATATATTTCCAATTCTTCTAACATATTTTTAGTTAGTGCATTCCGAGTTGCACCGCTACTTGCAAGTTGTAATAACTGCGGCTTTATGAATTGCAAATAATAAAATACATAATGAAAATTAGCTAACTCATTTGTCCTAACTATTGATACATGCTGATTAACTCTTGCAGGAAGGACATCCTTAGGAACTATACAAACTCTTGCAACAGAATCACCTGTAATATTAAGTAAAATATCATTTTCTTTAACTATGACATTTTTTAATCTATCTGCTTGCACATCATCAATAAATGCAAGATTATCAATTGAAAATTCATAATCCAATACATTTTGACTTCTTATTAATGATATTCCTGAATTTATATAAGATGAGTTTCCTCCTTTTGGAGTTGCACCACTTCCAATCTTAGATGTCAGATTATTTAATCTAACAATTTTTTTTTGTCCCATTTTATTTCTCTCTTATTCACTATCCCAGCTGTCATATTTGCATTCAACACTCTGTTCTCGGAAACACCCTGACATCGTCCTCAATGAAATTATCGAGTTCGAGGGCTGAAGTGAGAAACACCTCATATTTGAATACAAAAAGATCGTCGGCCATCCCTGCCGTTGCATAGCGTACAAGTTTATCATTATTCTCAGGTGGTGTTCTGAATTTAGGAGACACTGTCTCCCAAATTCCTTCTATATATTGGTTGTCATCATTATCTGCTGAAGAGTGTATTGTAAGATAATGGCCCTTAACGGCCTTTGGGGGGTTTGACATTGGGACAATCATTTTTTCAGGCGAAGTTCTGAATTGAGGGGACAGTGTACCCTCAATACCTCCTATGAAATTATGTTGCTCATTAACAGGAGATGCAGGAGATGAAACTAATTGCGAGTCCATCTTTCTAAACCTCAAACCCGACACTCTTAAGCTGCCGGCGGATCTCATCTTCGGCCTCACAGCTCTTTGCAATACCAACAGCCAAAATCATATCAAACATATTACTCAATCCCCCTTAATCCCGCCGCATTTACCAGGCAGTGTTACATTATGGTACCATGTAATTTGTGCAGCGGCCTGCTGCACGAAATTCTCTTCAGGCCATGCCCTGGCAAAAGAACGCATATACTTCAGATTCCGGGGAGAAAGTCCTTTCATATCCGGAAATTCCTTCTTAAGATCGGCAGAAAGGCGGTCGATCACCTTCGCACCCCAGCCTTCCTCTTCCTGCCGCCTTAGAATATCACTCCCGATACTCCAGTACAGAAGAATGAGCTCACGGTTAACAGAAAGGGCGGCCTTTACCCGTGCCTCACGGATGCGTCTCTTCAGATCTGATAAAAATCCGGAATAATCATCCGGCAGATTCCTGCGATCACTCATAACCAAGACTCCGCAGGTTCTTCCTTATTTCTTCCTCTGCCTTCCTGCTCTTTGCAAAAAGACCGGAAAACTCCCCGGTCAGATGACAATATCTGAACAATCATCTCTGCTCACCACCCTGACCCTTTAGCAGTTTCATTTCTTCCTCGATGAAATTCTCGATTTCGATAGTTGAAGGAAGAACAACCTCATACTTCGATACAAAGAGATCGTTGGCCATACCTGCCGTTGCGTAACGTACAAGCTCGTCATTCTTCTCAGTGCAGAGAAGGATTCCAACCGGTGGGTTGTCGCCCTCACAGAGTTCATTTGCTTTAAACCAGTTAAGGTATGTATTGAGCTGACCGACTGCCTCATGGCTCATCTTCTCTGTTTTAAGCTCAACCAGAATATGACACTTCAGTATCCGGTGATAAAAAAGAAGGTCAACAAAAAAATACTCATCTCCAATCAGGATACGTTTCTGGCGTGCCTCAAAACAAAAACCCCGTCCAAGTTCAAGCAGAAATGTCTCAAGTTTATCAAGAATAGCAGACTCAAATTCCGACTCATCCATCACCTCAGCCGGTTTAAGACCTAAAAATTCAAAGACGTAAGGGTCACGGATAGCCATTAAAGGTGATGAGATCTCTGCTCCTTCGTTTGCAATACGGCTTAAAGCCTCTTTGTTCTCTGATAGACCGGACCGCTCATAATAAAGTGAACCTATCTGCCGTTTTAACTCACGAACCGACCAGCAGCCTTTGATGCATTCAATCTCATAAAAAAGACGTTTTAACGGGTCATCAATCTCCATAATCTCTGAAATATGGGAATATGCCAAGGAGGTTATTAGTTTTTCAGGTGGTGTTCTGAATTTGGGAGACACTGTCTCCCAAATTCCTCCTATATAATGATTGTCATCAGCATCTGCCGGAGAGCATACTGACAGATACTGATCTTTAACAGCCTCAGGGAGAAGAGAACCAATATCCGGATAGCACCTGTAAAGTAAGATATAACGCTGAAGATCTCTTTGATTGCATCTTTTAAGACCTGCGGACTTTAACTCTTTAGAGAGATTTAAAAGCAGTTTATCCCCGTAACCGGCACGGTTTGAGCCATGAAGTTCAAATTCGGAAATATACGCACCAATGCACCAGTTCCGCAGAGTAAGATTCACATTCACTGCCTTAACAGCAGATGAGACAAACCCGGAGTCCATCTCACGAATAGAACCTACAAGTACATCAAATGAAAAATCCCCCATCCCTCATACCTCAAACCCGACACTCTTAAGCTGCCGGCGGATCTCCTCTTCAGCATCACGGCTCTTCCTGAACAGATCTGAAAGCTCCCCCGTCAGCCGCTCCATCTTATCCTCAAAAGGCTCACCATCGTCCTCGACATCCGCAATTCCGACATATCTTCCGGGTGTCAGGATATAATCATGCTTTGCAATCTCATCCGTTGAAACAACAGCACAAAATCCTTTGACCTCTTCAGGAGTTCCGGCCTCGAAATCCGAGACAGTCTTACCTATAAGCTCAATCTCCTCCTGAGTCAGTTCACGAAGTTTTCTTGACCGCATCGTCCCCATATTCCGGGCATCAATAAACAGAGTCTTTCTCTTCTGCTTCTTCTCCCTGCTGATAAACCAGAGGGAGACCGGAATCTGCGTTGTATAGAAGAGCTGCGGAGGCATTGCAACAATACACTCCACAAGATCAGCCTCAACGATCTTTTTTCTGATCTCACCCTCACCTCCGGACTGTGAGGATAAAGAACCGTTTGCCAGTACCAGCCCTAACCGTCCTTTGGTGGACAAGTGGTGAATCATATGCTGCATCCAGGCAAAGTTGGCATTTCCGGCAGGCGGAATTCCATACTTCCAGCGTACGTCATCACCAAGCTTGTCAGCTCCCCAGTTTGAGAGATTGAAAGGCGGATTTGCCATAATAAAATCGGCCTTCAGCGTCGGATGAAGATCATTGTAAAACGTATCCGCACTGAACTTTCCAAGGTCTGCCTCAATACCACGGATTGCCAGATTCATCTGTGCCATCTTCCATGTGGTCGGGTTAGAATCCTGACCATAAACAGAGATATTATTTATATTGCCCCGGTGGTTCTCTATGAAATGCACTGACTGAACAAACATCCCGCCGCTCCCGCAGCAGGGATCATAAACCCTTCCCTGACATGGCTGCAAGACCTCAACGAGCGTCTTTACAACACAGGCCGGAGTATAGAACTCGCCGGCAAGTTTACCCTCCTGCTCGGCAAATTTCGCCAGACAGTACTCATACGCCCTTCCGAGAATATCCTTACTGTCGCCTTGATCTGCCATCCGGATATTTGTAAAGAGGTCAACAACCTCACCAAGCCGGCGTTTGTCAAGTTCGGGCCGGGAAAAAGTCTTGGGCAGAATATCCTTAAGGCGCCGGTTCTCCTTCTCAATTGCCCGCATTGCATCGTCAATAGCCGTTCCAATCTCTGCCGTATGTGCTCTTTTAGCAATCGCACCCCACCGTCCCTCAGGAGGGACATAAAAAACACCCTCTGCAAGGTACTCATCGCGGTCCTCCTCAAACCCGTCACCCTCTGCTTTGAGAGCATCATACTTCTGCTCAAACTTATCGGAGATATATTTTAGAAAAATCAGACCTAAAACGACATGCTTGTACTCCGAAGCATCCATATTTCCCCGAAGAACACATGCCGCTCCCCATATCTCCTGTTCAAACCCTATATCTGCGGTATTTTTATCTGCCATTTATTTCAAAATCTCCCAGGCAACTGACAATTATAATAGTAACTGTTTATTTTAATTAGATATTCATAAATCAATCGAAATAACCTGAATAGTATTCTCCTCCGGACCTTTTTTCAATATCGTTTGTTAACAAAAAAACCATTGCAGTAATAAATATATAATTTACACTCCACATTAGGTATGAAAAAACCACACAAATTTCTTATGTGACAGGTAAATTCCAAAAAAAGGATACTGAATTATATGACAAAAACCAGATAATTACCATTGCCATTTGATTCAGATAATACGCCTAAATTCCTGTTTTTAAACAATCAAATCTTATGTGATGGTCATGTGACAATTTCAGTACTTTAAACATTTCCTGAAAAATCCTGTTTTTAGCTTAGGGTATTTCTGCATAACTTTTTAAATGCTCCAAAAATGTTTTTAGAAGCGGGAAAAGGAATACTTAAAAAAGGCCAGGAGTATAATTTTGCAATTGATATAACGCAATTTAAATGATACCCTAAGAATCGCCACCCCTATATCTGTCATTTCCTAAAACACCCAGTCAGTCATATTTCATATCCATATCAGTCATTACCATCTCCGGCAATCTCCCAGTGACCGCCTTTTCTTGGCCCGGACCGTTTTATCCGCCCGGAAATTTTCAACTTTTTTATCTGCCATTCTATTCCTTTGGATGATATGCCCGTCTTTTGTGCCATCTCGTCCATGGTGACAAACGGGTTTTCTGAAATCAGAGCGATAATTTTTTCGCGGGTTTCTTCAGTTTTATCCCTGGTACTTTCGGTTTCTTCCCTAGTACTTTCGGTTTTATCCCTGGTAATTTCGGTTTTATCCCTAGTAATTTCAGTTTTATCCCTAGTACTTTCAGTTTTATCCCTGGTAATTTCAGTTTTATTCCTGGTAATTTCAGTTTTATCCGAAGGTTTTTCCTCTGCTTTGACCAGATGGATAACTGTCCGGAAACCATCAGTTACGGTAAACTCCGGTTCAGGCAGACCGGCTTCACTGCAACGCCTTATCATATCACCAGTTCCTGTACCCATCCGCTCAATGTACTTAGTAAGGTACATTGGTTCTGCAAGGAGTGGATTTCCCGGAACTGAGCCATGTGCAACCCGAAGTTTTTCAAGGGTAAGGGAAGGCGGAAGTGCTCCGGGATTCCAGACTTCAAGCCTGTCGGAGATGTATTTTAAAAAAATCAGACCTAAAACGACATGCCTGTACTCCGAAGCATCCATATTTACCCGAAGAACACATGCCGCTCCTCATATCTCCTGTTCAAACCCTATATCTGCGGTATTTTTATCTGCCATTTATTTCAAAATCTCTCAGGCAACTGGCAATTATAATAGTAACTGTTTATTTTGATTAGATATGCATAAATCAATCGAAAAAACCTGAATAGTATTCTCCTCCGGACCTTTTTTCAATATCGTTTGTTAACAAAAAAAACATTGCAGGAATAAATATGTAATTTACATTTATTTCCGGTGTGAAAAAAACCACACAAATTTCTTATGTGACAGGTAAATTCCAAAAAAAGGATACTAAATTATATGACACAAACCAGATAATTACCATTGGCATTTGATTCAGATAATACGCCCAAAACACCATTTTTTAAAAATCAAATCTTATGTGATGGTCATGTGACAGCTCACAGCATAATGTAACAAATCAGGCAGATCTCCTGAGCAGTTATCCCGGATTAAAATCATAAAGCACCGTCCACAACTTAAAGCCAACTTCCGGCCCTTCACCCCACCGCCAGAATATTAACATTAAACGGCCAAATATTAAATTAAGGATTAAAATGACAGAAAAAACTGTACATTCTTCTGAAACCGATGAGTTACGGGCACACCAGGAACTGAGCATGGACAGTATCCAGACAGAGACATTCTCACGGTACACTGGCCCGTATATCGCCGGAAGAGTTGCAGCCAGACACCGGACTGCATTTGACGTCATCACAGAGAACAGAAAATTCCGGGTAAAAACCTCCGGTGCACTCCTTAAGATCGGAAAAATTCCGGCAGTTGGAGACTTCGTAGTCATCCTCAACCAGCCTGAAACAGGAACACGGATGATCGTTGACATACTGCCAAGAAGGAGCATATTAACCAGGGGAGCAGCAGGCGAGGGAAATACTGAACAGGTAATTGCTGCCAACCTCGATATAGTATTCATAGTGACAGCAGCAGGGAGCGACTTTAACCCCCGGCGGCTTGAGCGCTATCTGACAATCGTGCATGCCTCCGGCGCTAAACCTGTCATCGTCATAAACAAATCTGATCTGGCAGAAGATGCAGAGAAGATCGCCGCAGAAGCAGTAAAAATTGCAGGCAAAGTTCCGGTAGTAACAATAAGTGCCCTTAAGAAAAACGGCCTTGAAGAACTTGAAAATTATCTCATGCCAGAAAAAACAGTCGCACTCGTTGGATCGTCAGGTGTCGGCAAATCCACCATCATCAATGCACTACTCAGTGAAGAGGTGCAGGATACATTTGACACCCGGAAATATGACGAAAAAGGCCGGCACACAACAACAGTCAGGCAGCTCTTCACCCTTCCCGGCGGTGCGGTAATTATTGACAACCCCGGAGTGCGTGAAATTCAGATCGGTTCAGCTGCTGCCGGAATTGACGAGACATTCCCTGAAATTGCTGAATTTGCACCCGAATGCCGGTACCGCAACTGCCGGCACACTGACGAGCCCGGATGTGCCGTTATTGAGGCAGTAAATGCCGGATTTATCCCAAAAGAGAGGCTTGAGTCATATCATCGGCTTATGAAGGAGAGTGAATTTCAGGCTGAAAAGGAAGAGATAGGGCTTAAAAGAATTGAGAAGAAGAAATATAAATGGATAGGAAAAGCTGCAAAACGGATCCATGAAGACAAAGAAAGATGCAGATGAAGAACAGCAGAAACAGATGATTATTAACAGTAGCCCAATAACGATCCGCCCGTTTGAAGAGAGTGACTCTCCGGCAGTGAACAGAATACTTGCACAGTCTTTTTACAGCAAAATTCATTCACTGACCGGCCTTTCTGAGGAGAAAGCAGTCCTTCTTGCAGAAGACGCAAAGATATTCCCGGACAGGCCGATTGACGGATATTTCGTTGCCGAATACATGGGAGAGATCGCCGGTGCAATCCTGCTGAAGTTTACAGGACAGAACAGACCAAAAGAGAAGATAGGCATATTTCCGGTTGCGAAAAAACACGGCATCTTTAAAACCCTGAAACTGCTGTACGGATTTTCAGTGCTGGTTGAGAGCGTAAGGCCGGAGGAATGCTACATAGAATTACTCGCCACAGATAAGAAATTCCGGGGGAAAGGAATTGCAACGGCCCTTATCAGGCATGCCGGAGAGTTTGCAGAAAAGTGCGGCTTTGAGGAGTTTACACTGTATGTCGCATCCGGAAATCCGGCACAAAAACTCTACGGGAGGCTTGGGTTTGAGGTGCAGAGTTCATACAAAAGCCTGATTACAAAGTTCATCTTCGGAATTGACACCTGGGTTTACATGATAATTCCGGCCCATAAACCTGTTGAATTCAAAGAGATAGCCTGAAAAAGCCATAAGCCGCTACCTCCCGTCATTCGCCTTTGCAGGTGCTTTTTCCTCCAGAACTTCTGCTTTAACAAGCCTCTCCTTAAATTTTTCAAGTTTTGGGATGAGATCAGAACGCTCCTTAGAAGCATAATTTTCAAATACAAATATGGCCCTTTTAAGGACTCTAATCTCTTCAGAATACTCTTTTTTCTTCCGGTAGATTATCGCAAGGCGCTCATACGGGAAATTTCCTTCAAAACCCTCTGCGATATTCTCTTCATATAACAAAACCGCCCCTTCAGCATCTCCATTCTTTTCAAGTTCCCTGCCTTTCAGATTTCTCTCAACCTGGATCTTAAACCGCCTCTCTTCAGCAGATTCAGAATTTCCGGAACTGCCGGAACTGCTCTCAGCAGAGACTGAAGGGTTATTCATTCTGTTTATCAGGCCCTCAATAATTGACATGAGCATCAGGCCGGAGAAGTTTTCTCTGTATACCCTGCCATCAACATTAATATCCACCTCCACCTCCGGAATTCCGACAAAGTACTGCATCTTCTCCCTGTTCTCCCGGTTAACTCCGATACCGTCAGAATATGGATTTATTGAGATTATCTTACTGAGACTGATAGCGGTTGTCTTTTTATTCCCGGAAAATATGAGCCTTTTTGTTGTAATTGTAAAAAGACCACGGTCAATATCCCGGATTTCATCATGAGATTCACTGGATGCACCAAACGCACCAAGACTGAAAGATACTCCTTTTGCAACCCGGAATCTTGGCCCTGCATAACCGCCTGTGGTTTTTCTGACCGCTCTTGGCTCTTTTAATGTAATGCCCGGAAAGGTTACGATATGCTCCTCATTTATCTTCAGTATTACAGGACAGTCCGGACTTTTTCCGGGGTCAATATTTCCAAGGCTCAGTTCAGAGTAGTAATGCTCAAGATCGACAGTTCTCTGCTTCTCATCAGAAATCCCGCCATGTGAAATTCTCACCCATTCTTCCGGCGATAGTGGTTTTTCCCCATATTCCACCCAGATTTCATTACCTTTGTCAGATACAGATATAAGTTTATATTTATCATCTTCTTTCAGAAAGACTGATCTGCATTTCGGGCAGTCGTATGATTCTCTTGATTTAAGACCCAAAAATACCTTCTTTATATTATATTGCAGGGATGCTTTTTTGCAGACCGGACATAAACCAGTCCATTCTGCCGGATTTCCGGCTGAAAAATCTTCCGGAAATTCTTCAGCATTATCCTGCTGCAACCGGTTTCCACATTTTGAGCAGAAATTCCCCTCATCATCAGACCCGCAATTGGAACATTTCATAAGAGATATTCTATAAATTAATAAATAAAACTATTTGATAATGATTTTTAATTGATCTCATCCATTATATTTTTTTTCAATATTTCAAATTCGTCATCTGTTATATGGCCGTCTTTCTTTAATTTCACTAACCTTTCGAGATCCCCGATATCATCACCGGACTGACACCTGTCATTTTTTAACTCCTCAATATATCCGGAGGACAGGATCCCGGTTGGCAATGCAACAAAACCAATTCCCAGGATAGCTATTACACTTGCCATTAATTTTCCTATAGGTGATATAGGGTAAATATCCCCATATCCCACAGTTGTCAGAGAGGCAACTGCCCACCACATGGAATGCGGAATGGATACAAAGGCATCCGGCTGAACATCTTTCTCTGCAAAGTACATCAGTGACGAGGAAATAATTACAACCAGAAGCAGGATAAAAAAAGTTATTATTAATGCTTCTTTTTCACGAATCAAGACCCTTTTTAAAAGATTAAAGGAACGGGTGTATCTCGTAAGTTTAAACAACCTAAAAAGCCTTAAAAGTCTCAGAAGTCTTAATACCCTTAGATCCACATTAACCAGGTACGGCAGATAAAACGGAAGAATTGCCAGCAGGTCAATAATGGCAAGTGGTGACAGTGCATATTTAATCCTTCCAATTACAGGTCTGCTGAAATTTTTGTCTTCAGTACATGACCATAATCTAAGGATATATTCTATTGTAAATACAATTACTGAAAATAATTCAATTACCAGAAATATTTCAATAGTGGCAAAATTAGTGATGCTTTCAATAATGACTGACGCTACGCTTGCGATAATCAGAACAATAATTAATATATTCAGAACAACTGCCAGTCTGCCTGAATTCTCATTCAGTTCAAGGGCATCATAAATCTGTTTTTTCAACATATCCTGAGAATAATCTTAATTTCACTGAGATATAATTTCTATTATAAACCACAGATGCAGACTTTTTCCGGGCTTTAGCAATCGGTTATAATTTCAGCCATTATGGTGAATCAGGATCATACAGTAACTTATAGTGGCCAGAAAACGAGGATTTACCTCTTCTTACCCTTACCATACGTCTTGTCCATATGCCATTTCTTTTTTGTGAGTGTGTTGTAAGTACCCCTTGAGATGAAACCTTTCTTCAGCATCCCGTCTGCGATCTCCTCTCTCCGGTCATATATATCATCATAAATTTCAGACCTTACAGCCATCTTTGGGAATTTCCGGAAATTTAAGAGCAAAACCTCTTCATCTGAAAAAATGCTCTGTTCATTCACAAGCCTCTTCATCACAATATACCGGTTTATTGTCTCCGGATCAAGCTTCATTTTTATGATGATCTGTCCTGCTATATTTCTGCCATATTCTGTAAGTCCGACGTAACCGCCGCTAAGTCTGTCACCTTCATCAGGCTCTGTGTACATAAACTCTTCATCGTTGAAGATCGGAGATTCAACCGCCTCTCTGACATCCACGGAGGATGCACCAAGTTCAGAAGGGGTAAATCTCCGCTCGAAATATGCTGAAAGGCCGTTGTTATAAGCGTTAAAGAGCATCTTTTCAAAGACTGTATATGACATTCCCTCATCACTTATCCCAAGCATGACCAGAATTAAGCTCTCAAGCCTGCCTTCCGCCTCAAATTCGTTATCATCGTCAAAAAACATACTATAACAACCACTTAACTCTCAGTAATCCATTATACCGTTGGTTCTTAAGAATAATATATCTTAAGTCCCGATAATGGATAAATTCGGGTAAACTTCCGGAAAAATAAATAAGACAGATGTGCCGACAGGAGATAGCATATCTGATAATATCTACAAATCAGGCAGTTATGCCTGAAAATAAATAAAGATAAGATGTTCTGATACAGACATTACCGGCAGTTCTGACTGATATGTCACCCTTCAAACAGCATAGCGGAAGAGATGCCAGAGAGGTGCATTACCTGGCAGAATCCAGATATTCAGGAATTCCGGCAGATTTAAAAAATTCCGGAGAGGAAAAGAGAAACTTGCATAATAAGAACAATGCTTCAGGGAATGATAACCGCAATAACAGCCACCCCTTCCCAAAAACCCGCTACCAGGGGTCAAAGGCCAAGATTACTGAGTGGATATGGGAGAGCATAAAAGATATAGAATTTGAAACCGTCCTTGACGCATTCGGCGGCACAGGCTGCATGTCCCATATGCTGAAGAGAGAAGGAAAGACAGTAACATACAACGACATCCTGAAGTTCAATCATATAATCGGGAAGGCACTGATTGAAAATGATTATGTAGAGCTGACAGCTTCTGATACCGAATTTCTGCTCAGAAAGGATGAGAACATAGAATATCCGGCCTTTATTCAGGACAGTTTCAGGGATATTTTTTACCTCGATGAGGAGAACGCCTGGCTGGATATGGTCATAACAAATATAAACCTCCTTGATGACGGATACAAACAGGCTGTCGCCTGGTTTGCCCTATTTCAGTCATGCATTATTAAAAGACCATACAACCTCTTTCACCGGGCAAACCTCTATATCAGGACATCTGATGTAAAACGGAGTTTTGGCAACAAAACAACATGGGATAAGCCGTTTGAGGAACTCTTCATAAAATTCATAACAGAGGCAAATAACGCTCTATTTTCCGGCGGAAAAAAATGCAGGTCCATAAACTATGACGCACTGAAAATTCCGGAAAGCCATTACGATCTCGTATATATCGACACACCATATATATCCGGCCGAGGTGTGGGCGTTGACTATATAGACTTCTATCATTTTCTCGAAGGCATGACAGACTACGAAAACTGGGACAGAAAAATACTGGACAGATATAAGCACCGGCCGATAGCAGGCAGGGGCGAAAATGTCTGGTCTGATAAAATGAAGATCCACGGAGCATTTGAGGAATTGATCCGGAAATACAAAGATTCAGTGCTTGTCATCTCATACAGAAGTGACGGCATACCGTCAGAGGATGAAATAAGAGAAATGCTGAATAAATATAAAGGAAATGTCTGTGAGGTTAAAAATACGGATTACAGATACGCCCTTTCCAGCAAAAAGACCTCTGAAGTCCTCTTTATCGCTGAATGATTCTGACCCTGCAAAGTTATGTATAACCTGCCCCTGTAAACAGAGCAAAAACCGTTTGTTGTGAATTATCACACATACGGGGATTTAAAAAAATATTTCCTCACCGGAAAATCTTCCGGAATGAGGCATAAGAGATCAATAGTATCTCTCTTACGGTGACTGAAATTATAACAGACTTTTTAATTTAACAGGATTTATCACTGAACTTTCGGGCTAAACCCTGAATTATTATTTTTCAGTTGTTGAATTCGGTGTATCCGCACTTACCGCAGGAGACACGGTCCTTGTGCTGAGCCATATAGACACCGGCTCCGCAGCGTGGGCAGTTCTTCTTATCTGTTACTGCCTTATCGCCCTCAACATTGTAATACTTGTAGCGGCTGACCACCGGAATCAGGCCTCCTCTTCTGCCTTAACTTCAGCTGAGTTGCGCTGTACAAGATAGTCAAGCTCAGTAGATTTCAGCACCTCTGCATCTGCGTAGATGCGTGCCTTTGCGATGATTTCCTGCTTACCAAATTCGCTTTTGAGTGAATCAATGACGCAGTTTTCTGTCGGAACATTGCGCATTGCACAGAGTTTACCGAGTATCTCTTTTCTCGAAGGTGTCGCACCCTCGTAATTAATTACGAATTCAAGCTCTGTGCGGTTCAGAAGCTTGTTTTCCCCTTCCTTATTGAATACAAATTCCATGAATATCTATAGATATTGTATGCAGATTTATTTAAAACTATCAAATAGTCACATCTGATCCGGGCAGCCTCTGCCGGGTTGGTATAAGTCATCAGATGAGAGCAGAGATACGCCGATATTTACAGGGAGAAATTTCCCGCCGGCCCTAAGCCGGATTTCCGGTCAAAAAAAAAGTCACCCATGAGACTGCGGGTTCACAGATGATGAATGAAACAGTTATTGTTTCATAGGAGTCAGGTGGGATCACTGCCATCTGTGCCATTCATCAACCGCAAGCTCTCTGTATCTATCTTTGTCAATCCTGCCTTTTTTCAGCAGTTTATTGGCTATAGCTTCCCTTTGGGCATATATTTCTTCATATAGGTCAGACCTCTCTGCATATTTTGGGAAGGTATTGTAGGAGAGCATGAGCATTCCGGCATCAGAATATTCGTTGTAAGCTTTTCTGACAGCACGGATATTCTTCAGATAGCCTTTAAAGTCCTCATCAGCGCCAGGCCTGTGAATACTCTTCCTGTACATGTCCCTGCCCGATTCTGTCAGGACGATATGCCCGCCGCTGTAATGATCGTCTGAATCCGGGAGGGTGTATTTCCATGCACCTTTCAGATATTCTGGGTTTATCACCGCATCTTCAAGCTGAACAGAATATTCACCCATCACATGCGGATGGAATTCAAACTCCGTGTAGCCGGAGACTTCCTTGAGCTTTAGGACAAAAAATATCTTCTCCAGGAGGAGCAGGGAGATCTTCTTTTTATTTGCCCCCAAAACGAGCAGAACTGAATTCTCAAGCGCAAATTTCAGGTCACCGCTCTTTTCATCACCGGAAGGATCATTATTAATCTCTCTGCTGCCTGTATTGTCAGTCATATCCTCACCGGAAGGATCATTATTAATCTCTCTGCTGCCTGTATTGTCAGTCATATCCTCACCGGAGGTATTGTTATTGATATCCGTATTGTCAGTCATGTCCTCGTCAGCCATATTATCATTTATTTCATCATAATTCATATTATTCTTCCTCTTTTCCCTCAAAAAAATCAGTTTTCACCGGTTTACGGTGCACAGACAGGGCAGGCTTTCCGGATTTTTCCGGGCAGGAAAACGCCTGAAAATCTCAGATTAACTTTCCGGTCAGAAAAAAAATACGCCTGAATGGCGCGAAAAAGAGAACTCACAGATTTTCCGGCTCTCAGATTTGCATACTGCCGTCCGAAAGTGCATCTACCTTGTGTTTTTTAATATGCAGGGAGTTACTGCACGACTTCATCAGTTCAATGAAGGCCTTATCTGATGTTTTTTGAGGAGATTTTCCGGAGAACTTATCCCCGTCAAGCAGGAAATCACGGATATTCTGTATCTTTACACTGTAATCGTCATATGCACATTTTACAAGACTGCTGTATTGAGTAGAACCGCATTCATTTGTAGCTATGCAATAGTTTTCGCAGAACTGCCGCCCTAACAGATCGGCAAAAATGTGATAGTCCTTAACAAGCAGCCTGAAGGCCTCATCCCAGACAAGATAGGTTTCATAAAAGAGGTCACCAAAAGATTCCGGAAATTTTTCCCTGATCTCACCCAATTTCCAGTTTACAAGAACCGGGTCAGGTCTGCCCATACGGGAGACTTCCCTTGAGAAGAGATTGATACTCCGTGTAAACTCCTGCTCCTCACTGATATGTGAAAAACCAAAGCAGCTGAGTTTTCCCGCATCGTCCGGATCAAGATAAAACTTCTTCAGCGGAATTGTTCCACTTTCGTCAGCCCCGGAGCAGAGTTTAAATCTGCTGACATAGCCTGAGAGTTCCCCGTTCTCCATATCCATGGCCTTTCTCAATACCTTAAGCAGGAGGTAATACTCATATATGCTGAATTTACTGAGATCGGGCTTTTTTTTAAGAAGAGAAGTGACATCCAGAGCATCCTTTCCGGCACTCTCAGACTCAGACAGATCTACGGAAAAATACTCCTCACTTCTGTCATAGGCATATGCAGACACAGGGCCGTATGGCATCCGGAGATATGTGTCATCCAGAATTGTTGTGCCAATCTGGTTATAAGAGATGAGGTCAACGATAAAAGGGATATATATTATTTTATTTGACCCTGCATCAGGGTATCTCTCCAAAGCGTAAAATATCGCATTCAAAGACTTCGCGCAGGACATAGGATATCAATAATATATCCCAATAACTTAAAAAAACTTTCCTTTGCATATCAGCATGCTTCTTATTTCGGATTTATATAAATACCAACCCTATTTTCACACCTATACACCGCATCTGTCACCATCATGCCCAGACAATTATTAGTCTCAGAATATAAATATCAGTGGTAACAATAAATAGTTATCACAATTTAGTATAACATATCAGTGATAACATTAAATAGTTATCACAATTTAGTATAACATATCAGTGATAACATTAAATAGTTATCACAGTTTAGTATAACATATCAGTGATAACATTAAATAGTTATCACAATTTAGTATAACATATCAGTGATAACATTAAATAGTTATCACAAAACAAGGATACATTAACATGGAACAGATGAACCTGAAAGATACTGAAAAATATATCCGTTCTTATCTTAGATTAAAAGATGGAGATAATCCGAAATACACAACGCCGGGCATTTCAGAAACAACATCAGAATCAGAGGAAAAGACCGACACCAAACCATATGAACCTGAAATAATCAGTGACTATTTCCAGCCGGATTTAATAATCAAAGATAGAAATACAATCTATTACATAGAAATAAAAAACAGGGCCTCACTGGATGCAATAGCACACCTTAACTTCTACTGCTATCTGGCAGCAAAAAAGAACAAAAGTAACACAGACAGGATAAAAATTGTTCCGGTTCTTGCTTCAAAAACAATTGACACACAAAACAGTAAACTTGCAGAAGAAGCAGGAATAACAACAATAAAACTCCCCTGGGACTTAGTTATAAAAAATCAGGATGTAAAATTCCCTGCAACATCCAGAGTTAAAATTACATCTGATAAATCATGGAAAGTCGTCTCCCGCCTCCTAAAAGGGCAATCATCAATAAGGCAGATCTCAAAAAAGGAGGGAGTATCATATGGCTGGGCACATAAAACAATAAATTCGCTGATCGATCAAAATATTGCAGAAAAAGAAGATTTTTCCACCAGAATAACAGACACAAAGAAGATCCTCAACGGAATAGCATGGGAGAGGCCAATGAAGAATCTCCTTCACAAAGAAATATTCGTGGAATTTGATAATTCCTTTCAGGCAGCAGTATCAATAACCCAAAATCTTGATTCAGCCGGAATACCCCATGCCTTTACAGGAAGAACTGCCGGAAGTCTTTATACCGGATATGCATTCCGTCATGATACAGCAGATATATACCTAAACAAAAATGATATAAAAACATTCACTGATAATTTTGAATATTCATATTTTACGGATGAAAACTCAGGAAATCCTACTGTAAAATTATGTATCTACATTCCTGACAGAGATGTATTCAAAGAAACCAAAATAATAGAATCTGTCAGAATAGTATCACCCGCAGTTGCCCTTCTGGATCTTGCAGGAATGGGCTTTGGTGAGCGTGACCATACAACAGAGCTTTTAAAGATTTATGCCGGAATATAAAATAAATCCCGGAATTATCAGAGAATCCCTGAATGAATTAAAGATTATTCAGTCCTGGATTAAAAATATAGGTATTAATCCGGAAAATCCACAGATAATTCTTATCGGCGGATGGGCTGTTGATGCATACAATTCATGGTATGGTTCTGTAGATATCGATATCATAACTACAAGCGACATACGAAACGATCTTAAATACTACCTGAGAAAAAAACATGGTTATCTTGAGAGCAGAAGAGAACTTCAGATGCCTTCAGGAATTGAGAAAAATACAGATTACGGAAAAATAATAATTGATTTTATTCCAAAAGGACTAAATCAGCCATTTGAAGGTCAGGACATCCCTTTTCACTTTTCAATAACTGAAGGAAATGTCACATTAAAATCTATCCGCAATACTTGCAGTATGTATATACCTACACGGACAATTCTGATATTTTTAAAATTAAAGGCAGCGTGGGACAGAAACTTCAGGGTGGAGAATAATTCAAGCAATGATCCAGACTGGGACAGAAGTAAACTCATAAAGGATTATGCAGATATTCTGGCATTACTTGACCCTAAATCCAGTGGTTACGAAACGAATCTGGATAAACTGGGTGATTTATTTGATAAATATCCTTTTCTGCTCCAGACTCTTTTTAAAATACAGTATAGCCGTGAAGCTCTGGAAAGATACGGAAGACTTGAAAAACCTGAAATAAAGCACATATTTGATCATCTGGATAATTATTTCAGATAAAAACCCTTTAAATATTGCCGCTCTTCAGACATAATCCGGACCCAACAGGAGACAGCACTTAATAAAGTCATTCATGTACCAGCTGGTTAACAAATAATGAATGAAACAGTGCACTGTTTCATAGGAGATATAATGGCACTTAGATTTTGTAAAACCGGCACAAACGATTATTTTTAACACGGCGGTGACAACATTAACTTACAGTCAAAAAACGCACCGGCAAAACTAACCTTTTGATGATCTGAAATCAGCTGTAAGATGCAGCCAGCCGGAAACATTCCTCAGGGCCGGCTCATATTTGTCAAATATCTTATCCAGCCGGTCTGTAACATCATCGTCATAATTATCCTGCCGGAGATACAGTATCAGGTAGCTGTCAAAACCGGCAGGATCTCTGTATAACTCCAGGGATATCTCAGAAACTGCCTTCTCGGGAGATTTTGTATCCTTAAAAACCTCTGAAAATTCCTCAGCGGTCAGAATTCCGGCATAGAGTACAACATCGCCAATTTCCGGATGCCTGTCCATATAATCCTTTACCCCGGCAATGTCCGGGATTTTAATGCCATAACATTTAGCAAGTATTGTTAATGACAATTCGGTTGAAATCCGGAAAATTCTGCTGCCATAGCCGGACTCTTCAGGACTAATCCCGGACGATATGGATTCACTGCAGTCAAAATTATTTCTGCTGAATATCCATGATAAATGCTCATGCAGTTTTACCCGCCATGAACTTTCAGCTTCATAATCAACAGAAGATATGCCATACACCCCGGATAATGATAATATATCCTGAATGCTCAAAATATTTTCTGTACATTATCAGGCCCGTTTGGCACTTATTTTACCCCACGGAAAAATTATATTAAATTCCGCCGCCATATCTGCCGGACAATAACAGCGAGTCAGCAGAAATGCCCGCAAAAAACAGACCTGACCCAAATCCGGAGACCTCCTAAGAGGGCCTCACCCTACAGACATCATCATCCATCAAATCATCTGGCAGCAGATCTGACAGCCCGAGTTCATCAGTAAGGTCATAAAACCTCTTACTCCTGAGCCGGCACTTCTCCATAATCTGATCCAGTGTATCCGGCATTCCGGTCTTAATCGCCCCTTCCTTCAATATCCCACCATATTCATCCTCAAAAACCTTTACAAGTTTCTTAAGGACATAAAACTGCCGGCCAGACTCCGCCCACTCATCAACCTTGGCAGAATCTGAACACCTCTGATGAGCATTATGAACAATATCCCGGTACTCCTCTCTGATTTTAAAGAAATCGTTAATACGGTCAGAAAGTGCATTAAGAGTAAAAGGCTTAATCAAAAACCCGTCAATATACCCGCCATAAAGATTAATATCCTCAATAGTCAGAGCCTTTGCTGTGAGCATCAGAACCGGAATTTTCTTCGTCTTCGGATTTGAGCGGATCTGCATCAGAGTCTCCCAGCCATCCATACCGGGCATCATAATATCCATCAGTATAACATCAGGCACTTCATTCTTCAGGAGATCCAGACACTCAGCACCGGACATAGAATGCAGGACTTCAAAGCCCCTCTCCGAAAGTCCGGTAGTATAGATCTCAACCAGCATTTTATTATCATCAACAATTAATAACTTCATCATTTTACCCCATCCTCACTAAAACCGTGATGTTTTATCAGATAATTACGGATCTTTGTGGACTCAAGCCAGCCCCTGTCAAGCCTTGATACAATACTGTTTATTATCTCAACCTGATTAAGAATTTCTTCTGAACTCTCACCCTCATCAATGCTGACGATTCCGGAAATGACAGCAAGAGGATTTCTAATTTCATCATTTAAGATCGAAAGCTGAATGAGATTCTCCTCAATCTTCTCCAGTGCCTCAGATTCACGCTTCAGACCCGCCTTCTCGGCAGTCAGATCACGCACAAGTGACAGTATATATTTATCCCCGCCAAATTCAATTAACTTTGCCTTCACATGGACAGGAAATAACGAACCGTCCCTTCTTTTAAACTCGGCCTCAAATGAGACCCTACCCATAAGGGCAATCCGGTCATATCCTGCACCTGCCTCTTTACCGGCAGGGGTAAGAGCGATCTCACCGATCATCTTATCCAAAAGCTCGTCATGGGAATAGCCAAGATTTCTGCATGCAGTCTCATTTGCCTCAACAATGACCCCCTGCGGACTTTCAAAGAGACATTTATGGAGAAAAACAGACTCACTGATATTCTCAAAAAGTTCCCTGTACCTCCTCTCACTCTCCGCAAGTGCCCTGCGTGACTCAACAAGCTCAAGGTTCTTCTCTTCAAGCTCCTCTATCTTCTTCTCAAGCTGGGCAAAAATTCTGCGGTTGTAATCCTGAAGAAAACTGTCCTCCGGCACGACTCCGGTCTCCGGTTCTGAAGGGACAATCGAGTTGGCTTCAGAGAGAATATCCCGGATAACGGAGAGGAACTCGTCCGGATCAACCGGCTTTATAATATAACGGTCAGCACCGAGGTCAAGCCCGAATTTCTGATCTTCAGGAGTTGTATATGAGGCAGTATAAAAGACAAAAGGGATATTTTTCAGGTTTTCATCTGCCTTCACTTCACGGCAGAGCTGAAAGCCGTCCATCTTCGGCATAAGGACATCGGTAATTATCATGTCAACCGGAGATTTACGCAGGATGTTTAAGGCATCAAGACCGTTATTTGCAGATATTACCTGATAGCCGGCACTTTTAAGGGCAGATTCAAGGAGATATCTGTTGGCCTTCAGATCATCTGCTACAAGAATTTTCATAACCGGCTCACCTAAAGATATTCTTTTATCTGGGCAATAATCTTATCGGGATCTATCGGTTTTTCGATATAACCTGTGCAGCCAAGCGAGAGTGCCTTCTCACGATCGCCTGTCATTGCATAGGAGGTAAGGGCGATTATAGGAATATCGGCTGCCTCCTCTGACTGACGGATTCTCCCTGTCGCCTCAAATCCGTCAATGTCCGGAAGCTGGATGTCCATCAGTATGATGTCCGGCTTCTCTTCAATGGCCTTTTCAACTCCCTTCTTTCCTGTGTCTGCCTCAGTAACCTCAAACCCGTGCTTTTTAAGTATAAACCGTATCAGGTAGAGGTTATTTGGATTGTCCTCAATTACAAGTACTGTCGTCATTCTTCTGTGCACCTAAGCGGTATTGTCAGGGCGAATTCACTGCCCTGCCCTAAAATACTCTTAAACGTAATTCCACCCCCAAGTGCACGGGCTATCTTTTCTGAGAGGTACAGGCCAAGTCCTGTACCTTCGGTAAGTCTGCCCTTTGTATGCACCCTGAAAAACGGCATGAAAAGTCCGGAGATCTTCTCTTCCGGAATTCCAATCCCTGTGTCAGCCACCGAAATTACGGCGGAGTCATCCACGGCCTCTGCCTTTAATGTCACTGTACCTTCATCAGTGAATTTAATGGCATTGCTCACCAGATTGAGCACTATCTGCTTTGTTCTTCTTTCATCACCGTAGATATTAATCATTCCGGGAAGGTCGGATTTAAGGGAGATGCCCTGTTCTTCTGCCTGTTCCTTAAATGAGTCCATGACCTCTTTCAGAACAAAAACAAGGTCAAAGGATGAGTATGAAAGTTCAACGGTTCCGGCCTCTATTTTGCTTATGTCAATTACATCATTTATCAGGCTTAACAGGTGCTTTGAGCTGCTCTGTATAATTTTAAGCTGTGTCTCCTGTTCGTCATTGATCTCCCCGCTCCAGCCTTTCAGAAGTATCCCGGTAAAACCGATTATGGAGTTTAGAGGTGTTCTCAGTTCATGGCTCATTGAGGCGATGAACATTGACTTGAGCCTGTCAAGGTCCTTTAGGTGCTCGTTCGCCTCCGCAAGTTCGGCCGTTCTCGCCTTAACCTCTTCTTCAAGTCCGTCCCTGGCTCTCTTAAGTTCCGCTTTTGCCTGCCTCTCACCTCCCAGTGCCTCTTTAATCTCTCTCTCTTCTGTCTTTATCTTCTCAAGCATCTCCTTAAAGGCAGCTTCAAGAATGCCGATTTCACCCGAGGACTTAACGGTTATCTTCTGGTCAGGGTTTCCGGTCTCGACAATCTTTCTGCTGACCCCGGTCAGTTCTTCAAGTGGTCTTATAATCTCACGGTTCAGGGCAAAGACTGAGATCACAGAGAGCAGTATAAGTCCGGCTATCAGATAGCCAAGGACCATAAAAATTACCTCGTTGGTCTCGGTTTCGATGTCGGAAAACGGGATCAGTATGCCTATCTTCCAACCGGTTTCAGACGATATGCTGTGTACAAGATAGCCTTTATCCGTCCGGATTATGCCGCTCTCTTCAGTGAGGAAACTGAAGGTCCCGTCCTTTAAGAACCGCCTTATGTCGTTATAGTTCTGGGATTCATCTGATGAAGTGAGAACTATGCCGTTTTCATCCGAAATTATCAACTGGCTGCTGCCTTCAGGGTCGATTCCGGATATGAAATCTGATATGCCCTCCAGGGTTATGTCAGCCCCTACAACCCCGTAAAATGTGCCGTTTTCGTCAACAAGGGCCTTTACAACGCCGATGTTCATATCCGGAGTTGTGACAGAACGGTACGTCCCGGTGATAACGACTGAGTCGGGGTTCTCTTCTGCAAGTATGTACCATGGCCGGTCCCTTGGGTCATATGCAGTGTTGTTCCCACGGGGATGTGATCTCACAAATGCGCCATTTTCCCGCCCCATATAAACGGAATTCACATACGGGTTTGTTGTCCGGTAGTTGTTCAGGATTGTTATTATCCCCTGCTCCTGTTCATCCGGGCTTAAAATAAAGGTCTCTTCATCGGCGTTGAGATAATTTGTAAACCCGCTGTCGTCTCTGTCACGGACTGCCGGGTTTTGCGAGAGTTCAAGGACATGGCTTTTTGCCGAGGATATAAACGCTGATATGGAGTGGTCAATGAGGGAGATCTGAAGAGATGAGCTTTCTGTTGCTGATTTCAGGGTCTGTTCATGGATGGCTGAGGGCAGTATTACTCCGACAAGTGCAGTTACCAGAAAGAAAATTATGACAAATATCAGAACTACTCTTGTCTGGAGTTTCATGTCTGAAAATATTCTTTATTAGTATATATACATATCCCGGCTTTATTTCCGGAGAAATCTTTGGGTGAAATTTTATGCCCCAAAAGGTCACAATATTAATGACATTGCAGAGCGATCTGATCTATTATGGATGTATTATCAGTAGATATGATGTGTCTCTTCTGCACTGTTTTGATATGCTCCGATTCCGGCAGTCATCCCTCCATGGTACATGGGGCAGTATATCTATAACAGCAGTTTATTTAAACACGAAATAATAAATTTATGTATTATTTTCCAGAAAGCTGAAGATGTGAATTATGAGCGAAAAAACCGGCAGAAACGATCCCTGTCCATGCGGGAGCGGGAAGAAATACAAGAAATGCTGCATGAATAAAGACCGGCTGGAGGCACAAAAAGATAAGGAGGATGAGAGCCGTTTTGCAGAGGAGTTCCGGAAATATATTGCGAACCATAATGAAGCTGATCTCTTTTCTGAGGAGGAGGAATATGAGGTTTTTGCCCCGATTGAGGTTGACAGGATTCCTGATTACGGGCCTTTCCCGCACGGACACATTCTCTTTGATCAAAATGAACTGAATAATTTTAAAATGAGTCCTCCGGAGCTTTTTTATGACGAGCTGAGCTGTGGTATGGAGCATCAGGAGGAGCTTGATACGCTTGCCTGTGAGGTTAAAATGCCAGGGAGGGAAATCGGGAAAAAAACTGAATATTCTGATGATCCAAAAGTGTTTTTCGGGAGTTTTGATGAGCTGACCTGTATAGGACACTATGCATCAGCGATGAAAAAGGCAGCGGAGTTTGGTCAGGATGCAGGGCATTTTATCTCTGAACGTTTGATTGAGACAGAATCTGAGCATCTGGCAGAGATGTTCGTTAAGATGCTCCATTTCAGCCCGTGTGATTTCAGGCAGGATATTCTGGCAGTTATGAATGCTCCGCCGAAAAGTCCTTATGTACTCTCGATTCTCTGCATTGAGCTGTCATATTATAATATACGGGAGGACGCTAATATGATATGGAACTGCTATAATTTCTTTATGGAGTATTATCCGGATACCAGCCTCTCTGACGGGCCGGTTATTGCACTTACCCGGATGGAATCGCTCCGGTAAATAAACTCAGGTATTATCATGGCTAAAAAAACAGGAAGAAATGACCCGTGCCCCTGCGGAAGCGGGAAGAAATACAAGAAATGTTGTATGAAGAAGGATGAGGAAAAGAGTAAGGAAGATAAGAAATTCTGCATTGAAACATATGATAGAGAAAGTGAGGAGTCTTATGTATCCGGCGGCATTGAGGACCTTTATAATGCGATGTTTGCCGGGAGCGAGTGCGAAGCTCCGGAATTCAGTTTAAAACCGCTGGATGTTGAAGAGATTCCTGATTATGGCACTCCGGAACTGGATGAAGATCTCTTTGAACCTCTAAGAACCAAATGGAATACGGGTATCAGAGAATTTTACAGCGATGCCACACGCGGGATTGATTATCTTGAGAGGAGGGATGATTATGTAATAATCAAAGGTTCTCTTGATGAGGAGTTTACTGAAATGTTCGGGGATTGTAATGACCTGAACGGGTTCTTCAGTTATATTGACGATAATTGTGAGAAGATCAGTGAATCCCTGATGATCAGGATGTCAATGAAGTATGGGTGTTCTGCCGGGCCATATTTATTAGAGAGGATGAATGGGAGTTATGATTCCGAAATTATGGTTTGCTATGCCGATATGATTCATTTCAGTCCGTGTGATTTCAGAGAGGATATTCTTGAACTGATAAATAAACCGGTCAAAGAACCGTTTACTCTCTCAATCCTGTCTCTGATGCTCTTTAGGTATAACAATCCGGATGATTATCAGGTGTTATGGAATTGTTATAATCTGTTTAAGGAGCATTATCCGGATACACTTCTCTTTGAAGGGCCTTTAATTGCTATTCAGCATATCTGGGCTATTGAGAACAATAAGGAGTTTGTAATGGCTTATACTCCGGAATTGCCGGAGTTATGATTATTTCAGCCATACTTTTTTTCATGGCCGGTAAGAAGAGGTCCTCAAATAATTGTTTTTATCATATTGCCACATCAGGCAGTGTTTTTTAAAATAAGCTCTTTGTTGCGCTTTATTGACGGAATTATCTTCACATCGGTCGGCTCTTCTGCTATGACTGCATCGGTAATTTTTCTGTTCATTGCGGCAATCTCTTCGTCTGTGAATTTACCGCCGGTTTCTTCTTTTGTGAGGCCGGAGAAGGTCATAAACTGCTCAATGTCGGATGGTGTCATTATGAATCGTGTCATATATCGGGTGCTTCCTTCTTTAAGTTATTCTGGGTTTTAGATTTAAGTTTCTGTAAAATTGTCCCTGGCTGATAATTTGTGTATATATTTATCTTTTCGATATACCTTAAAAATGTGGATAGGAACAGATATAATCCCGGATTATTTCTGATGATGACCTGTAGTTTACAAAGAATTCAGAAATGAGATCAGCTCATCCACATTTGTGTATGGATTTACTGAAACAGAATGGAGATCCGGGCACTGATTCTCAGTTTCATGAAATTTTCTGAGCCTTTCTGCATTTTTTATCGCGTCTTTCTCTTTCAGCCTCAGAGAGTTATAGATATTATCAACATCCGGTTTATCATAATTTCTTTCATATTGTCTTAGTTTTTCGATAGGCTCCCGGCAGGCAAGATTATCCTGATAATACCGGTAATGCAGGAGAAACCAGAATTCAAAGTCCGGGTTTGAGATGATGAGATTCATGTTTTCAGGCATTTTCTTCATTGCCGATTTAATATCCCCGTCTCTGGCATCATCCAGATCCATAACCAGGAATACTTTATCATTTTTGTTCCTGTTATAGTCCCCTGCCTTTATATTCTGCTTCGCATAACTGACAAGATCTACCGCAGTTTTTCTGTTAGAATGTACTGCCTCAATTCTGATATTCCGGTTACCCCTGAGATCACCTTTTTTGAGCCTGAAGTAATTAATTTCCGTTTCTCCGCTTGAAAAGATCAGTATTAAAGGGTTTATCTGCCGTTTTTGGGATTTTCGAGTTCTTGTCATCCCTAAATACTCCCGTAAAAGATATCCGGCAATCCTCCATAGCGTCCTGAGAGATATGCTTTCTCTACCGAACGATCAACCCGGTCTTCATAGTCAAAAAGGGAGTATAATTCAGTGTTCCTTTTCTCTTTGTTCTTCTCTGTAAACCAGATCTGTTCTCTTCTGAAGAAATCCTGTGAGAGTATCCTTGTATTATGGGTTGTGACGATCAGCTGTGAGTTTGCCTTATTATATTCCTCATCATGAAATATTCTGAGCAGATACATGATAAGATCAGGATGAAGCCTTGTATCAAACTCATCCATCACAAGAATTCTCTGGTGACCTTCAAGGGCATCAAGAAATACTCCAAGCATTTTAAAGAAGACAATGGTTCCTGCGGATTCAAATTCTTCAAATTCCGAAATGAATTCACTGCCATCATCTCGCCTGTGAATACTTTTAAGTTCGGTTTTTGAAAATTCTTCATCTTTCAAAGGCTTGTTTGTTTCTTTTTCAATGATATTTAATATGAAATCCGGAATTTCTGATCTATCCATTTTAATCTTTTCACCGGATACATCTTCAATGTCAAAATCTGCATTTTTAAGAATATTTAAAACTCTCTTCTTATTTTCTTTTGATTTATTCATGTAGTCAATGATGAGATCATCCCTGATTGCAGCAGTCTGTCCGATGTACTGAAGACTGACATTAAACCACTCAAAAACCTCACCAAACGGTTTGTATTCATTATTTGCCTTTGACAAAAAGAGTACATTGTCTCCGGTATGCTTAAATAGCCCCCTTAATTCATCTTCATCCACAGACACCTCAATCTGATCTCTTTTCCGGCAATAAACCCTGATTTCATTTTTATTTTTGAAATAACTCAGTTCCTCAGAGATAATCTCATCTGCATTGTATGAGAATGAATATTTATACTCCTTTTTTCCGCTGATAAAATCTATCTCAAAATATGTAGGCTCCTCATCATACCCACTGCTAAGCATGAACGGAAAATATGGCAGTTTATCCCCTTTATTGAGATTTTTAGACATTAAAACAATAAATTTGATGAGATCAAGTGCACGAATCTGGTTCGTCTTTCCGGATGCGTTGGCACCGTAAATAACTGAACTTTTCAGTAATTTTGTAATGCCGGGAATGCCTTTTATTTTGATTAAATTATGCTTTTTCTTTATCTCTTTTGAAGTCAGCATAGAAAGTGTCGTTTTCTCTGAAATGGAACGGAAATTTTCGACACTGTACTCAATCAGCATGAATATTATAGTGCCCTGAGAGATAATATAATTTATCATTCTACGAAAAAATCGTAGAATCTAACGATCCAAATGAGCATAATTATTAATCGTATATAAATCAATATCATTCACAGCACATTTGTATTACAATAGCACACAGATAAATATACTATTCAGTCTGTGTACAGCCAAATATCGGCAGGAAATCTGTAAAATAAATAAGGGGCAGAAAGATGTACAAATCATTCGGGATTAAAAATTTCAGAGGCTTTAAAGAATTAAAAATAGAGGACTTAAAACGCTTAAATCTGATTGCAGGGAAGAATAATGTTGGAAAAACTGCTGTACTTGAAGCCTTATTCATACACTGTGGCGTGCTGAATCCTGAGTTGGTACCTGTTGTAAATGCAATTAGAGGATATGACATTATTAAACTGAAGAACAGAGTTTCATCAACTGAAACTACCTGGGATTCGATATTTTATAACTACAATACATCCAACAAAATAGAACTTTCCGGAACTTATTCA
This sequence comes from Methanoplanus limicola DSM 2279, assembly GCF_000243255.1. NCBI lineage: Archaea > Methanobacteriati > Methanobacteriota > Methanomicrobia > Methanomicrobiales > Methanomicrobiaceae > Methanoplanus > Methanoplanus limicola. The sequence continues at coordinate 2,382,751 of NZ_CM001436.1, forward strand.
GACAACCATCGAAGAATGCTGGAAATTTCAATCAAATCCAGCAGAAGAATAAACATCCCTGCTTCAATTAAAGAAGAGAATAACTCATACAATCAGATTCATACCAATTCATCAAATATAATGGATCAGTATTATCCTGCACTCGAATTAAAAAGTACTGAACCCAAAAAAAAGGAATTATCAAATGATATTGTGATATGGCCGGGTGGCATAAGTATAAAGCAGTCTTATAAACCCACAAATGTTAGTTATTTCCTCTCTTCAGGAAGAGTAACAAATCCCAAAGAAAATGCTGAATTATTGGGAGAACTTGAAATTAATCTTAAAAGTGAAGAGATAATACCAATAATGCAGATTATTGAACCAAAACTTATTGCTCTCAATACCATTCCAATGGGTAACACTTCAGTAATTCATGCCAATATTGGTATCGGGAAACTGATTCCGGTATCTCTTCTTGGCGAAGGAATTAATAAATTAATGGCCATAATAATCAGGATAATTAATGCTGAAAATTCCTGTATTTTTATTGACGAAATTGAAAATCGATTCCATTACTCAATAATGAATAAGATTTGGGAAGTCATTGACAGTGTTTCAAAAAAATATAATGTACAGGTTTTTGCAACTACACACAGCCTGGAGTGCATTAAGGCTGCACATGAAACACTGAGCAGCAGTGATTATGATTTTTCTTTAATCAGACTTGATAAAACCGATGATTCAATCATTCCGACATACTATGATTGTGAATCACTTGACATCTCAATTGAGAATGAATTTGAGGTCAGGTAATTCATGACTAACCGGATAACAAAGAAGATCATTCTCATTGTTGAAGGGTGCGATGAGAACCACTTTTTTAATGAATTTTTCAGACATATTACAGATTCAGGAAAGAGTGACGGCATAGTTCCGGATGATATACAGATAATCCCCCTGCATGGTAAAGACAAACTGAAGAAGGAATTAAAGGCCCTTTCAATGACAAGTGAATTTAAATCCGTTGAAAAAAATAGGTATCCTGCAGGATGCCGACAATGATCCCAAACTTGCATTTAATCAGATAGCTGAAACATTAAAAGAGCTAAAATTTACCCCGCCAAAAAAACAGATGTCATTATCCGGAGGAGATCCATCCTGGATAATTATTATAAATCCTATGGATAAACCGGGTATGCTCGAAGATTTAATAGTTGAGAGTTTTTCCGGAGATCATGCAATGAAATGTGTTGACTCATTTCATGAATGTGTTGGTAATAATGGAAAATATAAGCCTAAAAATTATTCCAAAGCCTATTTGCAGACATATTTTTCGTCAAACAATAAATATATAAAAGACATCGGAGTTGCTGCCAAAGAGAGGATACTTGATTTCGATCATGAAGCTTTTGGGAATTTCAGGACCCTGATTAAAATTCTTACGGACCAAAAAAGTAACCCATGAACCAGCCGGTTCACAGATAATATATGAAACAGTGCACTGTATCACAGGAGTTTATTCAGCATGGGCCAGATAATCTCATTGCTGCTAAGAGAATAAATATATCAGGTGAAGAGAATAATTTAAGGTAGATCATGACTGCCGGAAAGAGAAAAAAAGCGGTCCGTCCCGGGTTTCTCCTTTTACTGATAATATCTGTAGCAGTCGCTCTTCTTCTTATCTTCTCTTCAGCGTCCGGAATTTCACTTAGGGATAATATCTATCCCTCCATAACTCCTGAAGGCGATGACACTCCGGTAAATATTACAAACAGTTTCATATTCAGGGGGAAAATCTTTTCAGTAACAGTTCCGGTTGGAAATGATGTCCTTACAGGTGCAGTGAATGCACGAAAGGAGGCACAGATCTTTAAGAGATCTGAGATAACCGATACTCTGAAGAAATATTATGCGGCCTTCATATTCGACCCGGCACAGGACTGCATGTATGACGAACTTTCTTCGGCCTTAAATGAGATAAAAGCCGCCGAAAACCTCTCAGATTCCTAATATGTCGATCTGATGGCTTCGTTTGTCCGGGCTATTCCGTACCGGGGAAATGCAACTGACAGAGGGGGCAGATTTCCGGCTGAAACCCTCGCTTACGGCGGCGACTGTGACAGCAAGAGTTCCCTTTTAATCGGAATGCTTGCACATGAAGGGTATAATGTTTCCATGCTGATGTTTCCAAAAGTCCGGCATACAGCAGTCGGGGTTGCTTCAGATGGTCCCGAATACAAAAATTCCGGCTATATATACATCGAAACAACCACAGTCTCACCTGCCGGATTTATACCCGATATTGTAAAAGATGCGGAGAGATTTTTGGTTATTCATTACGGGGACGGTGACAGGAGGTACCCGTAAAACAAAACATATTGAATTCAATAGAATTCGTCCGCTGTGATGATTCCGAAAGAGAAAAACATCTGAGAATAACTATAAATAAATCAATATCGCAGATAAGTCAGAGAGATTCCGGCCGCAAAAACTCCCTGACAAAGAACGGGTAGAGTAATATTGAGAGATTTCAGGAACGCTGCCGTATCAGGGAAGAGAGAGAAAGATCAGAGAGAAAGATCATAAACAGAATAATAATCGGGTACTAATCGGGTACTAATCGGGTACTAATCGGGTACTAATCGGGTACTAATCGGGTACTAATCGGGTAATGGTTGTAAAAAACTATTATGGGTGAAAGGCCGGAATTGTTCAAAAATCAGGCAATACAACGCTTTTAAACCTGAAAATTATTGTTCTGGATATGTTTTGATTTTTTTGAAAGTTCAGAATAGTATCAAATTTTATAATTTGTACCTCTTCCTTTTCCACACTTCTTAAATAACTCAATTGAAACAAGTTCTCTAAGCTCTTTTTTTGCAATAGTAGTGGATACTGAATTTATTTCCTGATATATTCTATTGCTGATATCCCCATTTTCAATAACATATTCTACAGCCCGGAGCTGACGGGCGTTTAAATCTCTATTTTTTATGAGGCTATCAAGATTGACAGACTTTCTGAAATAAGCTGAAAAACCGCCAAATTCTTCTTTAAATTCAGGTTCAGGTAGACCTGATTCAAAAATAGCTTTACAAATTCTATTTATACCTGATCCCCACACCTCAATAAAACCAGATCTGTATATAACATCTGCAATTAGTGGGTTTCTTTGAACAGATGAATGTAACCTTTTCAAATCGTCAATACTAATTCCATCAGGAAGTCCTCCGGGATTATGAAACCAGATGAAATCATCAAAAATCTTAATTTGTGTCTGCCGGTTAGACATAAAATAATCCCGGTGAACCAGAGCATTTAAAAGTGCTTCCCTTATTGCATCAATTGGATAATCCCAAATTTCTTCCCGCTTAAATGAATCTCCGGTAATATTATATCGAATGTTAATAAAAGACAATATTGCCTCTTCAGCACCTTCAATCTGCCTGAAAAGATTCCCGTTTACGACTTTATCTCCAATAATTATATTTTCATCTTTAAAGTGACCAACTCTGACAATAGCATTTATAAAATATTTCCTGGGATTTTTACCAAAGAGAATTATTGCGCCATTTGTAAGTTTTCCATTACAGATTAGACCTAAATGACTGAGTATATCATAAATATTTTCTTTAAATGCAGATTCGGGCATTCTCCCGGATTTAACAGACATTTTTACAAAATCACCCACAGATCCAGGATCAATTTCATCAATGTCGTAATCTCCGGCAATACAGTCCCACTGACTTGAATTCAAAAAATAATTTCTCAGATCTTCAGATTGCATTTCGCGTGTAGTGTTTCCAATTCTTTTATAATATCTACCTTCAAAAGAAACAGGGCATGAACTTTTGGCCACTTTAATTTTGAGAACTTCCTTGCCATTAACTGAAAACGATTCTATTACCGGATGAATTAACAATTTATTGACGATATTGTCACTTATCTGCTTAAGGTTATCATTGGAACAATCAAAACCAATAACATTTTTATCATCTGCTACACCAACAAGAACAGATCCTCCATCCGTATTTGAAAATGCACATAATGTTTTGTACATTCCCTTCACAACCGATTCTTTGAATTCAATCTGCTGGTTCTCAGTACCCAATAAAATTTCTTCAACTCTCATTTAGATATTAGATCTCCATAATTCCTGACAATGTAATTTAGATAATTATAATCTCTCTGTGAGGATATTAATAAATATGCAATCATTCAATATCTGCATAATTAATATTCCCGCCCTTATTTTCCGGCATCAGAATTAATAAACCTGAAGGAGAGTATAAACATAGCCACCATATGTGAACAGTCATGACTGCCGGAAAGAGAAAAAAAGCGGTCCGTCCCGGGTTTCTCCTTTTACTGATAATATCTGTAGCAGTCGCTCTTCTTCTTATCTTCTCTTCAGCGTCCGGAATTTCACTTAGGGATAATATCTATCCTTCCATAACTCCTGAAGGCGATGACACTCCGGTAAATATTACAAACAGTTTCATATTCAGGGGGAAAATATTTTCAGTAACAGTTCCGGTTGGAAATGATGTCCTTACAGGTGCAGTGAATGCACGAAAGGAGGCACAGATCTTTAAGAGAACTGAGATAACCGATACTCTCAGAGAATATTATGCGGCCTTCATATTCGACCCGGCACAGGACGGCATGTATGACGAACTTTCTTCGGCCTTAAATGAGATAAAAGCCGCTGAAAATCTTTCAGACTCAGAATATGTCGATCTGATGGCTTCGTTTGTCCGGGCTATTCCGTACCGGGGAAATGCAACTGACAGAGGGGGCAGATTTCCGGCTGAAACCCTCGCTTACGGCGGCGACTGTGACAGCAAGAGTTCCCTTTTAATCGGAATGCTTGCACATGAAGGGTATAATGTTTCCATGCTGATGTTTCCAAAAGTCCGGCATACAGCAGTCGGGGTTGCTTCAGATGGTCCCGAATACAAAAATTCCGGCTATATATACATCGAAACAACCACAGTCTCACCTGCCGGATTTATACCCGATATTGTAAAAGATGCAGAGAGATTTTTGGTTATTCATTACGGGGACGGTGGTAAGAGTTATTTAACGGATAATTAAAACCCCAAAAATAATGTATTATCGGCTAAATGGTATAACTTCAGAAGGCATCATCAATTCAGCCACATGAAAAAAACATGATGTCAAATTATAATTCAAAATTATTCATATAAATGGATTATAAATTTCAAGTCCATGAATATTATTAAAATCACCTTCATTTCTGGTGATGAGATTTAAGTCATAATTTATAGCTGTTGCTGCAATAACGGCATCAGGCAGTTTAATTTTGTATTTTCTTCTTAAGTCAATTGTAATCTCAGAAATTTCTTTATTTAAGGAAAATATTCTGGAATAACTCATGAATTCAACAGCTTTCCTGTAACCTGTTTCTGTATGGCCGGACCACCCCAGAAACTCAATATTTGTGATTATTGAAGTATTAAACAAATTTTTCAGGATTTTTTCAGGATTTTTTCAGGATTTTTTCAACATTAAATAGAGATTCTGAAGGTATCCGGTCTGCAAAATAATATATTAAGATGTTTGTATCAAAGAGATATTTTAGCATTCTCTTACCCATTCATCCCGTAAATTCCGGATATCTTCATCCAGATCCAGATCAATGTTTTTGTAAATTCCTCTGAAATCCTGCGGCCTGAATTCAATATCGTCCCTTATTTTCATCTCTTCTTCATCCCAGATCTCTATCGGGATAATAACTCCCGTTTTGTTTCCTTTTGAATCGTAAACATACTGAAGAGTTGCCATAATATCACATTCCGGCTAATATTTATTCTAAAGACAATTTATCTTTTATCTGATCATATGCTGTTTTTATCATAAATAATGTTTTTTGATCCAATGACATTGAAAGGGACCGGACTTTTCCTGTGCCATCTCAGGACCTGCCAGACTTATACCTGAATCAGAAAACCGGAATACACAAATTCCGGATATACATACATAGAAACGACCACAGTCTCACCTGCCGGATTTATACCCGATATTGTAAAAGATGCAGAGAGATTTTATGTAATTCCATACGGGGACGGCGGTAAGAGTTATTCATAAAAGTGAATGTCAGACTGTAAATGTAAATTCCTCATTACAATAATTCAGCCTGAAAGGAGAATTTGAGAATAACTATAAATAAGACAGTATCACAGATACATCAGATACATTTTAACCGCAAAAACCCCTGACAAAGGGCGGGCAAAGTAATATTGAGAGATTTCGGGGATGTTGCCCGTATCTGATAAGAGATCTCAGGACTATAAAATATGAAAACAACGGTATATTACTTCACAGGAACCGGAAACAGCCTGTGGGTTTCAAAGGGCCTTGCAGAGAGGCTCTCGGAGAAGACAGGTATGAGCACTGATTTCTGCCGGGGCGAAACAGAGTTAATCCCAATAGCAAAAGTGATGAGAAACAAAAATCCGGTGAAATGCCCAAAAGGTGCTGTGGGCATAGTCTGCCCGGTGTACCAGTGTGGAATTCCTCTCATAGTATCTGAATTCATAGAGAAAGCCGACTTTAAACTTCCGGATTATATCTTCATAATCCTGACATATGGGTCACATACTGCATCTGCTGAAGATATTGCATATGATCAGATGAAAGAGTCCGGAAGGGCACCGGATTATGTAAATAAGATTAAGATGGCAGATAATTACCTGCCGTTATTTACACCGCCTTCCGGCGAGAAACTTGATTCGCTCATGAAATCCGCTGAAGCTGAACTTGAAGCGGTTGCCGCAGATATTGCCGCAAGGAAGAAGAAAATCCCGAAGTCCGGAATTTTTGCAGACCTGATTACAAAATTCATGTACGGCGATCTCAGAAGAAAAGGGCATGCTAAGGACAAAAAATTTCATGCAGATGATTCATGCAATGGCTGCGGGACATGCGAAAAGGTCTGTCCGGTCGGAAATATCACAATAGAGAACCAAAGACCAGCCTGGCACCATAACTGTGAGTTCTGCTTTGCCTGCCTGCACCTCTGCCCGAAGAAGGCCATACAATACAAAAATTCCACAAAGAAGAAGCCAAGATACAAAAATCCGGAGATAAAAATCAGCGAATTGATGAGACGTTGATTGAATGCCGGAATAGTCAGCGAAGTCAGATAATTAATGATACATATTCTGTTTTCGATGACCTCAAGTTATTTTGTCGGAATAGTCAGCGAAGTCAGATAATTAATGATACATATCCTGTTTTCGATGACCTCAAGTTATTTTGTCGGAATAGTCAGCGAAGTCAGATAATTAAATGAGACGTTGATTACCTTTTATAGGAGGCATCAGCGAAGTGAACGGGCAGATCTCTGCAAATATTACGGGATGAAACGGGTAAATGGCCCCGGATATTATCGGACCGCAAAAAAGAGAAAGATAAAGTCTGAAAATAAAAAAAAGACGGAGGTGAACTGAGTTATTTCTCCCACTTATCCCTGCTGCTTACCGGACGTTCAAGTATCTCATATCCGGACTCAAATTCACGCTCGACATCTCCGAGATACTGATCAACCCTCTGGCGTCTCTCTGCCCACTCGTTCACTGAGGAGTGTTCGATCATGTCAATCTCGACACATGCCTGGCTTTTCAGACTTTCAAGATTAACAAACCATGACTCAAGCTCTTTGCATACATCTTCAGAGACATCTTTCATTCTCGTTTTGATGTCCTTTTCCATACCGTTAACATCTTTAACACGTGCGATTGCCTGATCAAGGAATTGTCGCTGAGATTCACTTAATTTATGTCCCTTATCTGTTTCTGCCATGATAAATACCCCCTATCCGGGATTGCGGGATATTGTCTTTAATAATATATACTTCTTTTCATGCCGGAGATTTGTGTGATATCCGGAATTTATCACCAAATTCATTTCAAAAATATTATTTGATTTTAATTTATAGAGTAATACAATATGCAGCTCTCAAATGGAATCTATGAACAAGTAATTAATGAGTATATCTCCGGCAAACTAAAATTACTTGATGAATCATGGAAGCCAGAGAAAGATAAGATTGACATCGAAGATTCAAAGGCAATTCTTGCGAATTATCTATCATTAATAATCAGAAGAGCACTTGGCCATATTAAAGAAAAAAACCGGAGTATTGAAGATCAGATCGCCGCATGCAACCACATAATACATTACCTCTCCGAAATTTCCGGTGAGGGATCTATAAATGAATGCCATATTGGAGAAGAAGCTGAGATACTCCTCTCCTTATATGACAAAGTAAATTTTCCGGAGATTACATCCAGATCAATTATCCGGCCGGAGACCTCAATTGCCCAGAGCAGCCTTTTTACAGGTGCTGCGATAGAGCCGAGTATGGCAGGAGAACTAAAAAAAGAGATCCTCTCATCTGACAGAATTGAGATTCTGGTCTCTTTTATTAAATGGGGTGGCATCCGTATAATTGCAGATGAATTGCAGGAATTTTCAAATTCCGGCAAAAAAATCCGGATAATTACCACTTCGTACATGGGTGCAACAGATTACAAGGCGGTTGAATTTTTAGAAGGTCTTGCAAACTGTGAGGTCAAAATCTCATATGATACAAAAAGAACAAGACTGCATGCAAAATCATATACTTTTTACAGGGACAATGGTTTTTCAACAAGCTATATCGGTTCATCCAATCTCTCAAACCCGGCAATTACAAGCGGACTTGAATGGAATGTGAAGATTACAGAGAAAGATAATTTTGACCTTTTAGAGAAAGTTAAGGCAACTTTTGAGACATATTGGAATGACTCTGAGTTTATAACTTTCAGGCCGGAAGATTCTGTCATCTTAAAAGAAGCCCTAAAACTTGAGAAGGGTGAAATTCCGGGTGACAAAACTCTCTGTGCCTTTGAGATTAAACCTTATTATTACCAGAAGGAGATCTTAGAGAAGCTTAAATCCGAAAGAGAAATTCACAAAAGTTTCAAAAACCTCATCGTTGCAGCAACAGGTACAGGAAAGACGGTCATATCTGCTTTTGACTATAAGGATTTTTATAAATCGAAGTTCAACACCGGGAATTACCCCAAACTCTTATTTGTTGCACACAGAGAAGAGATACTTAAACAGAGCCTTTACACATTCAGGGGGATTTTAAGGGATCAGAATTTCGGAAATCTTCTTGTAGGCAGCCATGAGCCGGACTCACTGGATCATCTGTTCATTTCTGTTCAGAGTTTTAACAGCCGGAATTTATGGGAATATACGAAGCCGGATTATTATGATATGATCATTGTTGATGAGTTTCATCATGCCGCTGCACCGTCATACAATAAACTGCTCTCATACTATAATCCTAAAATTCTGGTAGGCCTTACGGCAACTCCTGAGAGAATGGATAACTTAGATATTCTGGAGTATTTTGACGGGAAGATTGCTGCCGAAATAAGACTTGCTGAAGCAATCGACAGAAAATTACTCTCTCCCTTCCACTATTTCGGAGTGACAGATATTGTCGATCCCGATTCTGTTAAATGGAGTCGTGGAGGTTATGACAGAAATGAGCTCTCAAAGGTTTATACAGGAAATACAGAGAGGGCGTATCATATTGCAGATTCTATTCAAAAATATGTTACCGAGATTTCCGGTGTTGCCGGACTTGGATTTTGTGTGAGTATTGAGCATGCAATATTCATGGCTGAGACATTTAATAAGCTGGGGATTAGATCAGCAGCCCTTCATTCAAAGAGCAGCAGGGAAGAGAGAGATTTAATTCAGGGAAAGCTTACAAAAAGAGAGATAAACTTCATCTTTGTCATTGATCTCTATAATGAGGGTGTTGATATCCCTGAAATTGATACCGTCCTCTTTTTACGGCCGACTGAGAGTATTACAGTATTTCTTCAGCAGCTTGGAAGGGGGCTCAGGCTGCATGAGGATAAGGAGTGTTTAACAGTGCTTGATTTTGTTGGCCGGCAGAATGAGCACTATCGGTTTGGGGATAAACTTTCATCAATTCTTGAAGTGTCAGCTTGTTCTGTAATGAATCAAATCAAGACCGGAAATTTCATGCTTCCGAGAGGTTGCCATATACATCTTGAAAAAGTTGCAATGGATAAGATACTTGAAAATATAAGAGCCAATCTCAATAATAAGAGAAATCTGACAAACCTTATTAGAAATTTTGAATCTGATTCAGGACTGACGCTTAATCTTAAAAATTTCCTTGATTATCATGCCATAAATCCGGCGGATCTCTATTCAGCCGCCACTTTTACTGAACTATGCAAAAATGCCGGATTTTTAACCCATTGTGCCATTACTAAAGATGACGAATTTACAGTGCATAATAAACTCCTGAAAGATGCTGTTTACAGGTTGATAACCGTTAATTCAGTCAGTTTAATTGGAGAGATCATCAGGCTTCTCAAAAATCCGGATGAGCTGCCTGAATTTACCAGGTCCTCCTATGGCAGGAAAGTCATCTCAGTTCTTTATTATTCGGCATATAATGCTCCGGTCTTGGATGAACCTGATTCTGAGAGAATCTTTTCCGGAATTTTTGATAATGAATGGATTAGAGATGAAATTATCAGTGCCCTTGAATATGTTACAGGAAAGATAAATTTCATAGAAAAACCGCTTGATTTGGGATTTAATACCCCACTTAAGCTTCACTGCACATATTCAAGGGATCAGATTTTCGCCGGACTTGGATATTATACTCCAAATGAAAAACCACCCAGAGGATCACGTGAGGGCGTTGTGCATTTCAGGGAGAAAAATCTGGATGTATTCTTTATAACTCTCAATAAGACTGAGAAATATTTCTCTCCATCGACCATGTATGAAGATTATGCTGTTAATGAGAGGCTCTTTCACTGGCAGTCCCAGAGCACGACTTCAGAGAATTCCAAAACCGGAAAGAGATACATGAACCAAAAAGAAAATTCCGGCAAGGTCCTCCTTTTCGCAAGGGAGTCCAAAAAAATTCAGGGCAGAACAAGACCATACCTATGCCTTGGAACGGCAGAATATGTAAGTCACACCGGCAGCCGGCCAATGAATATAATCTGGAGACTTGATGAGGAGATGCCGGCAGGATTTTTAAAGGTTGCCATGAAGATGACGTGAGAATAAATACCTATATTCTTCTAAATTCATAACGAGAATGAGCGTTTTCAGAAAACTGACAATATATCAGCCTAGTTGCAATTTAACGAATAGTACGCCAAATTATTCTCATAAATATATGCCACTGGGAATGCAGATTAAAGGGAATAAAAGTTTGAATGACGTTAGATGCCCCAACCTTTCATCAAAAATTAGGGAGTTTTGAGAACATAAGATAATGTTATGATGATTAAATCAATATCCTATCAATCAACATTATAATCTCTAATTAATTTCTATTTTTGCATTATTCCTATCATTTTAGGGATAAATATATAGCAATTGAATTCTGATCTATAAGATGTTCAGATCATTTTAAATTACAATTAGGAAAAAATCCAGCAAAAAATATCAGAAAATTAGACTTGAGATACTAAAATAACTAACCCACATAACTGCATATATCTGCAATTATATAATACCACCAATCACGAGATTGAAACTTAATACAGACTTACATCAAATACAACAAATTGTGATTAAAACAAGGGGATTACAATGATCTGGGGAGATGAAATAAATTCATGCATTCAAAAATATGTGACGCAATAAAAACCAAAAATCAGATAAAAATTATTTATGATGGACAAACAAGGATTATTAATCCACATTTAATTGGAATACATCATAAATCTGGAAAAAAGACATTAAGAGCATATCAAGTTGGTGGACACAGCAATTCAGGAAAAATACCAGACTGGAGAATGTATTCTATTGACAAAATCAGCAGTGTTTCTCATTTAGATAATTCTTTTGAAATTAATCAAGGTTATAATCCAAATGACAGTCATATGTCATCAATCATATGTAGAGTATAGTTAACCAGACAATACTTATTCAAACCATTTTTATGAAGATCAAATCAATTTCCGTTTGCAATTATAAATGTCATCGCATAATAGAAAATCTACCATTTCATGAATTTACAACATTAATAGGTGAGAATGATTCAGGAAAAACTGCAATCATTGATTTCCTGGAAATAATGCTTACAAACGCAATTCCAAAATTTGAGGACTATTATAGATATCTTGCTCTAGATCCACAAAGTGGACATGATCATGAAGTTACAGCGGAAGACATTTCAGGTGAGGTCATCTTCATCGTTGATGAAGATGAAATTATGGACATTCCAGATTATCTAGATGAAAACGGCTGTTTCAGGCTGAAAAAAGAATTTACTTCTGAAGATAATCATACATATCTATACACTCAGAGATATTCAGATGAACGGTTTTACAATTACAAAAAGATGAATGCCAATGATCTTGGGGTTTTTGTTGAAGAGTTAAGATTATCTCCAAAAGAAGGAACCAAGTTTAACAATCAGGATGAGAGAAAAACCGCAGTAAAAGATTACATTCAAATCAAGTCCCAAGAAATTCCTTCTAGCTTGGATTGGCATGAAATAAATTTCAAGGATATTCAAAATTTCCTTCCAAAGCTTATTCGCTATAATGTAGATGATTACAACAATCCCGAAAATCTTATCTTCAAAGTGCTGAAAGAATCCTTTGAGGATGAACTTTATTGTAAAGACCAAAATGGAATTAAAAAGCTGAGAGATCAAAAAATTCAGGATGCAATGGATCGTGCAAAAGAGAGGTTAAACGAAGAGTCCGGGCAATTCCTAAAACATCTCCAGAAATTTAATCGGAGGATCGATTCAATCAGCATTGAGCCTGAGATTGATCTTACTTCCGGTCTGAAACAGACTCCTGTAAAAATCAAAGAAAAATACGAACCTTATCAATATCTGAATAACAAAGGTTACGGAACTAAAAGAAGGATGTATCTTGCAATATTTGAATGGAATAAGGAAGTTCTCTCAGGGATTGATCAGGATTATGCAATACGGTGTTATGATGAACCCGACAATAATCTACATATTGAAGCTCAGAGAAGCTTATTCAGGACCCTTAGATCAGTAGTTGATGATTCCAAAGGGAAAAATCAGGTAATCCTATGTACCCATTCACTCTTTATGATAGATTCTGTATCCTCTTCCTCAATAAACCTACTGAGGAATTGCCATGGAAGTACTGAAATAGATTATTTAAAATCAGATGATGACCCTACAATTCAGGAGTTTATTTCTCTGATGTGTAGGGAAATGGGACTTTCAAATAGCCATCTCTTCTTTGAGAAGTGCTTCATTATTATTGAAGGACCTACTGAATCAAATTTTATTCCTCAGGCATACAGAAAACTATATAATTCTTCTATGGCAGAAGATGGAATTACACTTATTGAACTTGGTGGAAACGGAGCCGCTCTGAATTTCTTAAAACTTCTAATGAAAAATAAGAGTGACCTAATAATCCTATTCCTTGACAACGATACTAAAAGAATCAGAAGGGAGAAATTGCTCACTGATGATATGATTTCTTCTTCAGGAATGACAGAAAGCGATTACAGGATGTCTGTCGATAATTTTTTTAAGGAGAGGTTAATTTATATTGGAGAGAAGGAATTTGAGGATACATTTTCCAATGAAGTAATATTAAGCGTTTTAAACAGATATAGGCCAAAAAAGGATGAAAAATTGTGGATTGATGAAGATATACGGAAGATGCGAGAGAAGAACAAATTTTCAGATGAAATAATTTCATGTGTAGCAAAAGAATGTAAACCAAACTATCTTAATAAACCTGAACTTGGAACTTTTCTTGCTTCTTTAATTGAAAAGGAAGATATTCCACAGACTGTAAAAGATCTTTTTAGTAAAGCCAGAGATATTTCAGGTGTAGAATTTTTGTAGAAAATTATGGATGTAACAGGCTGTTCAAATGGTTCTCCTGACATCAAAACTGGTTCAGGATATGGAATCAGAATCAAATCAAAGGATCGTGATCTATTTTTCCAGAAAGAATGGAACTCTGTTGAGGTTATAATCGATAGTGAAAAGTTTATTGAAGTTTCGATCTCAAAATCTTTTTGGAATACTTGTATTGAACTAAAAAGTAAGGAGATCGGCAGGTGGATGCTTGATAATAATCATGCACCATGGCCGAAATATAAGACTCCTAAATTTAAGCTGGAGCCTTCAGAAAACCGAAGATTTATACTTACAAATAATCAGAAATAGATTTTAAACTATGAAATTTAATGATGTGTGTATTATTATGGCAAAGTCATAATTACAAATATTATTTATTACATCGAGAATATCCGCAAGAGAGAGATCGACCTCACGCGACATAGACGACCTCACTCATCACATCGTCACGGATATGTGGGTTTAAACCGTCATATGTGACAAGGTCAACACTTCTCTCAAAGATGGATTCAGGATAGAATTTAAGTTCCATATAATTGTCAAAAGTCTTTTCTCCTTCCCTGAATTCAACAAATACATCAACATCACTCTTTGGGGTATCTGTTCCCCTGGCACATGAGCCGAATATGCCAATCCTTAATACCCCGAATTTTTGAAATATTTCAGCCTCATATTTTATCAGGAGGTTAATTGGTGATGTTATGTGTGACAGTGCAGATGACATGGTGTGTGGTATAGTTGTAGCATTCAGTGGGTTATCATTATTACCATTATTCTCTGATGTTTTCAGGTTATCTAATGAGCCAGTTTTTTCTGTTGATTTTGAATTATATGATGTATTCATTTTCTGTACCGGACATATGTTCTTAGATAATAAATAACTGCTGCTTACCCGGGATTTTCTGCCTGTAAGAAATTACCAGGTCACCGATCATACAGAAATCTGTCATTAACTATTATCCATATCTCCGGATAATTCTGATTTAAGATTAACTAATGTCCAACAATACATACAGTGAAAATTAACTAAAATGGGACATATTATAATGCAAGTATTAACTAATAATGAACAAAAGATAATGTAAGAATTAACAAAAATTCATAAAAATATAACATACACTAAAACATTATATCCTGTCACGGCAATAACTAATCATGCAGGAACTCACAAAACTTGAGATCCTGGAGATCCTGAATGACTGGAATTACTGGAACAGGGACTTTGAAGAATACATCCCAAGACAGGAATACCTTGACAGGATAAAACTCTTCAGGAAATCAGGAGAAATAATTGTCCTGACCGGGATTCGGAGGAGTGGAAAATCAACTCTCCTAAAACTTGAAATGCAGTCTTTAGCAGAGGAAAAAAGCAAAAAAGAACTGCTCTATATCTATTTCGAAGACCCAAGACTATCAGACAACCTGAACACAAAAACACTTGACCTAATCCTTGAAGTGTACAGAGAGAACATAAACCCAAAAGGTGAAATCTTCCTCTTCCTCGATGAAATCCAGAACGTTTCCGGATGGGAAAAATGGGTCAGAACTGCCTATGAATTAAAAAAAGCAAAAATCTACGTAACCGGGTCATCATCAAAACTTCTCTCAGGAGAAATTGCAACGTCAATTGGTGGCAGGTACCTGAACATTGACGTCTATCCCTTAACCTTCCGGGAATACCTCATCTTTAAGGGAATAAAATGCACAGACCTCATGGAATACACTGCGAGAAAAACTGATATAAACCGCTTCTTCACTGAATATCTTAGATACGGAGGATTCCCAAGGATTGCAACCGTAGAAGAAGACTTAAAAAAAGAGGAACTGATCTCATATTTCAATACAATACTGTTAAAAGACATAATGGCCCGATACGGGCTTAAAAACTACGACAAACTAAAAACACTTGCCGAATACATACTCTCAAACGACACAAAACAAAACAGCATAAGCAGCATAGGAAAAGCACTAAAATACGGGTATAACACAACCGGAGATTACATTGACTACCTAAAACAGGTCTATATGCTATTTGAAATCAGAAATTACAATTACTCCCTTAAAAAACAGATAGCATCTGATACCAAATACTATACAACAGATACGGGTTTTGTAAACACTCTTTCGTTCTCATTCTCAGGAAATATGGGCAGACTGTTTGAAAATATCGTCTTCAACGAACTAAAGCGAAGAGGTGGGGAGATATTTTTCCTGAACGCGAATGGCCATGAATGTGACTTCATTGTTAAATCCGGTGATAAAATAACAGAATGCTTTCAGGTCTGCTACAAACTTAACGAATATAACAAAAAAAGAGAGACTGAAGGACTCCTCATGGCCTGCAGGAAATTCGGGCTGAAAACGGGCTTTATCATAACCGAGAGCTATTCCGAAGCATTTTATGAAGATGAAATAAAGATAGAACTAATCCCTATAACAGCGTTTCTGTTAAAAATCCCGGTTAGCTGATAAAAATATCATATCCCTTCTGACGGGAATAATCAAATACACTTTTTTGCTGCAAAATGTAATTATTGCTAAAAAGCTGAAAGGAAATTTCTACCGGCACTTTTCCGGCGGTCAGAAAATTCCGGCTAATGCAGTAGTATATATCTGATTCCGGGGAAATTCAGACCTTTAAAATTGTCAGAATTACCTTTCCCCTTTATGACCGTGACAGACATATTTATGCTCCTCTCCGCAGTATCCGGGCACCGGATTATTACCATCATCCCCACCGGTATTGTAACCGCTATTGCTGTCACTATTGTCAGTATTGCTGCTACCATTTATTCCGGATGAGAATGCCGTGCTCTTTGAATTCTGAACATTTTGCCTTTCAGAGATGTACTCTGAAATTTCATTTAATTTCTCTTCGCCAAGCATCTCTCCAATAATTGCATTGTTTAGTGCGTCTACACTCTTTACAATTGGAGAATCCGGATTTATCGAATATTCAGTAACACCACGATCATGAACATTAAGTATATTCCATTCAGCAAATTTTTTTATAACCCTGCCGGCAGTAACCCGTGAAATTTTAGCCTCTTCAGCCAGTTCTGTAACATTGAATTTAATCTCCCTAAGCGGCAGGAGAAATTCAAGTATTCTCAGCTCACAGGTATTGCCAAATATTCCTTCAAAAGGACGATTCATATTCCACCAGTATTTTTCAGATATTATTCATTTTACTTTCAGAGTTTCAGGATGATCATATATATAATCACAAGTGATAAAAATATTTTGCAGAGCCATGATATTGTAATATTAAAATATTATAATTTACATTTGGGACATATGTCCTCATACTTAAGGCACTTCATAGCAATGCTTATTCCATGAGAATCAAGTGCTGAAGATACCTTTTTAATATCAATTATATAATATTTGATATCTTTTTTCTTCACCTCGCTTATATAACTCCCATTAAGCAGATAAGAGACAGCATCATCAAATTTTAAATAATCTTTACCAGGATATTTTTTTAAATACAATTTGTTCAACTTTTTAGAATTATAACCACGATCTGATCTGAAGCACCTGCCCTTGTATAATACATTGAGAATATAAATCATCTCAGCAATTAATATACAAATCACCTTTAATCATAACTTTTACAATTCCGGTCCGTTAAAGATTTCGCAGAACGATTACGAAATAACCCGGAAAAAGCAGTAACTTTTTTCGTCAGTCCAGGTATGGCATATGTGCTCTGGAAAATATCACCGGCGGAAATTCATATAACGGGTCCAGTTCACCTGCATTTTCATTGATAATCTCATAGACCCTCAATATACCCATATCCTCCCCGCTGCCGGATTCCTTATACCTGTAGTCAATGCCGGCAAAAACCCTCATCTTAAGGTCATATCCAAATGAGATAACAGGGCCTTTTGGGTACATCAGACCCTCCTTTTCAATCTCCGGCAGGGAACGGTCACAGATCGCCTCTGCATCCACCGTATAGGAATAGAGGCTGTTTTTATCGGAGTGCTCTTCAATGAAATACTGAATATCCCCATAATCCACAAGGCTGGCATGAAACATCATATCTTTTGTGGATGCCGGAGACTGTGATCCGTTTAAATCAGCGGCAGGTCCTGCAAACATTATCGCTGCCGGATCTCCGTTTGGCGAGAGCAGAAAATCCATCTCCTTAACCTGCCTCTCTGCATACGTCCCGGAGACAGAATTAAAACTGCATCTGTCAAAGGCTGTACAATCACTTCCGTCAGTAAATGCACAGACACCCTGCACCGGAATTCCGGTTAAAAACAGAGAGATAATAAATATTAAACCAGCTTTTCTGACACTAAAACCCCATACAGTCCCGCTCATCTCAGAGTATATGAAACTGCACCTTTAAAAAGAGATCCCGGAGGAGATATATATTTTAGGAGACCGAATAAAAAATTCAAAGTCTTTTAAGAGCTTTTCTAAGCTCAGATGAGAGAATCTCAATCTCAGCAAAAGCAGGCTCATCCACACCCCTCTTCTCAATCCCAAGATCTGTTGCCGTAATATGCAGAACAGGCAAAACACCGAGTGCATTTAATTTCTTACATGAACAGCAGTCCGGACATCCCTCAATGACAACAACCTCTGAATCTGAAGATAACCCATCAGAGATATCTGCTGCGGGGATATGCCTCTCAAAAACCCCGGGATGCCTCTGCATAAAAGCATTCACCGCCTGACCCGTAAGCCTGCCGGTATTTGAGATCCCGCTGCAGGTTACAACGATTAACTCACTCATATCCTGTCACCAAATTTTTCATCAATAAAACCGGTGACCTCATCCCTTATCCCCCTGAAAACCTCCATAACCTCTGCATCACTGCCGGATGCAGCGGACGGATCGGAAAAACCGGCATGAATCTTCTCCTTCGCCCAGGGAAACATAGGACAGGCACCTTTTGCACTGTCACATACAGTTACCAGGAGGTCCATCTCAACACCAAAAAACTCATCAAGCTTTTTGGACCACTGCCTGGAGATATCAATACCGATCTCATCCATAGCCCTTATCGCATAAGGATTAACAGACGTAACCTCAGTTCCGGCTGAAAAAGCCTCAAATATCTCCCCAAAACGGGCATTCAGATACCCTTCAGCCATCTGCGACCTTGCACTGTTATGAGTGCACACAAACAAAACCTTCTTCTTAGCCATTTAATATATATCCATTAAAAACACTCAGCAGAGAGATATAACCGACATATCCCCTCCAAAGAGAGCATAAATTCCAGAGCTGTCATAAAACCAGACCTTTAATCCAGATTCCGGTATAGAAAATTCCGCCGGCAATGAAGACATAAGCCGCAGCAGTCCTGATATATGAATCAGCCTTATTCACCCGGTTCATAAACCTGACAGCCCCTTTCATCCCTCCCGCAATAAGCAGAGAGACAAGAATTACAGGAAATGCCGTTGCAAGAGCAAAAGATGCCGGAATTATCAGAGGATCGGAGTTATTGGCCGCTAACGGAATTAACATCCCAAAGAAAAGTGCCGCACTGAAAGGGCAGAATGCAACAGCAAATACAAACCCCAGCCCAAAACTTCCAAAAAGACCCCGATCAAAGAGCCACATTTTAAGCCTGCCGGAATAATCACCATTCAAAAACCCGAAAGAATCAAAAGAGATCTCCTTTAGGATAATAATTCCTATAATCAGCAAAAACGGCCCAAGAAGCATCTCACCGTAATTCCTGAGAAATGCAGATACAGGAGCAACACCAAGTTCCAGCCACAAAACAGCCGCTGCAACAAGGATATAGCCCAAAGCCCTGCCGCCCGCGTACAGAATTCCGGCTGACAAAGTCCTCACAAATTTCTCACCCTTCCCGGAGATATATGCAATGGCCGCCATATTTGTCGCAAGCGGGCACGGACTGAATGCAGTCATCAGCCCTATAAAAAAGGCTGCAATAACGGGAATGCCGCTCATTCCCATAGTTTCCATAAATCCGGTCAAGAACTACCCCCTATGAGTGGGTCTAAGATATTTTTCAGATATTCTGCAAAGGATTCAGGATCATTTAAACGGTACAGAGCACCGACAAGGTTTTCATGGTAAAACTCTCCGTCTTTGCCGTAAACCCCTATCATCAGGGACGAACCGCCGGCCCCGTACTTCTCAGCCAGCTCCTTATTCTCCTCTTCATCAATGTTTACATGCTCAAAGATCAGTTTTCCTGATTCAAGCTGAGGCTTATAATAGGTCTGAACCGTCTCATTAGCAAGCTCACCAAGAATAACACATGAATAGCACTGACTGTTTGTGTGGAAATGGTACAGTTCAGCCTTCAAAGCCCCGAATTTATCTGAATTTACAGAATCCGGTATACCCTCATCTGTATTCTCTGTGCACCCCGCAATAATAAACAATGATAACAATGCAAGCACAACGCCCGCCTTTAATGCCGTTTTCATCTCAAATCATTCCTCAAACTGTTTTTTTAAAGATACATACTCATCCGGAAAATACAGTGGATATGAATAATCATCCATCGGACTCATTTCCTTTAAACATTCCCTCTGTCCCAAGACATATTTTTACAAGCATAAGCATAACCGGCACCTCAATGAGCACACCGACAACCGTTGCAAGTGCTGCTCCGGATGAAAGCCCAAAGAGAATCGCTGCTGTTGCAATGGCAACCTCAAAATGATTCGATGCCCCAATCATCCCGACAGGAGCTGCATCACGGTAAGGCAGTCTGAAGCGTCGTGCCAGGACAAAGTAGCCAAGAGTGAATATCAGCATTGTCTGAATGAAGAGCGGAACTGCAATCCAGAGTATTGTTAGCGGATTTTGAACTATTACATCACCCTTGAAACTGAAGAGTAAAACAAGTGTTCCAAGAAGTGCGATAATGCTCACCGGAGTTAAAATATGCAGGAATTTCTCCTCAAACCAGGCCATGCCCTTCTTTGAGATTATCCATCTCCTTGTCAGATAGCCAAGGACAAGAGGAAGCCCGACATATACTGCAACCGAGAGCAAAATAGTCTGCCACGGAATCGGCATTGAATTAACCCCGAGCAGAAATCCTCCAAGTGGTGCATACAAAATGAGCATTGTAAGCGAGTTTATTGCAACCATAATCAGAGTTAAGCCGTCGTTTCCGCGTGCAAGGTAACTCCACATAAGAACCATTGCAGTGCATGGAGCAATTCCAAGAAGGATACACCCTGATACATAACTTCTCCAGAGTTCAACCTCAGTCCCGTTTGCCAGAATTTCTGTTCCGGGAATAAAGTCGACAAAGACATATCCAAGGAAGAAGTATGCAATCAGAAACATTGTAAACGGCTTAATCGCCCAGTTTATAATAAGCGTCAGCAGAACGGGCTTTGGCGTCTGTGCCGCTCTTAAAACCTCTCCAAAGTCTATCTTTACCATTATTGGATACATCATGAAAAAAAGAGCGATTGCAATTGGAATTGAGACCTCATAGACAGAATAACTATCCAGTGTAACCGCGGCCTGCGGGAAAAATCTTCCAAGAAGAATACCGCCCGCTATACACAGAGCAACCCATATGGTAAGATATTTCTCAAATGTGTTCAGTCTTTTGATATTTTTATGGTCAGACATATCTCAGCTCCGGTCTCATTTACACAGAGCAGCCAGTTATCTGAATGCTGATATAAATGAGTATTTCAAATTTGTTTGAAACAATAATTGATCATAACCCCATATATATCTAATTGTTTCAGATTGTTTTGAAACAGTGTGAAGAACAATAATCACGCAAAAAATACAGGCAAATGTGCCGGAAGATTACACATTCAGACTGATTTATGGCACAAATACATCTTAAAACAAAAATAAGGGAAATGATGAGCACGATCACCATCTGTGAACCGTTATTCATGACCGGTGCACAACCGGCATACCCTATCCACCTGCCGCCGGAGGAAAGAGGGCAATCAGATCCCCGTCAGCCAGAGCTGTATCAAGACCTGCCAGAAATTCAATATTCCTACCATTCCTGAGGATATTGACAAATTTCCGGAGGGAATCCGGGCCATCAAAGATGAGAACACCAAGCCCGGCATACCGTCCGGTAAGCTCGGAAAGGAGTGTTCCAACAGTTGCACCTTCCATAATATCAAGGTCCACCTGCATATCCATCACTTCCCTTAATGTAGCAAACGCCTTCACCTTAATTTTCATATACAAAATCTCCTTACATCCTGTTCTCCCGCAGAAGAGCCACTCGCAAAAAATTCAGACGGTTTCACAACCGGACCGCAGCCGGCACATTCATTCCCGTAAATATACGGATGCCGCCCGGATCCCGCTGTGAACCATCCCGTGCCGTAACAACGGTGTTTTTACCACCTCTTCTGCCGGATTATACAAGTCCCAGTTCCTTTATCTTCTCCTCAGATGGTATCCCTTCACTGTCCCATCCCCGCAGAGTGTAATATTCATCAAGCATCTCAGAAATCCGGGCAACCTGCCCCGCTGGTGCACCCTCCTTCAGCGGTTCGTTCAGCAGCCGGTCCGGCAGATTATCATCCCTGCGAGAAAATCCGCGTTTTATATTGTAGAGTTTCTGGAGGTTCCATATCCGTTCGCCAATCTTCATCAGTTCAGCGGCATCGATCTCCATACCGGTTGTAGCAGTGAGAAGATTCGCATAATCCTCTGCTCCCAGGGCAAATGAAGTGAAGAGACACATCCCCGAGGCATCAATGGATGCTGTCAGGTCCTGAAACGTCCTGACCCACTGCGGTTTTCCCGTGACCACGTAAGGGTCCAGTTTCTCCGGCGCACCAAGAATCTCGGGCGAGATCATGTACCCGTACACATGGTCACCGCCCCGGTTTGATGTGGCGGTTGCAAGCGCATATCCCTGAATCCCCCGGGGGTCATAGGCCGGCAGTTCCTGCTTCTTGGAGCTCATGGACAATTCGGGATAACCGTATTTCGTGGCAAACCGGAAGGAGCCCTCGGCGAGTTCATCCCCGATATCCTCGCGCTTTGCAATCTGTTCCAACAGTTTTAACATCCCTTCCGCGTCACCGAACCGGATCGGGTGCTTCACGTACCCTTTCTCTGCCATCTCCATCAGGCAGGCGATGGTTGTCGGTGTTCCGATTGCGTCGAGCCCGTACTCGTTGCAGATGTTGTTTGCCCGGGCTATCGCCTTAAGATCGCTAATCCCGCAATCGGCTCCGAACGCCCAGTCAGGCTCATACTCCGGCCCTTCCCCGTGTTCGCCGTCGACTTCGGTGACCCGGCCGCACTGCACGATGCAGGCATAGCATCCCTTGGGTTTCTTGAGGATAGTCTTTGCCATCGTCTCGCCGGAGATCTTCTCCGCGTCCGGGAAATGTGCGGTCTGGAAGTTTCGGGTCGGAAGGAGATAGTTCTCGTTGAGGATGTTGATGAGCACAGCGGTACCGTAATCATGCAGCGCCTTCTCGATCCCGTTCTCCTCGATCTTCTTGCGTACGCGCTCCTTGACGATGTTGAGCTGCGCTTCATCTGCCGGCTTTATGGGCAGGTCTCCCCGTGCGGCGATCGCTTTGAGATTCTTTGAGCCCATGACAGCGCCGGCGCCCCCTCTTCCGGCAGCCCGTGCCTTTTCATTGATGATACAGGCAATGAGTGCCAGCTTTTCCCCGGCCGGTCCGATGCAGGATACACGGACGCTCTTGTCCTCGAGTTCGTCCACAATTGCATCGGTGGTCTGCCCGGTGGTTTTACCCCAGAGATGAGCGGCATCCCGGAGTACAGCCTCCCCGTTATCAAGCAGGAGGTATACGGGCTTTTTCGCTTTCCCGCTCACGACAACCGCATCAAACCCTGCTTTCTTCATCTTCCAGCCAAAGACACCGCCGCTGTTGGCACTCATCGCGGTTCCCGTGAGTGGCGAGATTGTCGAGACCTCGTACCGGCTCCCCAACGGGATGCCGGTGCCGGTCAGCGGCCCGGCTGCAAATACGAGGACATTCTCCTCGCTCAGCGGATCGATCTTCGGATCGACCATGTCGGTCAGGAGCCGGATGCCAAACCCCCGACCGCCGATGTACTGTTGCTTGAGTTCCGGTGGCGTGGGCTTTATCGTAACCGTCCCTGCCGAGAGATCGGCATAGACCATTTTTCCTGCGTATCCGTCCATGATGATTACCAAAAGTGACTTGAGGGTCAAAGTTATTAAACCTTATTCAAAAAAAGTTGAAACGTTAACAGGCAGGGATTGTTAATAAATTTCAATGGATTCAAAAATTTGTTGCCGTATGATTATTACGAAAGATATGAGATTCTTCACTTTCTTTTCTTCGGTCCGCAGACGACAATCTTATCATCGTCAATCATCGGGATCTTCATATGTTCGATCGCCCAGTCGCAGAGAGCATCAAGGAGCGGGATGATCGTGTTCCCCAGCGGCGTGAGCGAATACTCGACCTTGGGCGGGACCTGGGTGTATACTTTTCTTTTGATAATCCCGTCCTGTTCCAGCTCCCGCAACTGTTTTGTCAGCATCACATCCGTAATACCGGGGATTGCCCGCCTGATTTCGCTGAACCGCAGCACGCGTTTTCGTAAGTACCAGATGATCAGCGGCTTCCATTTGCCGCCGATAACATCGAGCGTGCCTTCCACCGGGCAGAAATAACAGGAGGGATCTTTCATCATACACTTTCACTATGTTTTTGTATAGTATATTTAATCAGAGTTAGTATCCCATATAAATTTAGTGGCTGCAGAGATCAATAGGAGATTCCACTGGCATGCATAGCGCCGGGAATCCGTATAAATCACAATAATGGTGAAACCGTGTTTGAAGAACAACTGACCATCGCATTCAATGAATTCGTCCACGTCGCCGTAGTGCTCGTGATCATTATCGCTGTTATCGCGATTCTCACGGGTATCGTGCGTGAATATGTTCCCCAGGAAAAGATCCAGAAACGCCTCGGGAGCGGCCTCGGGAGAAAAGGGCCGATCATCGGGGCGCTCCTTGGGATACTCACCCCGTTTTGCAGCGCATCGATGATACCGGTCTCAATGGGAATGATAGAGTCAAAAGTACCCTTCCCGACTGTGCTGGCATTTTTATTCTCTGCCCCGGTCTGCAATTTCATGGTCGTGGGAATCATCTTCGGGGTCTTCGGCTGGCAGATCGCTCTTGTATATTTTGTCGTGACCCTCGTCATGGCGATAATCGGCGGAACGTTCCTCGGCAGCACCCGGCTGAAGCATGAGGTCAAGGAAGTGGGGGTCGCAGGCGAATCATACTGCTCCGCATCTGCTCCGGCATCAGCACCCGCATGCGGCGTTCCACTGTCCAGTGCATCTCCGGCACCGCTCGCTTCGGGATGTGGGTGTTCAGCACCGGTTACAAAACCGGTTTCGACATGCTGCTTTGAACCCGTGGTTCCATCGTCCGCGTGCTGCGGCTCGACATCACCCGCCGCTGAATATGAGGGTGGAAGTTTCTGGGAACGCAACCGCCCCCGTATCGTCCGAAGCATGCCGTTTGCCCGGGCACTCTTTGTAAAGATAATTCCTTACGTGCTCGTCGGTGCAGCGATCAGCGGCATCATCGCGGCGTTCGTTCCTGCATCAATTGTCGAGACCTACGTGGGGAACTCAAACCTCCTCGCAATCCCGATCGCAGCAGTAATCGGGGTCCCGCTCTACCTGAGAATCGAGATGGCGATCCCTCTGCTCTCGGTTCTTCTTACAAAAGGTATGAGCCTCGGTGCGGCAATGGCCCTTCTCATCGGGGGGACCGGCGCGAGCCTGCCGGAGATTGCAATCCTGAGTTCTATGCTCAGACCCAAAGCCATCGCAGCATACGTCCTCTGGGTGTTCGTCACGGCAACACTGGGCGGGTTTGTTTTCTATGCATTGTTTGTCGGATGATTATGTGGTAACGGGGTGACGAGAAAATGACCGGACAGAAAAAAGGGCAGGACAGATCCAATGAGCGCGGAGAGTCCCGGTGCCCGGCTTCCAGCCTTGTAACAGATGGGGGAATACGCGGATTCGCCCGTACCGCGATCTCCTGCTGTCCCTACACGATGCTTGCGAAGAAGGTCCTGCGGTTGCTGCGGGGTGAGACCGGAACACTCCCGGATCAGCTCACGAACCGGGAGATCCACCTGAAAAGCAATATCAGAATCGGGTACGGTATCATGCTTGTCGGGATCTTCTGCCCTATCTTCTGGTTATCCCTGCTGGCCGGTGCAAGAGGGGACGAACTCATGTTCAATGCGATCCACTCGGTTCTTGTTTTCCTGTTCGGCCTTGGGTTCATGATCGCACACCGGATCCAGCTGGGAAGGGAATTCGGGGGTACAAACCGATGATGCCACCGGTCCTGAAGGTATTTGCTCCCTGTATTGCCGGGGCGGCGTTCCTCTTCATTGTCAACGCGGTCGTATCAGGTAGCGGCTGGTTGCTGCCGACTGTCGTTATCGCTGGTATCGGTTGCATCACAGCGGGAGTCATTGTCATGAACGATAAGAGAAACCGGTAAACATTTCGTTGCGTGGCCTATGGTAAAAAATCCAATACAAGAAAGCAAAATGAGATCTGACGAACGACAGGCAAAAAGCCTGATGAAGATCGGTGCCGGCCTTGCTCTTTTCGGATTGGTCTGTCCGTTCTTCTGGATAAGTCTGTTCTGGGGAAGCTCTCCCCACGAGACGTGGGTGTACGGCCTCCATTCTCTCTGCTTCATCGTTATAGGATCAATCCTCGTGGGGAAGGGATGGTATGATATCAAGCAACTCGGAGCTCCGATAAACCATCAGAGTCCCTGAGGATATTTTCTTCACAATTGATCCGAAAGTTGATCCGAAAGCGCGAGGTATTTGCAGGAACCGGCAGATTTGCACTTAAGTCCATACGGTTTTTCTTCTTTTTGATCAGGAACAGCCACTTGAACTCCTCCCGTTCGTCACGCATCGATTCGGTAGTTCTTTCGCGTGTTCTAAGTTCCGGTAACAGCATCTTCTCCAGAGCATTCACCCTCCATATCAGGGTCGCGATCTCATGCATCAGCAGGAGGAGCGCCTGCATACGCACCCCGGCCATTTTAATGATCTCGTCAACCATCTCCTCGCAGGCATCGGCAGCATCGTCGATGACGCTGGATGTGCCGAGCAAACCGTACCCCCCGTTCGTCAAGGCTCTTCGTTACCTTGACCGGATGGAATTGCGGGAGAGCAAGCCTGACAACATTCTGATATTCCACAATAACGGACGGGTGCTCCTCAACGGAAAACGCTGCGAGCGTGACACCGGCCGTCCCTGCCATGATCAGCGCGGCCGTCAGTTCTTCCCCGGCTTACCGGTATTGCGCCTCCATCTGGTCATAGCGGGGTTTGAGCGTTTTGACTCGTTTCACCAGTTCAAGCAGGGCATCCCGCCTGATTTTCAGCAGCCGGTGCGCCCGCTCTATAAGACTGATCTTACGCCGGACTGCGAGCAGCTCGGCACGAGTCGGAAGCACCGGCCGTCCGGATACTGTCATGTCCCTGACCTCCCAAATGACTCCCGGTACCGGAAAGAACAGGTGCGCAGAGTCCAATCAGCGGCCATCTGGTTCATAGGATGAGGTACCTCCGGATCTGTTCAGGCACCGGTAGCTTTCTACCAGAGGGCACATATTTATATATGCAGATATACAAATATTTTGTTGTGCAAGGGCGGATTAAACTGTTAAAAGCTCTCGCCGATGAGACGCGGATAAAGATCGTACAGTGCCTGATGGATGGCGAACGATGTGCATGTGCCATCGTCCCGGCCGTTGGGAAAGCGCAGCCAACAGTGTCGCGGCACCTCAGAATTTTAGAGGAAGCTGGGGTTCTGGAGTCAAGGAGGGCAGGTGTTAACATCTGGTATAAAATCAGGTCGAAACAGACGATCCAGATTATGGAAATTCTTGGCATTCAGAAAATCGAGACAGAGGTAACCTGTGAGGAATGTGAACATGACAAGTGATACCGTGATAATATACGAAGGAGCACTGTGCTGCTCAACCGGGGTCTGCGGCCCCGAACCGGACAAAGAACTCATTGAATTTAATGAGACCCTGAAGAAATTAAAAAGAGATTATCCAGATCTGGAAATCATGAGGGCGAGCCTTACTTTCAACATCGATATGTTTCTGGAGAATGATGAGATCCTCCAGTTGGTAAAGACGCATGGACCCGAGATTCTTCCCATCACCACGTTCAACGGGAAGATGGTAGCCCAGAAAAAATATCCGAACTACGAAGAGTTCCAGGATCTTATCCGCAGGGGGTGAAATCAAGGATGACGAAAACTGAACCTGAAAAAGCAATGGACGTTGCTAATGACACCGCATCAGTGAGCCTGTTCACCGATGAAGTCAAGGAACTGGTCGCTATCGGTGCAGCAGTTGCTGGTAATTGTGAAAAGTGTTTTACATATCATTATGAGAAGGCTAAAAAATTAGGGGTCTCCCATGAAGACATGTTACAGGCAGCAACGCTTGGAAAAACAATCAAAGAGAAGCCGTCTAAGGCGCTATCCGATCTTGTCAGGGACCGCCTGATCGCGCATGCGGCATTGTCCATCTCCGGTCTGGCCGATAATTCACTGCTAAGTCGCGATACACCGACCGCCAATCGGGAAACAAAAAAACAGGGCGAATAATGATCAGGGATTTTGTAACTCCACGGCCGGGTACTTCCCGGTTTATTTTCTTTAGTGGAAAGGGCGGTGTCGGTAAAAGTACCATGAGCTGCGCAACAGCCGTATGGCTCGCCAGGAACGGGTACAGGACGTTACTTGTCACCACAGATCCAGCGCCGAATTTATCTGATATATTCGGTCAGAAGATCGGTCACCGGATAACGGAGATCAATGGCGTAGAAAACCTTTCGGCAATAGAGATAAATCCTGATGCCGCTTCGCAGGAGTACCGGGACCGGATTATAGCCCCCCTCAAAGGACTACTGGACGAACAGAATGTGAAGGGCATACAGGAACAGCTCAAGAGCCCCTGTATCGAGGAAGTCGCTGCATTTGACAAGTTCATCGAATTCATGGACAAACCGGAGTACGATGTGGTCGTCTTCGATACCGCACCGACCGGGCATACCCTGCGACTGTTAGAACTTCCGAGTGGCTGGAGTAGCGAGCTTGAAAAAGGCGGTGCAACCTGCATCGGGCCCAGCGCATCGTTGCAGTCGGCGAAAGTCAAGTACGAGAAGGCGATTGCTGCTCTTCAGGATGAAGCAAAGACCTCGTTTGTCTTTGTCCTCAAGCCGGAGCGGTTGTCCATCTTCGAAACAAAACGAAGCGTTAAGGAACTCGAGCAACTGGGCATCAAAACAAGTTTCCTTGTGATCAATGGGGTATTACCGGAAGAAGTGGTCACAGACGAATTCTTCAGGATGAGATGGGACCAGGAGCAGGAGATCGTGGAGGAGATCAACCGTGAATTTTTGATGGAAAAAATTCTGTACCCGCTCAGAAACACTGAAGTCTCCGGAATATCCCTGCTTGAAGCTGTGGGAGAGTTCCTGTACGAAGGGAAGGAAGAAGAGATCCAGACGGCCGTTATCCTGGAGGAGGCGGAGGTCACATCTCCGGTTGTGTATGACAAACCGGTGATTGATGCCCTTCTCTCCCCGAAAAAAGGTACGAGATACCTCTTCTTTACGGGAAAAGGAGGGGTAGGAAAGAGCACCATTGCCAGTGCGACGTCGGTCTATCTGGCAGAACGGGGATACCGCACCCTGATCCTCACCACCGACCCGGCTTCACACCTGCAGGTGATCTTTGGTCAACCACTCGGCAATGAGCCTACAAAGATCAACGGTGTCGAGAACCTCTACGCAACACAGATCGACCAGAGAAATGCGTGGGAAGAGTATAAAGCGAGAATTCTTGATGCTGTAAAGGATGAGGGGGAGGAGACGAAGAAGGCAGTGGAAGAGGATCTGAACTCGCCCTGTGCGGAGGAGATGGCTGCGTTTGAAAAATTCATGAGCTATTTCGGGGTAGAGGGATTTGACGTCGTCATCTTCGATACCGCACCGACAGGACACACGTTACGGCTGCTGGAGATGCCGTCAGACTGGAAAGGCTTCATCGACCTGGGAACACTGACCAAAAAGACATCGGACGTTACCAGAGACAAGTACGCTCATGTGATCGACACGATGAGAGACCGGGAGACCAGCACCTTTGTCTTTGTGATGTATCCTGAATACACGCCCATCATAGAAGCCTGGAGAGCAGCTGAAGATCTGAAAAATCAGGTCGGTATTGAATTGGGCATGGTGGCAATCAACTACCTGCTCCCCGAGAATTATGGGAACAACAGTTACTTTGCCGACAGAAGAAAGCAACAGGAAAAATATGTGCACCTGATACGCGAAAGATTCCCGGTGCCCCTGTTGGGTGTGCCTCTTTTCGTAGAGGAACTCAACGGCATCGAGTCGCTCAAAAGAATGAGCAGCGCTATCTATGGAGAGTAAACCAGAACAGACAACCGAAGTCACCAGGAGGATGAATATGGAAAACCAATCCACAAGCCAGAATGACCTGAAGTCCCTCGTAAAAGCATTCGCTCATGCGATTCTCGAATGCGAGGAGTATCGCACCTTCATGCAATGCAACGAAGATCTGGAGAGAAATCAGGAAGCAAAGAATCTGTTAATTCAATATCAGCGAAAACAGACCGAACTGCAATGGAGCGGATATGATGCAACCACTCTTGATGAATTGAAAGATCTGCAGATGCGGGTAAAGAATGATGAAACGTTGACGAAGTTTTTCAGTTCGCAGGAAGCACTTGTCGACCTTCTCAAACGTTCAAATGATCGGATAAGTGAAAAGATCGGGCAGACGTTTGCCCAGAACCGTCAGGGGGGGTGCTGTTAACATGACCGTCGAAGAACACGAGGTATTGGCAAGAGCAGAGATACTTGGAGAGGCCTTGCAACAGGTAAATGATACAACGGATCCCGGCGAATTTATCCGCCTTCTGGGCGAATGCAATGCGATGATCCGGCAGATTACCCGCATCGATTACGGGAGGGTATGCGCACCTGCCGGCGGCTGTGACTGCGGCGGTAAGTGCTGATCATTACCTGGTGATCATGCATGACTAATACAAAACAACTCTCTTTTCTTGACCGGTACCTGACCCTCTGGATCTTCCTTGCCATGGCCGTCGGTATAGGCATCGGCTACTTCGCGCCATCAGTACCGTCTGTAATCACCGGGCTCTCGGTTGGCACCACCTCGATCCCGATCGCGATCGGGCTCATCCTGATGATGTACCCGCCGCTCGCGAAGGTTAAGTATGAAGAACTCCCGAAGGTGTTCAGGAACACGAAGGTGCTCGGCCTCTCGCTTGTCCAGAACTGGATTGTCGGTCCGGTACTGATGTTCGCCCTTGCGGTTATTTTCCTGCGGGACCAGCCGCTCTTCATGTACGGGCTCATCCTCGTTGGCATTGCAAGATGCATCGCGATGGTGATCGTCTGGAACGATCTCGCTGAAGGTGACTGTGAGTACTGTGCTGCCATCGTGGGGATGAACTCGCTCTTCCAGGTATTTTTCTACTCGGTCTACGCGTGGTTCTTCATCACGTACCTGCCCCCGCTGCTCGGACTTGGGACCGGGTCTGCCGTCTCGATCACGATAGTCCAGATTGCCGAGAGCGTCTTCATCTATCTCGGTATTCCGTTCATCGCCGGCATGATCACCCGGTATGCCCTGCTCCGCGTGAAGTCGAAGGCCTGGTACGAGCAGGTCTTCATCCCGAAGATCTCGCCGATTACCCTCATCGCACTGCTCTTCACCATCATTGTGATGTTCTCCCTCAAGGGCGAGTATATCGTCAACGTGCCGTTTGATGTGGTCAGGGTCGCAATCCCGTTGCTCTTCTACTTCGTCATCATGTTCTTTGTGAGTTTCTGGATGTCTCACCGTCTCGGTGTCGATTACGCAAAGTCCGCTTCGCTCTCATTCACCGCTGCATCCAACAACTTCGAGCTCGCGATTGCGGTTGCCATCGCGGTCTTTGGCATCGCATCACCGGCGGCTTTTGCCACGGTCATTGGACCGCTCGTGGAAGTGCCGGTGCTGATCGGGCTCGTGAATGTCTCGCTCTGGCTCCGGGAAAAATGGTATGGCGGGAAGAATGACGGAACGTGCAGCACGTCGTTGCGGTGAGCGACGGGGGGTGGTTGTTGGGAGAAGAAAATCCTTTTTTGTCTGCACCCACAACACCTCCCGCTTCCCGATGACTGAGAGATGTTTTGGTTGATGAAGCCATCCTGAAGAGAGGATGTTCAATTCCGAATATGAGGCACGTAGCCTCATCAACGACCACTAGGGGATTGCCCCCTGACGGGATCCCCGCCCGCTCATACATTCCCTCTTGTGTTCCGGAAGGATTGCAACCGTCCCTGCCGAGAGATCGGCATAGACCATTTTTCCTGCGTATCCGTCCATGATGATTACCAAAAGTGACTTGAGGGTCAAAGTTATTAAACCTTATTCAAAAAAAGTTGAAACGTTAACAGGCAGGGATTGTTAATAAATTTCAATGGATTCAAAAATTTGTTGCCGTATGATTATTACGAAAGATATGAGATTCTTCACTTTTTCTTCTTTGTTCCGCAGACGACAATCTTATCATCGTCAATCATCGGGATCTTCATATGTTCGATCGCCCAGTCGCAGAGAGCATCAAGGAGCGGGATGATCGTGTTCCCCAGCGGCGTGAGCGAATACTCGACCTTGGGCGGGACCTGGGTGTATACTTTTCTTTTGATAATCCCGTCCTGTTCCAGCTCCCGCAACTGTTTTGTCAGCATCACATCCGTAATACCGGGGATTGCCCGCCTGATTTCGCTGAACCGCAGCACACGTTTTCGTAAGTACCAGATGATCAGCGGCTTCCATTTGCCGCCGATAACATCGAGCGTGCCTTCCACCGGGCAGAAATAACAGGAGGGATCTTTCATCATACGCTTTCACTATGTTTTTGTATAGTATATTTAATCAGAGTTAGTATCCCATATAAATTTAGTGGCTGCAGAGATCAATAGGAGATTCCACTGGCATGCATAGCGCCGGGAATCCTTATAAATCACAATAATGGTGAAACCGTGTTTGAAGAACAACTGACCATCGCATTCAATGAATTCGTCCACGTCGCCGTAGTGCTCGTGATCATTATCGCTGTTATCGCGATTCTCACGGGTATCGTGCGTGAATATGTTCCCCAGGAAAAGATCCAGAAACGCCTCGGGAGCGGCCTCGGGAGAAAAGGGCCGATCATCGGGGCGCTCCTTGGGATACTCACCCCGTTTTGCAGCGCATCGATGATACCGGTCTCGATGGGAATGATAGAGTCAAAAGTACCCTTCCCGACTGTGCTGGCATTTTTATTCTCTGCCCCGGTCTGCAATTTCATGGTCGTGGGAATCATCTTCGGGGTCTTCGGCTGGCAGATCGCTCTTGTATATTTTGTCGTGACCCTCGTCATGGCGATAATCGGCGGAACGTTCCTCGGCAGCACCCGGCTGAAGCATGAGGTCAAGGAAGTGGGGGTCGCAGGCGAATCATACTGCTCCGCATCTGCTCCGGCATCAGCACCCGCATGCGGCGTTCCACTGTCCAGTGCATCTCCGGCACCGCTCGCTTCGGGATGTGGGTGTTCAGCACCGGTTACAAAACCGGTTTCGACATGCTGCTTTGAACCCGTGGTTCCATCGTCCGCGTGCTGCGGCTCGACATCACCCGCCGCTGAATATGAGGGTGGAAGTTTCTGGGAACGCAACCGCCCCCGTATCGTCCGAAGCATGCCGTTTGCCCGGGCACTCTTTGTAAAGATAATTCCTTACGTGCTCGTCGGTGCAGCGATCAGCGGCATCATCGCGGCGTTCGTTCCTGCATCAATTGTCGAGACCTACGTGGGGAACTCAAACCTCCTCGCAATCCCGATCGCAGCAGTAATCGGGGTCCCGCTCTACCTGAGAATCGAGATGGCGATCCCTCTGCTCTCGGTTCTTCTTACAAAAGGTATGAGCCTCGGTGCGGCAATGGCCCTTCTTATCGGGGGGACCGGCGCGAGCCTGCCGGAGATTGCAATCCTGAGTTCTATGCTCAGACCCAAAGCCATCGCAGCATACGTCCTCTGGGTGTTCGTCACGGCAACACTGGGCGGGTTTGTTTTCTATGTTCTGTTTATCGGGTGATTCGTGAGGCTTCGTGACAGATAAGATAACGTGAACAGGTAAGGATGTGAGTGATGGACGAACAGCGAATTGAGGAGGATCCTGACGGGGATATTGCCGGGATCCTCTGTTCGGCCTTAAACCCGTTACCGGCACACAAACCGGGCATACGCGGTGTTGCCGGTTACCTGATCTCCTGCTGCCCCTATACCATGCTCGGGAAAAAGATTCCGGGGTTCCTGGGGGGTGAGACGCGCACACCCTACGAACCGCTCACCAACCGTGAACGCTATCTTCAGGGAAAGGTAAAAGTCGGGTATGGTATCATGCTCATCGGTGTATTCTGCCCGATCTTCTGGTTCTCATCGATTACCGGCAAGGCTGATATGGAGTGCTCCTCCATTTTTTTTGCTGCCGACTCGATGGGTTCATCCGGCACTGTAGTGACGACATTTTTTGACATGATCTCATCAAGCCAGAGGAAATTTTTAGCAACCGCTTTTGCAATATCCCACGAAGTGACAATACCAACGAGCTGTCCGCTTGCCGATAATACCGGCAGGTGATTGACCTCGAGGTTGATCAATCGCCGTGCCGTCACCGCTGTTGTTGCGCCCTCCTCAATGGTCGGAACATCGTGAATCATGACATCCCCGACAACAGTTCTTGAGAGGAACTGGGAGATCAGGTAATTGATCTGGCCGGATTCCAGCAGGAATGCATCATGCCCGTAGTTGGATCGTATCTCGCTGTACCGCACCTCGCATTCATTTGCCGTCAGTGCCTGGACGATCTCCTGTGACTGGTAAGGTGGATACAGCCAATCGGAAGAGACCGAAATCACGAGAAATCCTGCATGCGCTCCCTCAAGTCCTTTTGCGAGCGAACCGTCTTTGGTCAGGTCGAAGTAATCAATCGCCTTTTTTATGTAGAGGTATGAGTTGGCATCGAACCGCTGGGTAAACGTATCACCCTGGTGGTGGAGATAACTCTCGACAGCAAAATCAGTCGAGAAGTCAAACCCGATCCGGTCTTTTGCCTGAAGCGAGCGCCCGAACTTTGCATGCATCGACTCGTCCGAGAGATACGTGATGTGCCCGACCATGCGTGCAAGCGCAAGTCCCTTGACCGGACCTGGTGTGTCATACGATTTCGTATCATAGTAATTCCCGCCGTTCCATTCGGGATCCGAGATAATCGCCTTCCGACCGACTTCATTGAATGCGATCTGCTGAGGGGTCGAGTACCCCGTTGCAGCTATTACAATCGCCTTCTTCACACTATCCGGGTAGCTGACCGTCCACTGGAGTACCTGCATGCCACCCATTGATCCACCGGCAACCGCGTAGAGCTGTTGGATGCCGAGGTAGTCAGTGAGGAGTTTCTGGGCATTGATCATGTCCCGGATCGTGATAACCGGAAACATCGCACCAAAAGGTCTGCCGGTTGCCGGATTTTCCGATGAAGGGCCAATGGATGACACATTATGATCTTGAAGTTCCTCACCACAGACATTGGAAAACATTGTAAAAAATTAAGGGATATCAGCAATTATTTAATATATCTCTACCATATACAATAAGTGCAGGAGATGGAAGATGACAAAAGAGGACTTGCCAATATTATGTTCAGAAGAAGAGATGTACCTTGATGAGCCATACGGCGGTTTGTTTGGCGATACAGTCATTGCAAAAGTTGTTGAAGAACTTGTTGCAGACCCTACGATGGATTATCGCCCAAAATATCTGGAGGACATTACTGGAAAATCTGAAAGATCTATCTATAATGCTCTTAAAAAATTATTACTCCTTGGCCTTATAGAGAAAAAAGGTGATGAAAAACACCCCGTGTACAGAGTCAGAGTCGAGTCCAAAAAATTTGCAGCACTCTCATTTCTGGCATATGCAATGCTGGATGATCGTGACGGGACACACTGCATGAACATGGCAGTCAACGGTTATTACAATTCAGTGCTCAGAGAAAAATATGAACCAAAGGCAATCGCAAATGTTGAGACTTGGAAATCCATTCCGGGAATTATGAGTGAAGATAACAATAATTTCAAGAAATTTGCAGCGAGTGCATAAATATGACAAAGAATACTAAAACCGCAGATACCGAATCTATGACAATAGATGTCGGTGAAATGTACAAGTACAAAAAAGAAGATCTAATGACCGATATTTCTTCCAGTGCTTATTCTAATCTTGCATATGTACAGGCAACTCATCGAGATCTGTATATTGATTTTCTTGAGATGCCTGGAATAAAAAGAGAGGATGGAAAGATGCACATAAAAGGTACAAGAATTTATATGTCTCATTCTGCGGCCCAAAAACTTTCTAAAGCCCTTGACGGAATATTAAAGACGGTCCATTCAGATGGTGGAATGGAATTTTATACGCCTGAGGATAAAACGGAACCTAAGATATCAACAAAAGTGCAGCAGGCAACTACCAGAAATAAACTTTAAAAATTTATTCTTTTTTTTTCTAAACAACCCCCTTTCCCTTATTCTCCTCCCGCATAAGCCTCCCGTAACACTTCTCACAGATCGCCAGCTTCAACCCTTCAGATCTAAACACCGCCTTCCCCTCATCACAAAGACCACATCTTCCAAGCTCAACACTCACCTTCTCAAAGTCCGCTGCACATATAACGCCAGGCAGCGGCAGCGTGAAGGACGGGGTTTACGGGAGGATGAGTTATGTGGAGATAAGGGGGTGATCAGGAGAGCCATATTGCAAATTAAAGCAAAAGGAATTATTGCGATTTTGAATAGTTAAAAAGATATTCTACAATTAAAAAAGTGAAAAAACAGGAATTTAAATTTTCATCAAATTCCACATGACATGGCCATTGTTCCGGAGGGGATATTGAATTCATTTATATCTGCTGCATTTATGGCTTTAGGGACACATTTGTTTCTTATTTCAATAGATAGTTCTATTTTAAGTTCTATTTTTTCATTTGAGATGAAAAGCTTAACATCAACCTGATGAAGTTTTTGCAGGGCATATTTTGAGACATTGAATTTTTTAGAGGCGTTTTGGATCTCAACTCCTTTTATGAATTCTCCTTCAGCAAAATCGATTATTATATTGTTTAAATTCAATGAATGCTTATATGCTGCCCCTTTGACATATATAAATAAACTGTCATTTTCATAATCATAGTCTATTTTATCTGCATCCGTATGAATCAGATTTGCACCCATTTTATTTCACCCTCCTGTTTATCTCTTTCTTATAACACGTAATTAAATTTATATTATTTCAGGATTTGTATTCTTTACTGAAACCACCAAAGCCAGATCATAATTCTCATTTAAATTGAATATAACTTCAAATTTATCCTCATCCTGTTTTGATGAAGCAACAGGCTCACCACAGATAAGCAATTTTTTATTACCTTTAATATCAGGCATTGAATCATCTTTCCTTTCTTCAAAACGAGTTATAAAGTGTCCGGAACTATGAATATTCTCAGTTTTCAAATTGGAAAGTGACTGCAAAAAATTTATTATATTCATTTGTCATATCCTTTTTTCATATACTCGTTAATAAGTTGTTGGAACGGCTTTCATTATTTAAATTAAGAAAATAATTTTGGACTCAGATTTAACTCATTATTTGCTTTTGAGCCCTCCATTTACTACAAAATCTTTCCATAATATATTATTCCAAAGTCTGATTTGCTATGAAAATCAGACCTGATTTTAATGAACTTTTTCATAGAACGGTGACAGGAGTGCAGGATATCCATTCCTAATGCCTCAGAGAATTAACAGATGTCCGCTGCATCGGCCCGGTCTCGTTTTTAAGCCATTCAAGATCTTTTTTTGTCGGTTCAAACAAAAATTCCTTTACCTTTGAAATGCCCTTCGCAATCTGGGTGTCGCGATAAAATCCCTTTGTCTCTTTTATAATCCTAAATGCTTCTGTCGGCGACCTGTTCGTTTTTTCGACAATAAATGCATATGTCGCACCAATCTCCAGGAGAGGAGCGTTCTTCTGGAAAAGAGCATCGAGATTTTTTACCACCGCTTTCTCTTCATCTGATAATGAAACACCACAACTTAGGTTTTTAAACTCCTGCTGATGCTCATAATAATCCTTGGTGAAAGCCGGGGAATAAGAGCCGCGAACATACATCCCGAATGGATAATTAAATTCCATGCCCTTTAGCTGGAGAAGACATATCGTCTTTTGTGCTATTAATTTGTCCTCAAATTCATTGCAGTCTAAGGGAAATTTCATCTCATCAAATACTGCAACTGCTTTATTCCAGTCTCCCATTTTTATTCCTCCTCACAAATGAGCATATTAAGCCAGTTTTTTATTTTGTTCCACTCTTCAAGTCCATCCGGAGTAATTACATATAATTCGAGATTTTCCTTTGATTCAAATTTGACCTTTTCCATCCGCAGATATCCCATTTCTACAAGTGGTTTTAAATTTGAATATGTTGAACCGTCACTTCCAATATTAAGGCCGTTTTTTATTTGCCTTGCTGTTGCTCCATCTTCACCAAGTTCTGATAAAGCCCACAGAATTTTTATCCGGTTAAGTGAAAATAACTTAGAGTTCAAATTTCCGGACTCATTAACAATTTCCAAAAATTTTTCCTTCATTTTCCCACACATTACTTCAGCAAATATTAGTTTGTTAGTTATAATTATGACTTGAAGTTTAAATTAATTACTGGAGACAATGTTTGATATTATTATTGAGGCATCTTTAATAAGATGTAAAGTTCAAAAAAAAATTTTCTTTTGTTTCTTCCCTTATAAATCAAAAGTCACAAAACTTAAAAAAAATCTCTTTTTATAACGACAGAAAAATGTACTGCATCAATTTATGAAAAACCCTTATCAAGCGTCATCTGGCTCTCTACATTAAGGCCGGTTACATATACTGAACTTCCTTCACGCTGATATTTATCAATAACTCTGGCAATTGCCTCAACGGCTGACTGATCCCATATATGCGAATTCTGAAAATCAATCCTGGTCATTTACCTGCCGTTTCAGTTCCCTGCTAACTACATCAATCTCTGAAAAGAACGGGTCTTCTGCTCCTCGTTTTTCAATTCCAAGTTCTGTTGCAATTATATGAATGTCCGGCTCAATACCAGCCTTTTGTATTTTTTTGCACGAACAGCAGTCAGAACAGCCATCCAGAACAACTAAAAAGGCATTGTCCTTTAGCATCTCTGATTTTTTATCATCAATTGCAGTTGCTGATAAATGCCTCTCAAAAATACCCGGGTTTCGGAGAATAAATGAGTTTGCCGCCTGAAGAGTAAGTTTTCCCGTGCTTGAAATACCAGAGCAGGTAACAAGAATTTTCCCGGTCATAAAATAACACCTGAGAGTTTCCAAATTCTTAAATTTTTCATCTCTTTTCTCATCAATCATTCCCGGCCAAATTTTACATCAATAAACTCTGTAATCTCATCTCTGATATTTCTGAAAAAAGACAAAATCTCTTCCTCACTGCCTTTAGCAGA
Source organism: Methanoplanus limicola DSM 2279 (assembly GCF_000243255.1). NCBI lineage: Archaea > Methanobacteriati > Methanobacteriota > Methanomicrobia > Methanomicrobiales > Methanomicrobiaceae > Methanoplanus > Methanoplanus limicola. Next base: position 2,422,406 of record NZ_CM001436.1, read on the forward strand.
TGACGGGTCAATAAATCCTGCATGAATTTTTTCCTTCGCCCAGGGAAACATCGGGCATGCTCCCTTTGCACTGTCACAGACAGTTACAAGAATATCCATCTCAACTCCAAAGAATTCATCAATCTTTTTAGATCTGTGGCCTGAGATATCAACTCCAATCTCACCCATAACTTTGATGGCATACGGGTTTACAGACGTAACCTCGGTTCCGGCAGAAAACGCCTCATATTTATCTCCATACCGGGCATTCAGATATCCCTCTCCCATCTGTGATCTTGCACTGTTATGAGTGCATATAAACAGAACCTTCTTTTTAGTCATTTAATAGATCTCCGTCATACTTCCCTCAGAGGGAATAATCAAATTTTCAAATTTATTATCGAAATACTTAAATTTTCTTTCAGATCATCATAATATCATACTTTTAATCCAGATTACAATATAGTAAATTCCACCGGCAATGAAGACATAAGCCGCAGCAGTCCTGATATACGAATCAGCTTTATTCACTCTGCCCATAAACCTGGCAGCGCCTGTAATTCCTCCTCCAATAAGAAGAGAGACAAGAATTACCGGGAATGCCGTTGCAAGAGCAAATGATGCCGGAATTATCAGAGGATCGGAGTTACTGACCGCAATTGGAATAAGCATTCCAAAGAAAAGTGCCGCACTAAAAGGGCAGAATGCAAGAGCAAATACAAACCCCAGCCCGAAACTGCCTAAAAGGCCCTGATTAAAAAGCCACATTTTAAGCCTGCCGGAATAATCACTCCTCAAAAAATTAAAAGAATCAAATGATATCTCCTTTAGGATAATAATTCCTATAATCAGCAAAAAAGGCCCAAGAAGCATCTCACCGTAATTCCTGAGAAATGCAGAGACAGGTGCAACACCCAGTCCGAGCCACAAAACAGCCGCTGCAACAAGAATGTATCCAAAAGCCCTCCCGCCTGCATACAGAATTCCGGCTGACAAAGTCCTCACAAACTTCTCACCCTTTCCGGAGATATATGCAATTGCGGCAATATTTGTTGCAAGCGGACATGGACTAAAAGCTGTCATCAGCCCTATGAAAAACGCTGCAACTACGGGGATGCTGCTCATTCCCATGGATTCAAGAAAGCCTGTCAAATACTGCCACCCAAAAGAGGACTAAGAATGGTCTTCATATAATCTGCAAAAGAATTTGGAGAATTTATCCGGTACAGTGCACCTGCAAGGTTTTCCTTATAAAATTCACCGTTTTTGCCGTAAACACCGATTATCAGAGACGAACCTGCCGCTTCGTATTTATTGACAACCTGAGAGTTATTTTCATCATCAATATTTATGTGGTCAAATACAAGTTTGCCTGAATCGAGAGAATCCTGATAAAAGGTATGGACGGTCTCATTTGCAAGCTCTCCAAGTAATACACAGGAGTAGCACTGGTTATTCGTATGGAAATGATAGAGTTCTACCTTTTGAGCACCATATTTATCTTCAAATTGGGAGATTTTATCTTCATTCCCGTCTGATGATGCACCCATACATCCTGCTGACAAAATAATTCCTGTCAGGAATACAGATAAAACCAGCAATAATAATTTTTTATTCATAATTCACGTCCTTTCGATTCATAAAAATTTAAATTTCGGTCAGTTAAGCCTCATTTTCAATGGCACTTTTCTCAAACAGATTCTGTGTCCTAAGACAAATTTTAACAAGCATCAGCATAACCGGCACCTCAATTAATACACCGACAACCGTTGCAAGCGCAGCTCCGGATGAAAGCCCAAAGAGAATCGCAGCGGTTGCAATGGCAACCTCAAAATGATTCGATGCCCCAATCATCCCGACAGGTGCTGCATCACGGTAAGGCAGTCTGAAGCGTCGTGCCAGGACAAAGTAGCCAAGAGTGAATATCAGCATTGTCTGAATGAAGAGCGGAACTGCAATCCAGAGTATTGTTAGCGGATTTTGAACTATTACATCACCCTTGAAACTGAAGAGTAAAACAAGTGTTCCAAGAAGTGCGATAATGCTCACCGGAGTTAAAATATGCAGGAATTTCCCCTCAAACCAGGCCATGCCCTTCTTTGAGATTATCCATCTCCTTGTCAGATAGCCAAGGACAAGAGGAAGCCCGACATATACTGCAACCGAGAGCAGAATCGTCTGCCATGGGATCGGCATTGAATTAACCCCGAGCAGAAATCCTCCAAGTGGTGCATACAAAATGAGCATTGTAAGCGAGTTTATTGCAACCATAATCAGAGTTAAGCCGTCGTTTCCGCGTGCAAGGTAACTCCACATAAGAACCATTGCAGTGCATGGAGCAATTCCAAGAAGGATACACCCTGATACATAACTTCTCCAGAGTTCAACCTCAGTCCCGTTTGCCAGAATTTCTGTTCCGGGAATAAAGTCGACAAAGACATATCCAAGGAAGAAGTATGCAATCAGAAACATTGTAAACGGCTTAATCGCCCAGTTTATAATAAGCGTCAGCAGAACGGGCTTTGGCGTCTGTGCCGCTCTTAAAACCTCTCCAAAGTCTATCTTTACCATTATTGGATACATCATGAAAAAAAGAGCGATTGCAATTGGAATTGAGACCTCATAGACAGAATAACTATCCAGTGTAACCGCGGCCTGCGGGAAAAATCTTCCAAGAAGAATACCGCCCGCTATACACAGAGCAACCCATATGGTAAGATATTTCTCAAATATTCCTAGGTCTCTTTTTTTATTTTGGATTTCCAAATTACGCACCCCTTATTTCAAATTAATTTAAAATAACTATGATGCCTTATAAGATATAATATTTTTCACTTCTTTTCAGCAGAGATTTAAATGAATACTAAAAAAATTTATTGCACGTTGTTTTTACCGGATAAAAGCCACTTTTTCCCTTTTTGTGTCAGGCTGTATGTTATCCAGGTTCCTTTCTGCTCACCGGAAATAAGCCCGGCTTTTTTTAAAATTGACAGGTGATATGAAAGGCGGGAATCGGAAATTTCAAGAATTGATTTTATTATGCAGACGCAAAGCGGCTCTATCTCAAGCATTGAGAGTATTTTGATTCTTTTTTCATCCGCAAGTGCACGAAAGATTATGCAAATATTTTTAATATTATCTTCAGATGGAATACTGTCTGTTATTTGATCAATCTCATTAATTCCATCGCAATCACAAAGTAATTTTCCTGATTGCCCTTTTATTTCCGCATATATTTTTTCGGTTCTGTTTTTCTCTGACATCAGCAATTTCCGGTCTGTTTTATTTAATTATGAAGATACTTCAATTTATACTGATGCCGGATTTACTCATAGAACATACACCTGCCGCCTGTCATCTCTCTTTCGTTTCCCCGGATAATTGATCTGGGAGCATCTGGAAGCGTTCCACAAGAGCACAGTCTTTGCATTCTTTGTATTCAAACTCCAGCGTGGAGTGGAGAATTTTGTAATTTTTTAGCCGGGTCTTGATCTCCTGTTTCATCTGTTCAGTTTTTTCAAAATCCCGCACGGAGGAGTACACATGCGCATCGATTACGTTGATATCGGAACAGAGACTCCAGAGATGGACATGATGTACCCCTTCCACTCCTTTCACTGAAGTCATATCAGCAACAACCATATCGAAATCCACCGATTGTGGCGTGAACTGAAGAAATATTATGAGTGTTTCACGTAGTATTCTGACAGCTGAGATCACAATCAGAACTGCTATGAAGCCGGAGAGAATGGGATCAGCGATTACCTGCCCGGTGAAAGAAATCCACACGGCAGAAGCAATCACCGCAACCGACGAGATTGTATCTCCCATCACATGCAGGAATGCACTCCGGACATTCAGGTTATGGCTCCCGTGGAGGAGAAACATAACTCCCAGGTTCACTGCAAGACCGATGCAGGCCACGATTAACATCAGCCCGCCCTGTACCGGGGTGGGGTTGAGAAGCCGCTGGTATGCTTCCCAGAGTATGAAGGTGCTTACAAGGAGCAAAAGGATGGAGTTGATGAACGCTGCGAGAATTTCCACCCGGTGGTAACCATAAGTTCGCTGCTTTGTGGGAAGCTGGAGAGCAAGGGTCATTGCCCCAAGAGAGAGAAGGAGCGAGAAGAGATCACTGAACATGTGTCCCGCATCACTGATGAGTGCGAGCGACCCGGAGAGCAGCCCTCCGGCAACCTCTACGAGAAAGAAAAAAAATGTGATGAAAAGTGCAATCTTAATCGGTTTCCGGTAGTCCCGAAAATTATCGTTTGTCATCTCGTCTCCTGAATGTGCATATTGGATGTGCTTTCTACCCACCTGCCGCCGGAGGAAAGAGGGCAATCAGATCCCCGTCAGCCAGAAGGGTATCAAGTCCTGCTATAAATTCAATATTCCTGCTATCATATCCGGCTGTCCCGCATTTCATATATGAAAAACCACTTTTGATCATTCAAAAGAGTAAGACATGACCTGCCATGTCAACGAACCACCAGCACATGAGCATCAGCCCTATGAACAACGGCCTCGGCTACTCCGCCAAGAAGAGCTTTTAAAGCGCCGGTTCTTCCTTTTGCTCCCATTACAATGATTGTAGGTTTGAAAGAATCTGCAACACCTAATATCTCATCAATAGCATTTCCGGTTACCAGTTCGGTAACGATTTGAGATATGCCATAATTATTCATTTGCTCCTTTAATTCTGCAAGACGCCTTGTGTCTTTTTCGTTGAACTCATTTATCTGTTCCTGCGTTGCAGGCCAGAGACGCCTTGTGTCCTGAACATGCAGGATCACAAGCTGATCTGGTTTTGCACTGGCCATCCACTCTATAAACGGAATGCACCTTTTTGCCTCTTCAGAGAAATCAGTAAGATAAAGGACGCGGCGGAAGAGATCAGAATTAATAGTGCATGATTCAGGGTCTCCCTTTTTCATAACAGATAACCTGAGGATGAGCAGGGGAACATCTGTATGGTGCAGGACATTTTCTGTCTGGCTTCCAAGCAGCATCCGGGGGATAAGCGTTTTCCCGTGCGAACCCATTACAATGAGTGAGGGAGGATTATTTTCTGCCTTTTCCAGGATCTCTATCCATGGAATGCCTTTTAAAACCTCATATTCCACTTTTGATACGCCACAGTCTTCTATATTGCTCTTCCACCCCTTTAGGACCTGATCATCAGATTCATAGATGTCGGAGTCATCTGCCGTCTCAGGGACATTGATCACATGCATAAGTTCAGTCTCCACATGCAAAAGTTCAGCCTCTTCAATACCAAGACGGGCAATCTCTGCAACGGCAGGGAGCATCCTGCCTGCTGTGCCGTATACTTCCAATGGGATTAAAACCGATTTCATTTTCATACAACTTCACCTATATACAATTCCGGCGTTTAGATACAGATCGAAAAAGACATCTCTTAAATTCGTTTTTAATACCTGCCTGATTCTGTGAAGTGCCGTGTGTCAGAGAATTTCAAATCTGTTTGAAATGTCCTTATGACGTTTTAGTATAAAATAGTAATTGTTTAAGGCATAATCTGTGCAGATGAAAACACACTCCTGATTATTCAGCAGTGTAGCAGCAGATCCACAAAGAGTGTGATGTATCAGAATCTGCGAAGCGCACCTGAGGTAAAAAAAGATTTACAGAGGAAGCCCCAGGAATGAAAAAAATCCTGTCATCTTAAGCCCCATATAGATCATAACAGCAATGAAAACATACTTAAGCTGTTTTGCGGGCATTTTGTGTGCCACACAAACCCCGGCCCTGGCCATGATTACACCCGGCACTGCAAGAAGCACCCATTGAAGTAAATTTAAATAACCCAGTGAATATTCAGGGAGTCCGGTAACCGAAAGTCCGTTTATTATATATGCAATTGTCCCGCCAAGAGCAGTAAACGCCATCAGTGCAGTTGATGTTCCTACTGCTTCATGCATCTTAAAGTGAAGTGCAAGCACCATTATGGGGATTAGAACGACACCGCCGCCAATACCGATAATTCCGGATAGAATACCAATCGGAATACCCCATAAAAGGAAGATGATGACGTTGTTTACCGGATTTTCTTCCACTTTCGGCGGTTTGGCGGTGAGCATTCTTACGGCACTCAGGAGAATTACAACACCGAAAATAATTTTCAGGTATTCACCAGGGATTAAAGTCGCGAGGTATGCACCAATAAATGCGCCAAAAAATCCGGCAAGACCCATCGTAACAGCGGCATTCCACATGACTGCGCCTTTTTTGTTGTGGCCATATGTTCCGGAAAGAGCAGTTGGAAGTACTACTGCAAGATTTGTACCGAATGCAACAAGAATAGATATATGAGGATCATAACCCATTGATGTTAAAACCCAGTACTGGACCGGGATCATTATGAAGCATCCGCCAACGCCCAAAAGTCCGCAACCAAAACCTACAACAATTCCGGTGAGGAGAAGTGCAAGTATGTATATTAATTCCAATTCCATAATTTATCTCCACGCATTTCAATTTACATTGAAATAGTACCCTTTAAACAAGCTTAAAGTTATTTAATTTACCATGAAAAAAAGTTCATGAAATCAATGTTTTATGATAGATAAATGAAAAACCAAATATTTTAATTAAATATGACCGGATGCCGTTTAATCAAATTCGCCAGAATCGGTTTATGGCAGCAGTGCCCTTCCCTTATCAGTCAGACTGTATATTATCCAGTTGCCCTGCTGTTCTCCAAAAATCAGACCATTCTCCTTTAAAACCGAGAGATGATAGGACAGTTTTGAGTCGGCAATATCCAGAACTGTCCGGATTACACATACACAGAGCTGCTGCTTTGAGAGCATCAGGAGAATTTTCATTCTGTTCTGATCGCTAAGAACATGATGCAGGGTGCAGATCTGCCCGATAGTATCTTCATCCGGCATTTTGCTTACAATTCCGTCAATCCCGCCGGATTTCTGAAGCGAACTCTCTATCTCCGGAGGCAGTCCGTAACTTTTGGCATCTCCTCTTATCTTATCTGTCATAATTTGGTATCCCGGATATTTCAACTAAATATGAAATATTTTGATATATATGAATTCCGATACTCAAAGTCGGGCTCCCAAAGACTGGATGAACCCTGTACAGATTCTCCCAATATGAGGAGTTATGACCTGAATAAAGAACTTTATGATGTAAACTTACTGTAATTTATCAGAAACTGATATAATAACGTGCCCAACCATTTCAAATTTAGTTGAAATAATAAATTATAAATATGTCTGATGATAACATATGATTCAAATAAATTTGAAACAGGAATTGATGAAAATGTCTGATGAAAAAGAAACTAATGAAAAGAAAGGGTTTTTCTCCAGATTTATGAAAGGAGAGGGGAACGAATGCGGCTGCGGCTGCTGCGGCGGCATTAAGATTGTGCCAAAAGAGAGCAGCACTGAAAAGGAAGACTCTGTAAAGGAAGAGGAATCCTGAAAAAATGACAGATTCGGATTCAGTCCTGCAAAAAGAGACTGAAGAAAAAATACTTGCCTTTGCAGAGAGGTATGCAGAAAAGAAGGGCTTCATCCTCAATCCGGACAGGAAGGAACTTGCGGATGTCATATCCGGACTTTCACGGAATAAAATAAATTCCAAAAAACAGTACTGCCCCTGCCGCCTCAGAACCGGTGACAAAAAGAAGGACAGAGAGATAATCTGCCCGTGCATCTATCACGAAGACGAGATCGAAAGAGACGGACACTGCCACTGCATGGTCTTCTTTAAAAAGTAAGGTGTGATTGAGACGACTTTAAATCCGGTTGCTGAAATGCTTATAACGGCAGGAGAATTCTTCGTAATAATAACACTTGAGCTTGTGCTCCTCTTTATTGCGGTAAGTTTCCTTGTCGGGCTTCTTCATGCATACGTTCCGGAAGAAAAGATTAAAAAGACGCTTTCGGGAAAGAGAAATGTGAGCAGTACCTTTTTGGGCGGGATATTCGGAGCACTGACTCCTTTCTGCTCATGCTCAACAATTCCCATTCTTGTGGGGTTGTTGAATGCCGGAGTTCCGTTCACTGCCTCAATGGCATTTCTGCTGGCATCGCCCCTGTTAAATCCTGTAATAATCTTCCTTCTGCTTGCACTAATAGGTCCTGCGATGACTATCCTTTATGTTGCTGTCACCTTTGTAGCAATTATTGTTATTGCAACTATGCTTGGCAGGCTTGGATATGAGCAGTATGTAAGAGAAGTAACAGTTGAAGGGTTAAAGGCAAAGCCTGTGTGTGAATGTACAAGTGACAGTTTTTCCGGGCGGCACAAACCCCGGCTAAAACAGGCATATGACTTTGCAATATCACTCTTCCGGCAGGTTTTCTTCTATCTAATCCTCGGTGCAGGAATCGGAGCGTTCATCTACGGGTTTATTCCGGCAGATCTGATAACAGCAGTCGCAGGTCCTGACAACCCGTTTGCAATACTGGTTGCAGCCGTAATCGGAATTCCCATGTATATCCGGGCTGAGACGATAATTCCGATAAGTGCGGTTCTGCTCTCAAAAGGAATGGGTATCGGTGCTGTTGTTGCTTTAATTATCGGAGGAGCAGGAGCAAGTATTCCGGAGATCACACTGCTTGCATCAATCTTTAAAAAGCGGCTTGTTGCAGCGTTTGTAATCTCAGTTCTTGGTGTTGCGATATCCGCCGGAATCATATTCCAGTTGCTTGCAGGAGTCGTGTGAAACTTTAAATGATATCAGGATACAAAATGAACCATTACAACCGGAAATTCAGGGTGAAACAAAATGATTGATTTAATTATCGGCTCACTTGTTACAGGCTGGGATACACTTGCAGGATATCTTGCTGAGCATGTACTGACATGCTTAATCCCTGCATTCTTCATAGCCGGAGCAATAGCCGCACTTGTAAAAAAAGACGCGATAATGAAATACTTCAGCCCGGATGCGAAGAAGAGCACTGCATACGGGCTTGCATCTGTTTCAGGAACAGTGCTTGCAGTCTGCTCATGCACAATCCTGCCGATGTTTGCCGGGCTTTTTAAGCGTGGGAGCGGAATCGGGCCTGCAACGACATTTCTCTATGCAGGACCGGCAATTAACATCTTAGCGATTGTCTACACTGCAAAAGTATTGGGCTTTGACCTTGGTGTTGCAAGGGCGGCCTTTGCAGTAGTTATGGCGATAATAATCGGGCTTATCATGGCATTTCTCTTCAGGTCACATGATGCCGATACAAAGAAGAAGAATGCCGCGATGCCGTCTACCCCTGTAGTCGGTGATGCAGAGAAACCGAAATGGGTTGTGCCTCTATTCTTTGTCTTCCTTGTCGGAATTTTAATAGCCGGAACGGCACAGGCTGACTGGATGATAAAGTTCCCGATAATTTACCTGCTCACTTTAGGGACGGCGTTTCTGCTGATATACTACTTTGAGCGTGACGAAGTTTCAGAGTGGGGACTTGAGACGTGGGATCTTACAAAGAAGATCTTTCCCATACTGATTATCGGAACATTTGCCCTTGGTATGCTCTCGTTCTTCCTGCCGCCGGAGGTATTCAGGCCGTTCTTTGGAACGAATTCGATAGAGTCGACATTCCTGGCGTCAATAGTCGGAACAATCCTTTATATGCCGACACTGCTTGAGGTGCCGGTTATCGGGACGACATTCGGCTACACATCAGGTGTTATGGCCGGAGGGCCTGCACTGGCACTGCTTCTTTCAGGGCCGAGCGTGAGTCTTCCGTCGCTACTTGTGATTTCAAGGATAATGGGCCCGAAAAAGACCATAGTCTATGCCGGTCTTGTGATTGTCTTTTCAGCGGTTGCGGGATTTGTGTATGGTATGTTCTTCCTGTAAGGTGAAATGAGCAGATGTCAAAGAGAGATAAACCTTGCTGTGCTGCTGAGGCGATGCGGCGGATAAAAAAGGTGGATGTAGGTGGTATTGTCGTAGGGCTTGCCATGCTTGAGGACATATGCTATGATGTGCGGGATATGAATATCTCCGGCAGAGAAAAAATCGCCGATGAACTGATGAAACAAGTTAAAATTTACAATTATATCCCGGAATCGGCATACGGCAAATACCGTGATGCAGTATTAAAGGAATATGAGATGATGAAATAAACGGAGAATGATTAAAATGAAGATTGAAGTACTTGGAACGGGATGCTTAAAATGCAAGAGGCTCATGAAGAATGTCGAAAAAGCAGTCTCTGAATCGGGTGTTGATGCTGAGATTGTAAAGATCGAAGATATAACTGCGATAATGGAGAGGGATGTTATGTTTACACCGGCTCTTGCAATCGACGGCGAGGTAAAAGTCTCCGGAAGGGTTGCAGACGTTTCTGAGATTAAAGAGTTAATCGGAGGTAACTAAATGGGGGATATTCCTAAATGCACCTGTGGCGGGCCTGATGCCCCCGGCGATAAGAAGAAGATTATCTTTTCATGCTCCGGCGCCTCAAATGTCGGTGAACTCTCAAACGCTGCGGCTGTTCTGCTGACAAAGGAGGGTTTTGGAAATAAGGCATGTACGGCATCACTTGCGATAGAAACCCCGTCTGTTATGAAAAAAGCTGAGGATGCAGATTTGATTGTTGTAATTGACGGATGCCCGGTCGGGTGCGCCAGACATATTGCGGAAAATGCCGGTGTGAAGATAGATCAGTATCTCATCGTCACAAAACTCGGAATAAAAAAGATCGGTGATATGGACATAGTTGAGGATGACCTTGAAACCGTTGTTTCGGCTGCCTGGGAGGGAAAATGTGTCTGCCAGGATGCTAAAGAAGAAAAAGAGTCCGACAAAAAAGCACCCGTCTGCGGCTGCGGCGGCGGATGCAGGTGAGAATTATTAAAACCGATTATCTTCGATAAGATATTGCTTACCAGAAAAAGATCCATGAAAAACCTCCAACATAATTTATAATCTAAAAAATGTCGTGAAAATACCATCCACGACCACAGGAAATATCAAAATATTATTTTTTTGGAAATAAGGGCAGCGTAACCTCTTTAAGATTCGAAGAAGCTGACTGAACTATAATCATAATTAACAGGATGAATTTAAAATGACAGAAATTAGTGAAATTAAAAAAGCAGGTGAAGCAATGAAGAGTATCCTCGGACTTCGCGGTTCACCTGTCGGTGTGAGACTTTTGAAAGACGATAAACCTGTAGCTGGTGCAGTTATGGCCGGAGGCAACCGTTATTGTCAGGCACTTATGTGGGCAAGACACGGTGAACATGTAATCGTAAACAAAGAGACGATAGCATGTCCGGCGGCTGCACGGGCTTTCGGGTTTAAACCATTGCCTGAACCATTAAAGAGCGGAAAGGGCCTTGTCGGATTTGGCATTACCTCTGAAGAGACTGTCGGAAAGATGATGTTTGAAGGCATGACAGTTTTTGAGATGGATGAGATTAAACAGATAGAGCTGTTCCCTCTTGAAAAAGCAGAATCTCTTCCTGATATAATCGTTGTCGAGGATGAGACTGAGAAACTCATGTGGATTACTCTTTCATACATGCATTCTCATGGCGGAGAACGTGTTAAAGGTTCAACTGCTGTTCTTCAGGCAACATGTGTTGACTCAACCATTATTCCGTTCCTGGAAAAACGCTTAAACTATGGTCTTGGCTGCTATGGATGCCGCGATGCAACCGATATGGCATCCGGTGAGGCAATACTCGGATTTCCGGTGAAAGAATTGTCCGCAATTGTTGAGCATCTTACATATCTTGATAAAAAAGCTCTGCCTCATTCACGGGGCAAACATGCATATGCATCTTTAAAGGGCGAAATGAAGACAGGGGAAGGTTCCTGTTCTGAATCTTAAATCTTAATCTTTTTTATTATTGCAAACACGATTATTGTATTATATGAATTTATACGTCAAAAAATTAAAGTGAAGAGTTTATATTCTCACATTCCGCAGGTTGAGCGGTCACGATAATATTTTTCACAATAAGAACCAAGCAATTTAACGATTTTTTGGTTATCCAAGCTATAATTTTGTATTTTCACTGTAAGGTTTCCATCACAAATGATGGTAACTTCCCTAACTCTTCTGAACAGGAAGAATACCCACTTGAGTGTCGGTTTATTCGTTGGTTTGTCTTTCTGGTCTGGGACGGACTCTCCAGACTCTAACAACACTTTTCGTATTCTGAATTCAGCAACAGCATATACAAATAAGCATATCGCCATTAATGCTGCCAGTGCTTCAATCCTTTCTTCTTTCTTTAGAAATACCTCAGAAACCAGGAATTGTTTGTCTTTTACAAATCTGAATCCCCTTTCGACCGTATTTTGATTTTTATAATTGCTGAGAAGTTCATCCGCTGTCAGTTCAAGGTCATTTGTTGCAAGGACAAATCTTCCTGCTCTGAGTTTTTCCCCCTTAATAATCTCAGAATCCTCGTTCGGTTTTGCTCTAATAAAGAATACCTTTTTGAGTATCTCATCAGCTCTGGGTCTCCCTTTCTTACCATTTTCCCTTTTGTTTTTGCTGATAATGGAGTATGTGGTAGATCCAAACATTGGATTTTTTACAATCCACTTTTTTATTGCTTTTTCTGCATCTTCCTGGCAACTGAATTCCTGATTCATCAGTCTGGAAATCTCATTTTTAGCCTTTATTGTCTTCTTTTCAAGTTTTTCTTCAATTTTTTTAAGATCGCTTTTTACCCTTTCTTTTGCTTCATACATCACCCATTTCTGCTCAACATTACCATAGCCAGACATTGTTTCAAAGCAGGAATACCTTTCATCTCCACAATCAATCATTTCGACATCAGATTTTGTCAGGTTGACCACTTCACTTATTGTTCCTTTAGCTCTGGAAATCCAGAATGTAGTCTCACTTATCTGTTTTATGTTATCTTCTGAATAAAACGCAGCATCAGCGATATAATAGACTTTTTCGTCAAATATGAGTGATTTCTGGAAGTTTTGGATCATTTCAATAATGCTTTCGCTATCTTGTTTATTGCCTGAAAATGCCTCCACAAATAATGGTATTCCCACTTGATTTGTCGCAATTCCAAGCACAAAACGATTAAGATCCCACCTTCCGTCTTTTGGATAACCCTTTGTGATATTGATAGTATTGTCAGAATTCCGATTATATTTGCCATAAACACTGAAATTGGTAGTATCAACATGGATTAGTTTGGCTGCAAATTCATCATTGATTAAAGATTGAACTACAATTTCATTGAATAATCTGGTCGCACCATATTCATAAACTGCATCAAGAGTACGGCCAATAACGTCGTCATTTAGATGCTCAAGCCTAACACCCTCGCCAAGTAAATTTTCAACGGCAAGATCATTGAAGAATTTAGGAAAGAGGTAAAGTCGGCGTTCTGTAAAACCAAGACCATTCAAAACCATTGCCTTAAGAACCTGTCCATGGGACAGATTATACTGGCGCTTTTTTGGGAGAGAATTGTCTGTAATTATCCCAATATGAAGAGAATCAAATATTCCTGCTACCAGGCCAAGGTGATATATTGACTCAATTGAACCATCAACATAACTATCTAAGATTTCCATAGATGACAATAGTATATTTGGATCATAATATATAGATCTTTCTATTTTATATTTTGAAATTAATCTTTACCTGCGGATTGTAAGATATTAGGTTGAATTATCATGAAGATTGAAGTACTTGGAACGGGATGCTTAAAATGCAAGAGGCTTATGAAGAATGTCGAAAAAGCAGTCTCGGAATCAGGTGTTGATGCAGAGATTGTAAAGGTCGAGGATATAGTGGAAATCATGGAGAGGGACGTCATGCTCACTCCGGCTCTGATGATTGACGGTGAACTGAAGGTCTCCGGAAGGGTTGCGGATGTTGCCGAGATAAAAGAGCTTATCGGAGGCAACTGAAAGATGACTGATATTCCACAATGCACATGCAGCTGCGGGGATGCAGCAGGAGGGAAGAAAAAGATAATCTTCGCCTGTTCAGGAGCTTCAAATGTCGGGGAACTCTCCAATGCTGCCGCTGTAACGCTTACAAAGGAAGGCTTTGGCAACAAAGCCTGTACAGCCTCACTTGCGATTAAAACTCCTTCCGTTATGAAGAAGACAGAGGATGCTGATGAAATTGTTGTAATAGACGGATGCCAGGTCGGGTGCGCCGGACAGATTGCAGAGAATGCAGGTGTGGATGTGGATCAGTATATCATCATCACTAAACTTGGAATTAAAAAGACAGGTGATATGGATATTGTTGAGGATGATCTTGAGAGTGTCGTCTCTGCTGCATGGGAAGGGAAGTGTATCTGCCGGGAAAATGAGGACAATAAGAGCGATAACTCCAGATGCGGATGCGGCGGAGGATGCAGATAACTTTTCCTCCGGAACAGACCTGGATCAAAACCATATTACTCCTTCTGGTCAGACCCCGACCTCTTTATATCTTAGAAAAGATTAACCTGGCAAACAGAATACAGCCTTTCAGGATTACTTCTGAGGAAGATATTGCAAAAAAAAGCGATTTTAAATTATGATTCAGAATTCCTCTATCCTCCCAAAACCACCTGTCTTTTTTGTAATTGCAGAGTATGACTCTTTTCCGTTGAACTGCTTAATAATTTCATCTGTCTTTGAGACTACATCAATATCTACAAAACGTTCAGGGTATAATACAGAACCAACATAATAACTGTCAGAAAGAACCAGTTCGTGATTCAGTCCGTAGCCCGGATAAGGCAGTACGCCATATATTCTGTCATCTTTTACGGCATCAATATCATCATACAATCCACTCCTGAGTTCATCTTTAATAAGTCCGATATTAGACATATCTGCAAATATTATAGCCGGATTCCAGCCGATTATCTGTTCTTTACTGATCTCAATGGTATTTGAGGCAGATTTAACTCCGGATGCAACATTGTCTGCATTTACCCAGATAAACGGAGGGTACTTCACCTGTGTTGAGGCAAGCCCGAAAGCTCCCTGCTTTGATAATCCACCCACATAAACAGAAACTTTTTTATCTTCAGCGACATCTGATGTTCGCCCTTCTAAATCATTAACAAGGCTTTTAATATACAATTTAAGTTCTTCAGATCTCTCTTCCTCTCCAATCACAGAGGCAATCAGATCAAGTGAGGTAAATAGATCATTGTTATCATCGGTATAATCCATAAATCCGATTCTGCCTACTCCCGGCTTTATTACAATGACCGGAATTCCGGTTTTTTCCTGGATATGATTGGCATTTTCAGTATCAATATAGGACGCAACTATAAGATCAGGAGAAACTTTTACAATCTCCTCAAAATATGGATCGCCTGCTCCGCCTGCATCAACTATTGGAAGTTTTTTAAGTTCAGGATGGGCAGCTAGATAGGGATATTTTGAAAATGATTTATTCTCAGTCTCACTGATTCCGCTGATAACATCTGTTGCACCAAGATAGGAGAATACCCTTGTTGTCCCCTGGGCGATTGGGATTACAGAATTTACAGAAGCAGGTATTTCAACCTCACGCCCGATCATATCAGTAATAATGACTGTACTTTGGACAGTCGCCGTTTCATCATCAGTAGCGCCCGGACTGCCAGAGGCATCAGAGGTACATCCACAGATTAATGTAGCAGCAACCACACACAAAAATAAAATTGATGTCAACTTTTTAATACCCAACATAATATTAATATTACCACAGCATATTTATGCATTCTGTTTCAAATAAAATTGAAATGAATGAGATAATTTATTCATATTAACAAATATTCAGATAAATCCTCCGGGAGTAAAGGCTGAATAAATTGAAAAAAAGAAGAGAAAAGTCTTTAAGCTGTGATCCTGAAGATTCGGCACAGTCGGATTTTTCAGTGATACATAAATATGAAACGATTCTTCCGGTTTAAATCAATTTGAAAGGGAACTGGTCATTATGAATGGTCAGCCACCAATGGATTTTCAGACAGTGCCGTGACCGCCAAAGGGAATTATATTATGACTGTTCCACCCCCAGTAATTACTATGATACTTAAAGAGCGGGTTACTTTCAGAACCAGAGAGCAGGCGGATGAATTTGCAGACTGGCTGAAGGATGAAGGATGCAAATCCAGAGTAAGTGAAGTTTTCAGTTCCTCATTAGAAGTTCTTGCAAAAGGGACATTTGACACCATTGATAACTGGTGTGAGTATATGTCCGGGCAGGACGAAGAGAAAAAAGAGATCTATCAGTTAATAAAAGAAAATAACCAGAATTATATTGATGTCATAACAATGATCATCGAAAATAGAAATACTTACGGCCTGCTATATACTCATGATGATCTGAAAGCCTCAAGATCAAGTGTATTGGCCAGATATTATGGCCTGCCTGATATTGAAGGAAACATTCGGATTCCACAATACTCATCCGACATATTTAAACAGGAGATATTTCGGGAATTCGAACTCACTGTAATCCATGCTATCATCGAAGATGAGGGTTATGTAAAAGAGAATGAGGAGGGTTATATTCTTGCAACAGATAAAAAACCCGGTGATATGATAACAAAGACCGGAGTTAATATGATTGCGGATAAACCAATCCCCAAATACCCGGGAATTGAGATTATACCAGGGTTCCTTCCCGAAATGCAGTATGAAGTTTCTTTCTCAATGCCGGTATATCTAAATGTAGATCCACAGATGCTTGGGGATGTCCTTTTAGAACTGGGAATTTCCCCCGATGACATCAGACAATATCTGAATAATTACACCATTAAAAGAAATATTCTCACACTACTGCTAAAGCTGGTAGAGAAGTCCGGATCAGTCAGAAATGAAGAGCTAAAAGATACATTTGAAAATTTCTGGGAGACTCAGACTGAAGAAGACGGGTTAAAATCAAAGATAAATATAAGTGCAGTACTCCTGGATAAATTTACTGCTGAACTCAAACGTGCAGGACTTATATCCACAAAAAACAACAGAATGGTGCCGGCTTCAGAGAAGAGCAGCAGAAGAAGATAATAAACAGCAGTCTTTCCGATCAACAGATCTGATGGCCATACATATTATTAATAGCTCTATGTACGGTACTGGTTAAAGCCGGAAATATTCCATCATCCATTTCCATACAGGAATTATCATTATTTTCCTGTTCTCATCCGGAATTATCTCTTCTTCTGTATCCATTGTTAAAATAAGACCTGTTTTTCTGTTCATTAAGAAAAAGATCAATTACATCTGAAAAACTCAGATCAGGTTTTTACCTTTTTTAGATAATCATAAAATGAAGTCAGATATGATTACGATTTTCATATATCTCCGGTAAACACCGGGGATACCCGGTCAGTACCGTACATAATAACAGGCTCCCCACTCTTTTCTCTCGCCGGGTTTCATCTCTTTCAGGATCTTTTCGGCATGCTCCTCACAGACAACCTGTTTGCAGCAGCCAAGGATCTGAATCCCTATTGCATCCTTACCACAAAATTCGCATCTGGACTCATTTTCCGGAATTGTCATTGAAAAATATTTAGAACCGGAATTATTTAATTATTTTTCCATGAACGGGTGCACCCTGCCTGTACACTCCACCTTTGCTCAGAGCAAAAGGGTAGATCAATGTTAAATTATCGCGATTCTGAAGGCATCAACAATATAAAATCACATATTCATCCCGGAGAAGAGGAAATACAACCCAAATCCAATCAGAAAAACTCCGCAGGCAGTCATCAGAATCCGGTATTCCCTCTGTTTAAGTAAGAACCGGCCCCTGTGAACTCCGGTGGATACAAGGGTAAACCAGCCCAAATCCGCTGCCCAGTGTCCGGCAATAAACGCCAGAAATACAATAACCCCTCCGGAAACTGCTGTCAGCAGAAGTGCACTTCCGACTGTAAACCACCATATCCAGAAGTAAGGGTTTGATACCGAGGTCACAATTCCGGCAGTGACCGGATTTTTTGCATTTTTTGGGCTGCCTGAGAATGTAACAGATCTCTGTTATTCATAATCACAAAACTTTTTTATGCTAATGTGTGTATACTGTCATTATGACTACAGTAACAGTAAACCTTTCAGAAGAAGCTTTTGAGAGATTAAATAAATGGAAAAAGACAGAAGAAGAAAGCCTTTCAAATGTGATACTGAGAGTTCTCCCAAAAAACAGGACTGCTGAAGAGATTGATGAAATATTAAGAGAATCAGAAATATTTCTGACAGATGAAGAAGCCGATAAAATGTTAAAGGACATTGAATGATAATCTTTGACACCACTTTTCTGGTTGACCTGATGAGAAGCTACAATAATTCCGGTTACAAAAGAGCCATCTCTTATCTAAGAGAAGTTACAGACAGTGATGAAACATTTGCAACAACTTTTGCAAATGTTTTTGAGCTATACAAGGGTGCACATAAAAGTGATAATCCTCACAGGTCAATAGAAAAGATAGATTATATTTTAAAATTAATTCCAGTTCTTGAATTTAACAGAGATTATTATGATTCATATGGTAAGATCTCTGCTGCTCTTGAAAAAAAAGGCACTCCGATTGGCAAATTCGATGAGCTGATAGCAGCCATAGCAATATATCATAATGCAGGAGTTGTCACCAATAATACCCGTGATTTTTCAAGGGTTCCGGGTATTGAAGTAATCAACCATTAAAATAATCCGGAACTATAACTTTTTTGAAATCACAGATTCATTCCGGAAATCAGGAAATATATTCCAAAACCAATCAGAAAAATCCCGCAGGCTGTAAGCAGAATCCGGTATTCCCTTTGCTTAAGTAAGAACCGTCCCCTGTGAACTCCGGTGGATACAAGGGTAAACCAGCCCAGATCCGCTGCCCAGTGCCCGATAATAAACGCCAGAAATACAATAACCCCTCCGGAAACTGCTGTCAGCAGAAGTGCACTTCCGACTGTAAACCACCATATCCAGAAGTAAGGGTTTGAAGCAGAGGTTACAATTCCGGCAGTGACCGGATTTTTGGCCGTTTCAGAACTGCCTGAGAGGTTAACCGATACATTTTTTGAATCCATTACAGTCAGAACACCAAAAACAATCAGGGCAATTCCACCTGTAAGGACAATTAATAAAGAGTACTCGTCCAGAAATACATAAAGGCCGGTGAGGACAAAAACGATCATAAAGATTTCAGCTATTGCATGTCCCAGTGTGACAAGCGGCCCTGCTCTCCACCCGGATTTAAGAGTTGAATTAATAGCTGCAACAAGTGTCGGACCGGGTGCGAGTGCTCCTGTAAGGCCTATTGCAAATCCGACTATAAGCATCTCTGTAATTCCGGGTGCCATAAAATATTACCGTAAAATTTAAAAAAATCTGATTATGAGTTTAAAGCTTCATCCGGTTAATGGTGATCTTTTTTTCATAAAAATCAAAAAACTATGGACCTGAATATATGCCATAAATCAGGCAATCAGACAAAATATTCTGAAATTTAAATTCAGTAAATACAGATATTAAGATCTGTAACTTTCCCAATTACCAAAAAATCAGAATCCCGTGTTGCAATATCTCTTCATATAAGTCACTTTTAGCGTGAAGTCATCAATATTTCATTTTTGAGTATTACTCCCCAATAATCCCACACCCCACAACAGATCGGAACCTTTATATACTTTCGCGCGCCGCTTCGCGGAACCTGGAAATATGAATCATCAGCAAAAAGATGATAACAATTCCCTGAGGAATTGGCAGGAGAAATTACTCCCTCCTGAAGTTATTATGGAAAAGGCACGCAGTAATGGATTTATTAAGAGAATGAGGAAATTAGATCCGACATATCTCTTATACGTCCTTATTTTTGGAATCAGTAGTCACTGTAAACCTACACTTGAAGAAATTCATCGTGACTATCAAGACCTGGGTGGGAAATCTGCAGGGACAAAAGAGATTAGATATCAGAGTTTTCACAATCGTTTTGACAGTAATATGGCTCTTTTCTTACGAGCGATGCTGGATCACTATATCAATATAACCTTTGCAGATTCACCTGCAAGATTAAAGGGTCCGGTTGGGATCCTGAAAGATATCTTGATACAGGACAGCAGCATCGTTCGATTGAGCAAAAAACTTGCAGAGGAATTTCCACCGGCAAGATCACGTAGTGAAGCTGCGGGATTGAAAATTCATGCAGTATATAGTGCTGTATCACATTCACTTAAATCATTTGAAATTACTGATGAAAAAACGCATGACTACAAGAAAATCAGGATTGATGGGAACATAAAAGACGTTCTTTTCCTTTTTGATTTAGGCTATTATTCGCATTATGTTTTGGCAAACATCAATGAAAGAGGAGGATTTTTTGTTAGTCGGGTCAAGAATTCAGCCAAACCAAAATTAAAAGAAATTGTATCAGAATCTAAGATTTTTGATAGTATTTTTGAAAAAGGAATGAATTTAGGAGACTTTCTTGAGAAAGTTCCAAAAAGCGATGAAATTGAGCTAATATGCACCTTTACTGGAAGAGATAAAGAAAAACCATGGGGCAAAAAAAGATTAATGCAGATTTCAGAGTCGTCTGTTTCTGGGATGAAAATGACAAGATTTGGCATAATTATGTAACAAACTTACCTGGTGATGCTTACAAAAAGGACGAGATTTATCAGCTATATCGGTATCGATGGATAATTGAGCTGTTATTCAAGGAGATGAAAAGTGACTATGATCTTGGGAAATTTCTTTTAGCCAGGGAACCGCTTGCTCTGATCCATGTCTATTCTATGTTAATAAGGCTTGTTTTGAGCAGAAATCTGTACAAAAAAATGGTAGCATCACTTGATGAAGATGAAAAACCTCGTTATGGTCCATTGTTATGGTCTAAAGTTTTTGCAGAGAAAGCTCACGAGTTCCTGAGTATCATTGATCAGAGTATCTTTGGAAAAGAGAGTGTTGGTGAAAGATGGAAAAAATTGGAAGATTCATTGCGGCGACTTGCATGTAGCCGACATAAAGGATACGACCGAATTTCACTCAAATATGTTGGCTTTTAAAGAGTAGAAGTCAATCCAACAATATTTGAGTCGTTAGCCTTAGCGATAGCTGTATTCAAAAATTCTAAAAATACGTTTAATATGCCATTATTTTACATTTGACATAATACAGCTTAGAAAATGGCTTGAGATAGCAACATTTTACCTCTTATTTCCTAATCTGCGCGAAGTATCTTCTTTTAGAATTTCTAAATCCTGTTAATTTAATCGGAAAATATTACTAATTAATACGTACACTCAAAAATGTATGCAATTTTTCAGTCCAGATCCCTTAAACTGACTTATATGAATATCTCTTATACCCTCTGATATAGCTGTTCCGGCAATTAGTATATCCAAAGCATTTACAGGTTTACCTAAAGCTGCAAGGCTCGCTGAGACAGAACTTGATTCTTCAGCTGCTTCAATAGTATATTCAAGAACAATTACTTCTTTAAAAAAGTCCCTGAAGAATTCTTCTTCCCTTTTAGCTTTTGTTCTCTTTACTCCTGCAAGTATCTCATGGCAGGAAATTGCTGTAACTGCATAACTTCTTCCTTTGATGCAGGAATATGCTTCCGGACTACCACGGAAAAAATCAATAAGACAGGATGTATCCAGTAATATCATATACGAAATTTTGCATTGTGCCGGTTTTCCTCAGTTAATTTCTGGATCTCATCAAGTACCGGACTCCCGGCAAGCACTCCAAAAAACCGATCTGTTCCTGTCTTCTGTTTTTCAAGGAGAATATCAATTGCATCTGAAAAACTCATATCCGGTTTCTTCAGCTTTTTGAGATCATCATAAGTGGAATCAGATATGCTTATGCTTCTCATGTACCTGTTTATGTACATATAATCTGATAAATATTTCTGTGCCGGAAGATTTGGCTATTTCATACAGGCATTACCCCCACCAATAACCCTCAGAAGAATGGCAGCAAAGCTGCCTGCACCGGCCGCGATTCCGGCTGAGATCTGCCTCTCCTTCTCATCCATGCCGGTAGTTTCCGACCGGAAAGTCTCAGGTTTTCTAAGCCTCTTCTCAAAATCTTCATCCTTCCTCTCCATCCGGCGAAGAGCCTCACATATCCACTTCACATCACCTGAAGTCTAATAAAGGACCTCAACTGCTCTTTCGTTAAAATTCCGGTTACCACCTGTACTTCTGCTGTCCGGTCTGAAAAAAAAATTATAAAATAAATCCAAACAGACCTTTATCCGAGAGTTCCTGCCCGGCAGTCGCGTTCAGTCTGGCATTCTCTTCGTTAAGGATTCTTACCTGTTGACTGAGCATTGTCTTTGTATCCTCGCTGCAGTTGCATGACGATATTTCGCCCTCAAGCTGTTCTATCCGTACCCTGTTCTCCTCAACCTGCCGGTTTATAGCTTCAGCGGCCGTTTTATCGCCACCAAATAGGAACCTGACAAGCTGATTTCTGTTCCTGATCTTCTCTTCGGCCATATATGCAGCATTTACAGAATTGTTGAATCCGGATGCTACCTCAGATATCTGACTGCCGATTCCGCCTGATACATTACCATATGCGAGAAGGTTATGAACTGCGGCCCTGACAGTATACTCATTCCTCTCGCGATTTTCAGCTTTCAGAGCCGGGGCGTTCACTGCATTGGACTTCCCGGCGGAATTATTCACCTGTTTACCGGCACCCGGTGCTTCAGAAGGTCTGCTCACATTGCCCGGAGTATCGTATTTTCCGGAGCTGCTTTCCGGATCAAATCCGGTTTCAGACGGTTTTGGTCCTTTGGAATTATCAGAGCCTGTATCATCTGCACCTGCTTTGAACTTCTCCGGACTGCCGCCTTTGCCGTCCGGCTGTGCACATGCAGGACATACCGTGATCATCAGAGCCATAATTAGCGCAATAAATACAAACCACTTCATTTCCATTCTGTTACTGTCTCCTTATTCTGTATAATCAGGGATGACAGTATATATACCTGATCAGAAACAGCATTGAGAGAATTAAACCGCAAAAAAAGGCAGGATATGAGACTTATTCATTTCCGGAAAACAGGATTTCACAAGAAGGGAGTGGGCACCCGTTCCGTTTCAGCCTGAGAAAAAAGGCACTGCCGGCAGAGTCAACCCCCGCCTATAACCTTCAGAAGAACTGCCGCAAGACTGCCTGCACCGGCCCCGATTCCGGCGGAAATCTGCCTATCCTTCTTATCCATCCCGGCATTTTCCGACTTAAAGCTCTCAAGCCTCCGGAGCCTCTTCTCAAAATCCTCATCCCTCCTCTCCATCCGGCGCAGTGCCTCACATATCCACTTGACATCACGTGAAGTTTCATAAAGGGTCTCAGCGGCATTTCCATTAAAATTCCGGTTATCATCTCTGCTTCTGCTCTCCGGAAATCTCTCATTATATCTCATTTCAGTCACAATCCTGCCGGTTCTCATTGATTTACTCATATATTACAGAACAGCCTGTTTAGTATTGTATAGCCGGGGAGTGATATATGCTTAGCTTTACAGCCGGAAATCTCGACGGAAAGCGGCTCCATTACAGAATTCCGGCTGTAAACATAAGACCTGAACACTTTCTCCGGGCCGCACAGGTCTGTGCAGATTACCATGCAAAAAGGCGCCACCCTGAACTTTCACGCCCGGAATTATATAGCTGTTACCTAACACCACACCGGCATATCCAGCGCATTTTCGGAAAATAACCCCAAAGTAAAGCCAGATTTATCAGTGCATAAGTGCCACAATGTATTGTCTGTAAGATGTCCGGACAGATCAGGCACAGACCTGCAAAGGTCTCTGCCGGCACTAAAACCCGGGCTGATTGTAAGCCGGCCTGATCACCGGTTAAATTCAGCGGGCGGGTTTTGGTGCTTTTGCAGGCGATAAAGTCAGGAGAATCAGACAAATGGCAGATTTTATCGAGACAAGCAACACAAAGGCATCGACAAGAGAATTCACAGACAGTATAAATGATCTCACGGTCTTTCAGTCTGTAATAACAAGCCTCATCGCTGACAACCCCTTTGAGTGCACCAGTTATTACCAGTCCGGTGTGGAAACTGACGGCATTGAAAAATCAAAGGAGTATTACAATGCGAAATTCATCTTTGAGGACAATGACGCAAAGACGGTCGGCACATTATCAGTAAAGTGCCCGACAGTTGCAGCATACAACGCTGCCGTGACAGCAGTACTTGCCGACACCGACCTTGCAGCAGCCATCGGAGGCGACTGCATCCACAGCTCTGAAAAGGACACATTCTCATGCACACTTAAGTGCCATGACCCGAATTCAGAGATCTACTACCTCACACTCACAAAGGATAAGGCAAGGCTGACATCATACCAGGACGAAGCCATCAGGACAAAGGTTGAGACATGGGCAGACGGCGTAACCGCCCTTCTGTGATAGGAATATTCCATTTAAGCCGAGGCATACCTCCTATAACCGGATTACTCCGGTTATCATACTTTTTTTCCGGCAGGCTATATTTTAAAATCCTGGGGGAACTGCGGAAACACAATAATGTTAATCCTAAAATATATGTAAAATCATATAGAACAAAAATCTGAATTTACCAATTACTTATTACCGGATTCATTACGCTTTTTAATAATCCCTTCGACAACTTTAACAAAATCTGTTTCAAGCCATTTTTCCGGTCCCTGGTATAATCACCACTTCCGTGGGAGTAACTCTGGATGAATCTTATTTCACCTGCCGGTCCCCACACAGTAAATAAAATATAATAATTATTCATAATTTTAAGATACACCACAATTATATATGCACAACCAGTAATACAAATTTCAAAAAATTTATTAAATAGTTTGACTAAACCATATTAAATGAAGAAGATCAGGATTATTGTTACTTATGCCAATTAGATTTCATACTGATATAAAATATTCCGGTTAAGGTTCCGGGACTATGTTCAGCCGGCATAAAATATTACAACACATATAGATCACATCATATGATCTTTAACAATTATAATTCCGGGCATGACATTCAGGTACAACCTGAATCAATGATTCTAAAGGAAGAACGACAGGAGAGAGCAAAAATTATAGCAAAATCAGGTGAAACTGAATTATGCCTCTCCTTTTCTTAATTTCATTAAATAACATGGTCATTGATAGAAATTGTACCATAAATTTAAGAAAATTAAGGCTGAGATAAAAGAGTTGCTGAAATGAGTTTAAAGGATAATAATTTAGATATTGACAGGATAACAGCCATAATAGCTGTAGCAATCATAGCCACACTGGTTATTTCAATTGTACTCGGTGCTTTTGCATTAATAAAAATAATCTCGCCTGAGAATGACAGTCAGGAGATATATGCCGGAGATATGCCTGTTCAAACCCGGTATTCCGGACAGCAGATAGCAGCAGATGCTAATTCTCCGGATGATAACACCATTAACGCGTACCAGTCATCAAATCCGGTTTCTGAAGGTATGGAGGATACGGCTTTTTTAATTCCTCAGTTCATACCCGATGACCCCTATTATTCCCACACATCAGTAAACAGTTCAAAGCCCCCCGAACCTGAAGCCGGTAATGATGCATTACAGACCCTTTATTCCGGCAGTATCGATATGGTCTATACTCCTCTGAGCCTTCGGGCAAATGTCGGAAAAGGGCCACTAATAGTTGAATATAATACCGAGAGCACACTTGAAGAACTTGATCCCTACAATTCTTTTTTGGAAATTACTGTCTCAGATTACGAAACCGGTGATATTCTGGAAAAAAGCGGATTTGGGAGGCAGTACTCCACCGCTGAAAACCAGACTCTGAAAGTACTGCA
Source organism: Methanoplanus limicola DSM 2279 (assembly GCF_000243255.1). NCBI lineage: Archaea > Methanobacteriati > Methanobacteriota > Methanomicrobia > Methanomicrobiales > Methanomicrobiaceae > Methanoplanus > Methanoplanus limicola. The sequence continues at coordinate 2,448,168 of NZ_CM001436.1, forward strand.
GACCGGAGATTTCAGAATTGATCTCTATGGAAACGGAGTAAATGTTGACCTGAATGTAAAATCAGGGATCACATCTCTTGGCTATTCCCAGAAATATCCTGAAGAGCAGTATACCAGTTATAATGAATACGAAGATGATGATTTCTTACCGTGGTGGTGATAACGAACATGTCGGACCTAGTATGCAAAATTAAAAGTAAATCCTCCTTTTTTAAAAAAGGTGATTCTGAAGAGAATGAATGCATGGACAATGCCACTGTGGAGAACAGTTTACCGGAACCGGATACAGAATATGCCGGAAATAAAAACCGGTTTTCACAGAGACTGAAATTATATAACAGATTTACGGGAAAGAAGTCAGATAAATCAGTTTTAGACCCGCTGAACTATTATGAAAATGAGTACCCGGAGATCCCGTCAGGAAATGATGAATCCTTCCTTTGTGATTATGAGGAACTGGAAAGGTACTGGCTAAAACCCCCTTTTTCCTATGCAGTAATAATACGTGATGAAGACAGGAATTTCAGTTACCGGGTATGTGAACCTAAAATATCAAATAAAGAGCAGCTTCTTCTGGAAGAGGCCGATTCAGAGTTAAGATCCGTCCTGATTTATGACACACAGGCAAAGAGGGATGAAATCAGAATTGATCACGACACTGTGCATAAAATCGTAAAAAATTTTGACAGGCAGATTGATGACGACAGGGTGGGTATTATCTGTTATTATCTGGACTGCAATTTTCACGGTTACGGAAAACTCGACGCCCTGATGCATGACGAAAATATCGAGGATATCACATGCAACGGCCCCGGTTCTCCGGTATTCATCTACCACAGGAAATATTCCAACCTTCCCGTAAACCTTTCCTTCGCCGGGGAAGAACTGAATAAATTTGTCCTTAAAGTCGCCCAGAAGGCCGATAAGCAGTTGTCCCTGACAACACCGCTTGTCGATGCCACTCTTCCGGACGGTGCAAGGGCACAGATCACCTACTCTGATGTGGTCTCAACGAAAGGCAGTTCATTTACAATCCGTAAGTTCAAAACCGAGCCGATAACGCCGGTAGATCTCATTGATTACCGGACATACGACCCTGAAATTCTGGCATTTATATGGCTGTGTGTTGAAAGCAGAAAAAGTGCACTGGTTGTAGGCGGAACGGCAAGCGGCAAAACTTCAACAATGAACGCCCTTTCACTGTTTATCCCGCAGTTCTCAAAGATTGTATCGATTGAGGATACAAGAGAGATCCAGATGCCGCATAAAAACTGGCTGGCAATGAAAACAAGGGAGACGGTTACCGAATCACGCAAAGGCAGTGTTGATATGTTCTCTCTATTAAAGACTGCCCTTAGACAGCGGCCTGAGTACATCATTGTCGGTGAAGTCAGGGGTTCGGAAGCACAGACACTTTTCCAGGCTATGAATACAGGACACACTACTTATTCAACCCTGCATGCAGGCGGTGTTGATCAGGCAATAAACCGGCTTACAACAGATCCTATTAATGTGGCAACAGCCATGTTTGAGGCTCTTGACCTGATAATCATTCAGCAGCTTGTGTATATAGGCGGAAGAATGGTGAGGAAGTGTATCTCGTTAAATGAGATTACCATAAACAGGGGTGTTATAGAGCATAATACCCTTTACAGGTGGAGTCCGGCGGATGACAGTTTTCAGAGAATTTTCAGTGAATCCAACATTCTAAAGGAGATTGCATACAGCCACGGATGGTCACAGGATGACCTGGAGCAGGAGATTCAGATGAGAAAAGAGATCCTTGAAAGTCTTCTTTTAAGGAACATTCGTAAATCTGATGAGATTACATCCGAATTTTATGAATATTCCAAGAAGGGCAGATATGAATTTAAGGAATAATTTTCTGATTTCTTCACTTAATACGGAAGATTTTAAGAGGTCACTTCGGGCTTCGCATATACCTGTAAGCAGTGAGAATTATCTCCTGCTGCTTATAGCTGCAAGCCTGCTGATAGCAATAAATTATATCATACTTGTCAATTTTTTTATCCTGTATGATATTGAGATAAATCCTGCCTCACTATTCTCACCACAGGTTGCAGCCTTAATTCTTTTTGTGCTTATAGTAGGTGGATTTTTTATTTTCGGGTATATATACCCGGAACTCGTTGCCAGAGGAAGAAAAACCAGGATTGAACTTGATCTGCCTTATGCTGTAACCTATATGCAGGCACTTTCGACGACTATGACACTTCTCTCCATTTTCAGGAATGTATCTGAAAATGAGGACCTTTACGGAGAGGTATCAAAAGAGTGCGGTATGATTGTCAGGGATGTGGAATATTTTGGTGATGATCTCGCATCAGCCATGAGAACGGTCCAGAATTTCACACCGTCTCCGGGTTTTAGTGATCTATTAAATGACCTGGCAATGGTATTCAGGACCGGCGGAGGTATGACTGAATTCTTTGCTGCAAAGTCCATCCATTACCGTGAGACCGCAGTTCAGGAACTGGATAATACATTAAAGACGATGGAGATAATGGCCGAGATCTATGTTACGGCCTTTGTTGCCGGACCGATTGCCATTATGATTATGATAGTTGCGCAGAACCTGAGCGGACAGGCTACAGTTGATATGCTTGAACCTTTGATGTATATCTGCCTGCCCATAGGTGCAACTGTTATGATATACCTCCTGTATATCCTGATGCCGCCTGACGGACTTAAGGTCAGCACAAAAGGGGTTTTGCAGTCCGAATATACGGACTCGGTTGTTACTGACGAAGATTCGGAACTGGTTGACGAGAAGTTCCTGAAAAACCTGAAATCAAAGAAACAGATGCTCAGGATAAAATCAATAATGAAAAATCCGCTGAAGTTTTATGTCTCGGATTATCAGTATGGTCTTATCCTCGGGCTTCTCTCGGCAGCGGCGGTTGCACTTGCATATATGAACGGAAATGTAGCGGAAATATTTCCGGATTACACATTTGAAATTTTTATATGCCTTTTGATCTCCGCAGTTATGGTCCCGGTTGCACTGGCATATGAACTGAGAAACTGGTACCTGAAACAGTTTGAAGCACAGCTGCCGGGATTTTTAAGGGAACTGTCAGATATGAAGGATATGGGAATGACACTTCAGAGTGCCATCCATATTATTTCGACAAGCAAGATCGGAGTGTTAACTTCGGAGGTAAAGATTGCATCTGAAGAGATTAAGATGGGAAAGACCGTATCTTATGCATTATATAACCTTGAAGAGAGGATAGGGCTTGTATCTGTAAAAAGGGCAATCTCGCTTGTTATGAAGGCAAGTGAAGTCACGGATCATTTACGGGAGATATTAATTATTGCCATTGGTGATCTCGAACACTACCTTAAGATGAAAAAACAGAGATTCGGGGTGTCGTTCATATACGTGGCGATCATTTATCTCTCATACGGAATTTTCCTATATTCATCCTATCAGCTGAATGTATCCTTCATTGATAGTTTTTCAGGGTTTGACATGAACCTGGACATCAGTTCAAATGTCGTAAATATGTTTCATATTTCAATGATTCTCGGACTGTTTTCAGGAATTATGGCAGGTCAGCTCAGTTCAAACAATATAATGGCCGGATTTAAGCACAGTGTCCTCTTTCTGGCCGCTTCGGTTGTTTTGTTTACGGTGATAATTTAAAAGAGGATGTTATGAATATGGACAATAATAACGAAAGCGGTGTTTCGTCTGTTGTGGGCGAAATGCTGATGATAAGCATTGTATTAATTATTGTTGCAATTTTTGCAGCGTCAGCCTCACAGTTTGCACCGCAGGAGAGGGAGCCATCAGCCACCATTATGGTGGGATCGACAGGTGACTCCGGACATAATGTCACTCTCTGGCATAAAGGCGGCGATACTCTTGTAAAGGGAAGTCTTCAGGTCATTTTAACGGGAAACAACAGCAGGCTTGTTCTGTATAATCAGGATTTAGTTGTTAACAATGATTCGGAACTGAGGGCATTTATGCCCGGAGATTACATGGTTGTTGTAACGGATGAAGATGTAAGCGGATGGGACATCCAGGTTGTAAGCTCAAGATCGGTTCTTCTATTCGGGAGGGTTGAGGATTGAAGAATGATGAAGGAATAGCACCGGTAATTGCAATGCTCCTGATTCTTGCTGTGGCCATCACTCTTATGGCTCTCTATTACAGCACATATGTTCCGTCCCTTAAAGAGCAGGCTGAGATAAACCATCTCGGAGAGATAGAAGATGAGTTTCTATCTTTCTCATCCGACATAGAGTCTGCTGTATGGAGAAAGGCAGAAGGAAAATCCAGCAGGAACTTTGAACTGGGAGGAGGTGAGATCTTTCTGTCAGGTCTGAAATCCGGAGGTATTCTAAGGGTGGATTCAGATGATACACTATTTGGCATCGTTAATTCATCCGGAGGGGTGCAGAATTCATCCCTTGTATCTGTATCTTATACACCGCTGAATAATTTCTGGCAGGACCAGGGGTATTCATGGCAGTACGGCTATGTCAACCTCACGACAGAATACGGGGAGAATACTCCGCTGCAGTATACCGATATGTCCAGGGTGGAAGATGATATTAAGAGCAGTTCCGGATTTTTTTCGTCCTTTGTGGATATCGATTACGATACTTCGGTTGAATTCGAAAAGGATCTCCTGGGAAACCTGACAGGCAGAGTGTACCAGAACTGTTCAGGACTGGAATTTACAATTGTAAATATGGTTGAAGGTGACGATGATTACACAAGCGGAAACGGAATGGCAAAACTGACTCTTGAGTCCGAGGTGATATCGTCCAATTTCACTGACAGTTATGCAGAATTCAGAATTTATGATAATATTTCAGGGGCAGATGATCCGGTCTGGCTTAATATTAATTCGGAACTGATGGAGATAGAATCCAAAGGGTTTGACAATATCTGCAATCTGTCATGCTATTCTAATGCCGACGGAGGGGATCTCGGCAAACTGTCAATAGAGCTGGATGAACCTGTGAGAATGGAATATAACATATTCAATATTGCCGTTTCAGTCAACTGACTGAAATATCTATCCTCTATTCAGATTGAATGGTTTAATTCCACCATTTACACCATTATACAAAATTTTAATTTTTAACACGGCGGTGACAGCGCCCAGATTGTAATTAACACTAAAAAAAGTTTAAAATATCACAAATTAACCAATTGTGATGTTCCATTAGTGTTAACCATATTAACTAATTTTAAAAATGATAATACAAAACAATGAATTATTAATACTATTGATCTTAAAATATTATGATAAGTCATAAACATGTTACTAAATCTAAAGTAACACGCGGGCTTTTGCTCTGAGATGATGAAAAATTCACATGTGCATTGAGGAGAATTGTTATGAAAGAGAAAAATAAGGATTTTGAGGAGGCTGTATCACCCGTTGTTGGTGTAATGCTGATGCTTGTTGTAACTATCATTATAGCAGCTGTTGTCAGCGGTTTTGCTACAGGATTAGGTGCAGGAGAGAAAAATGCTCCTCAGATGACCGCTGAGACAAAGATAATTAATACCGGTTACTATTATGGGAGCTACTTCTCACTTGTCGTAACCGGAGTAAGTGAGCCTATTCCAAGCAGTGACCTTAAGATTGTAACTTCATGGAAAGCAAACGGTACTATGAATACTACAAATATCATCCCCGGGGTAGAAAATTTTGAATATTCATCTACTCAACACGGCGTAGCTCCGTGGGCAACAGGTACAGGGATTGAATTTGGGATGAACAATATCAAGAATCCAGAGCAGTGGTTTGGAAACTATTCTATCTCACCCGGAACTTCAATGAGGGCGTACCCGTGCGGAGCGTGGGGTCCCAACGTAGACCCTGCAATATATGGCGGATACGGGCCGGGTCCTGATGCCACATATGTGTACACAGATGGCACCGGCTATACAATCGGTGATTGTATCGATCCTATGCAGGCAGTTTTGGGATATAACTGGAATAATCTGAGAAACGGAGATATCGTCACTGTGAAGATTCTCCACACCCCGTCCGGGAAAGTGATATATGATGACAATGTTGCAGTTCAGGGGGGATGAATATGAAAGAATACGGTTATAAAAATGAAGAGGCAGTATCTCCGGTTGTCGGGGTAATGCTGATGCTTGTTGTAACGATTATCATCGCTGCCGTTGTCAGTGCATATGCCGGAGGAATCGGATCAACACAGCAGATGGCTCCACAGGCTGCAATTGCTGTGGAATACAGTGTTGCAGACGGTATGACAATGTACCACAACGGCGGGGACACCCTCACAGTCGGAGAGTTCAGGATTCTTCTGACACCTTCAAGCAATTACGGCAGTATAGAATCACAGTCCTATGTAACTGAGATAAGCCCTCTGCTTATCACTGACGGAGAAGGTAATGAATGGTATGATTACAAAGGTGGAAGAGAAATAGGTAGATTTGCTCCGGGGGATATTGCACTTATCAGTACGGAAAACTGCTATACCCATGAGCTTACTCCAAATATGGTATATATTGACCGTAAAGGCTCCACTACAAATAGTGGTATTAACCAGACAAAATGTATAGGATCTACCTTCTTCCTTGACTTTGTCACAAAGGAAGGGCAGAAGATTGCCAGGGTTGAAGTACCTATAGAACCCTGAAAATATCATTTTTGGGATGTAAATCCCTTTACAACTTTCAAATTCATTCAGAGATACTTATCCGGACACATTTGTTTAAACAGGCCCTCTCTATTTTAGCCAGATTCATTCATTCCTGTAGTGAATGAAAGCCTATCTGAAGTATATTCTTCTTCTGTTCATCTTCAGGTGGAAGAATAATTAAAAATGGAGAACTCTTATCTGACAAAAAAAATTAAAATTAAGATCTTTATTTCCGGGCGTAAAACTGATACAGACACATATTCCCGGCAGATCTCCTCCTCATATCCGGCATCTCCTCAGTAATTATTCTGATGCCGGAAAAGCCGGCTTTGGAAAATGCGTCATAAAGTTCAGAAGATCTCATCAGCCTCGGAGGACCCTGTCCGTTTCTCTTATCAGCAAATTCCTCAAGTCCGAGTGTTGAACCGAAAAATATCCCGTCTTTTTTTAGAGCATTACAGGCATTATTCAGGTATTGCCTGAACTCATCCTCATCCCTTATAACATGCACAACACTTCCTGAATAGACAAGATCATAAACCTCAGATGTTTCCGGGAACTCAGGTGCAACAGTAGTAAGCTTCCGGATAAACTCCTCATCAAGGTAAATATCAGCCCCAAGGCTGATGCTCCCGTCATTTACATCAAATCCGTGAACCTTCTCAGACGGATAGCCGTCACGGATAAGCTGGCGGATTGCATCCCCTGTTCCGCATCCGTAATCGAGAAAATTCCCTCTGATTTTATGCGCATTTCCATAGAAGAAATGCTTCATAATCCGTGGAATTCCGATATGCCTCACAATATACGGGTAAGGGACATTATCGGTACTGTACTTCCGGGCCATATCCTCATAATAGCCCTCCGGATAATTTACACCAAGTTTCTCAGCTCTTCTCATCGCACCTGCCAGCTCATCAGGGAAATTCATATCATATCCGGGCCGTCTTTCCATTGCCATAATCTTTTTTCTCCTTATTTCTGCGAATATTCAGTAAACCGGAACCGTAAAACTCCAGATTTTCGGGACTCCCGGTTGCCTGAATCATAATTATAATTTTTCAGACGTTACAATCATTAAAAATCACAATAATACTGTGATAAATAGTATTTGTTGCTACATATTAATATGGATGTGTCACCATGATAAAAATTACATGCATCTCAACTGTATCATCACCTTCGATCATTGAGGCTGCACATAAAATCCGGAAAAATTTCGGGATTGATATCGATTTCCGGCTGTATTACCCGCACCAGATACAGAACGAAAACATAGATGAGGAGACTGTAATCAGGCATCTCCAATCTTCAGACTGCGTTCTGCTTGATATAAGAGGCGTGGGCAGGGCAAATGAACTTGCCATAAAGGCTCTCAGAGATAAAAACTCAGTCTGCCTTAACATGATGGGACCGTGGAGCAATCTCTTTGAAATCACACGCCTCGGGGCGATGTCGGGGAAGGAAATTCTTGCAAAATCACGGGCAAACAAGGAAAAATCAGAGCCAACGGTTTTTAAAGACGATACAGCCCGTCCTCCAGAAAAAGAGAAAGATGAGAATGCACCGCCGGAGGACAGGCGGAAGATAATGAAGGATATGCTCTCCGAAAGTTCAGGCTCACTGAACCGTGAGGATATTGCAAATTATCTGCAGTGTATCCAGTACTGGCGCGAGGGAGGACTGGAGAATTACTCGCAGATGTTTATACTTCTGCTCAGGAGATACCTCGGGCAGACCGGCCTTCCTGCACCAAACCCCCCTCTTCACCATCCGGATTACGCAATATTTCACCCCGACCTGGGATATTACACAGAACGGGACGAATACTTTGCTGCATCGGGATACAACCCGGAAAAGCCGACACTTGGCATAATATTTCACGGCGGAATGCACCTTGACCAGAATATCCCGTCAATAAAAGGGCTCATCGGAGCACTTCCCGAATGCAATATAATACCTGTATATGCAAACCCGGAGAACAACATCCATTCCATTGAGAAATACTTTATGGACGGTGAAAAACCGCTCGTTGACGGAATCATTAACCTGAAATGGTTCAGGATCAACGGCGGCCCACTTGGCGGAAACCCGGAAATAACACAGATCCTTCTAAAAAAACTCAATGTCCCGGTATTTGCGCCGGTATCACTCTTCGGCCAGGATGTTTCCGAATGGGAGGATTCGATCGCCGGAATTTCACCTGTTGCCTCTATAATGTCGGTTATCTGGCCTGAACTTGACGGTTGTATAGAGCCAATTCCAATATGCGGTCTTATGCCAGTCGAGATTGAAGGTGAAGAATGCAGTGAAATACAGGTTATTCCGGAAAGGATTGAAAAGATCTCCGGAAGGATACTCAAATGGCTCAGACTTAAAAGGCTGATGAACAGTGAAAAAAAGGTAGCCATAATTATATACAGCTATCCTCCGGGTGAAGGCAACACAGGAGGTGCCTCCTATCTTGACACTTTCGTCAGTGTAAAGCGTATGCTTGAAAAGCTGAAGGATAACGGATATAATGTCGATATACCTGAAGGAAAACTTCATGAGATCTTTGAGGAGAACTGCATTGTCAATTCCGGCTCATGGTTCGACATATCAAAAACAGCAGAGAACAGTTTTTCATGGGATTTATCATCTTACCTGGAATATTTCAACTCTTTCCCGCCAGATGTCCGGGATGACGTCAATGAGGCATGGGGAACTGCTCCCGGTAATGTCATGACCCTTAATGACAGGTTTATCCTTCCCGGAATGCAGTATGGAAATGTCCTTGTTGCTATTCAGCCTGCACGCCCTCCCCTGACCGAAGATGATGTAGCAAAGGCTGCACATGACAAGACAAAACCGCCGCATCACCAGTACATAGCATTCTACCGCTGGCTTGAGACAGTATGGGGGGCAGATCTTGTATTCCATGTCGGAACCCACGGGCTTGCCGAATTTACAAAAGGAAAAGAGATCGGAATGAGCAGTAAATGCTTCCCGGACATTCTCATAGGCAATATGCCGCACCTTTACATATATTCGGTGACAAACACCTCCGAGGCTACAATTGCCAAAAGGAGGCTTTACGGCACAATGCTCAGCTACAATTCTCCGCCGTTTACAACATCCGATCTCTATGAGAAGTATATAGAACTGGAAGATTTAATCGCAGAGCATGAAGAGGCAGAAAGGCTCTCACAGGAAGTCAGGGTAAAAAGAACGGAAGAGAAGATCTTTGAGATTGCAGAAGAGCTTCATTTTGACCTGGACAGCATACATGCAATTCATGAACAGGTCTATGAGATGAAGAGGTCAATAATTCCCCAGGGCCTTCATACTCTCGGTGAAATGTACAAACCTGAGGCATATAAGCATTATATTGAATTTACAATCCGGTATGACAGGGACGGAGCAAAATCCCTCAACAGGATAATTGCAGAATCACAAAAAATCCCCTATGATGAGGCAATAAGGGATAAAGGAAATTATGCAACTGTTCTTGACAGCATTGACAAAAAATGCTCTGAAATTGTCAGTGTTCTGGTTGAACAGGGCATTGATGAAGCTGTTGTCTTCTCAGGAACAGGCGAAGAGCTCCATGACGACCTGAGAAATACCCTTAATCTCGGCCTTACACTTGCAGGCGACTATGCCGACAACGGCCTTGAGCTTGAAAACTGCATCAGGGGGCTGAATACGGAGTTTATCGCACCGAGGGTCGGGGGCGATGTTATACGCAAACCGGAAGTGCTCCCGACCGGAGGCAACCTTCTTCAGTTTGATCCGACAAAAATCCCTACACAGACAGCTTTTGAACGGGGACAGGAGATTGCAGAGAATACGATTCAGAAATACCTTAATGAAGAAGGAAAGTACCCGGAGAGAGTAGGAACAGTCCTGTGGGGTTTTGAGACAAGCAACAGCGGAGGGGAGACAGTCGGGCAGATCCTCTCTTATATGGGTGTCAGGGTTACAAGAAAAGCCGGCTCATGGTCACCCGAACTAAAGGTTGTTCCGATGGAAGAGCTTGGCAGGCCAAGGATTGACTGCCATGTGAGCATATGCGGCTTTTTCCGTGACATGTTCCCAAACATCATGCAGATGATCAATAAGGCTGTTGCCCTTGTTTCAGCACTTGATGAATCTGATGAGATGAATTATGTAAAGAAGCATTCCACCGAAAATATGCAAAGCCTTACAGAACAGCTGACTGAAGGCCTGCTTGATGAAAAGACCGCAAAGAAATTGTCAACCGCAAGGATCTACGGCCCTCACGGGGGTGAATACGGAACACGGATACTGGGTCTTATGGAAGATTCTGTCTGGAAGAGTGAAGAGGACCTCGCTGAGGTTTACATGTCTTCCATGTCACACATATATACCGATAATATTCACGGTCAGAGCCAGAGGGCACTGTATGAGAATAATGTAAAATCGGTTGAGATAGTATCCCAGATCCGCGACAGGCATGACCGCGAGATAGTTGATCTTGACCACTATTTTGAATATTTCGGCGGGCTTAACAAGGCCGTTGAGACAGTATCCGGCAAAACACCGATGCTCATGATCTCTGATACAACAAAGGAGGCTGTCTATACAGAGGATGTTAAGGATGTCATCAAACGCGGTACCCGCACCAGGCTTTTAAACCCGAAATGGATAGATGAGATGCTTAAGCATGATTACCACGGGGCTCAGCAGATTGAGGAGAGGGTCTATATAACCCTCGGATTTGCAGCGACTACCCATGCGGTTGAAAACTGGATCTGGTCGTCTATTGCGGAAAGATTTGTGTATGATGAGGAGATGCGTAAGAGGCTTATGGAAAATAACCGGTTTGCAGCCCTTGGGCTGACTGAACGCCTGATGGAAGCGGAGCAGAGGGGTTACTGGGAAGCAACAGAGGAGGAACTTGAAAAACTCCGCCAGGCCTATATGGAGATGGAAGGTGATATTGAGGAGAGATTATAAGCGAAAAAATAAGATGGAAAAAATCCGGGAGAAAAATACCCGGTCAATCATATTAAAACAATACCAGCAATATATCAGACAAATTCACACTTAATTCAACAAAATTATTTTTTTAAAATAAAATAGTTCATTATTCAAATATAGTATTGACAAACATCATAATTTGTAACAATAGTTAATACAAAAAGACACATTTTTAAAAAATGCAGTGACATAATAATACATGAGATTTCATCCGACAATAGAGAAAACAATAATTGTGTTTCTTTTCTTATCTCTGATCTCTGCTCCTGCTCTCGCAGGCGGGATGCAGGTTACACGTGATATCCAGCCGGAAACTCCCCAGGGAGGTGAGACGGTTACCATGACAGTAAGCCTTCCTCCTTCTTATTATGGCGGAATTATTGAAAAAATCCCGGAAGGATTTGATTATGCCGGTTCAGAACATCCCGCAGATGCTGTTAAAACAGACGGGCAGAATGTTATCTTTGCCGTAACCGGAGAAGAAGAGATCGTATATTCCATCAAAATGCCTGAAGATGGCTGCGGCTATCTCTATGGAGAATGGGAGGACTTTTCTTCCGGACTTAAGGGAAGTACTGAAGAAACACTTCTGACTACACCGGGTGCGGATACATCTGACCTGAAAAGTAACCAGAAGTCACCCGGATTTGCTTCATTTCAGGTCCTGGCTGCACTGTCGGCTCTGGCCTGCATATACGTGATCAGGAGGTTTAAGTAATGAAATCCGGATTTATGACCGCATTACTCTGCATATTTGCAATAATCACTTTATCTGTAATGCCTGCTGCTGCTTCAGATAACGAAAATGTCCCGCAGACCAGTGATGAAATCCAGGCATATGCGCAGGAAATCCTGAGAGAAGAGATCCTTGATTACTTCTCCTCAGAGTACCTTGGTTCAGGAGATGAACATCTCTCAGCTGATCAGCTAAAAGAGGCTGTCATCAGTTATCCCGAATACCCGCGAAGGATAACAGATTCAACAGGCCGGGAGATTACGATTGTAGAGCCACTTGAGCGTGTTGTTGCATACAACTTCCACGCCATGGGAGCCCTTGATGCTGAAGATACAGTTGTAGGAGTTGCAAACAGTGCAATGAGTGATGCCTGTGTCATTCCCGAACTGGGCAACAAGGTTAATATCGGAGGAGGAGGACCATATGAGCCTGACTTTGAGAAAATTCTTGAATGCGAGCCGGATGCCCTACTGACATATACTGAACTCGGGCCGGGTGCTGAATTTTTTGAGGACAGAATGCCGGATGGTGTTCCTGTAATACGCCTTGATTTCATCAGACCCTGGTCGCTTGTACCTGAGATGAATAAAATGGGTTATCTTATCAATCACACTGACAATTCAGCAGCTTACGAAGAGTGGCATGACGGATGGATGGAAGAGATTGATAAAAGGCTGGATGAGATCCCTGAAGATGAAAAAGTCCGTGTTTTCGTCGATGTCTGGTCAACAAGCTATACTGACAGAAACAATGAACGAAGGACAGTATCTGATGCCGAGCATTACAGCTATTACTGCACTGATGCAGACGGCATCAATGTAGCATCCGACCTTAACAGTCCACAGGGAACTGTTGATATTGAATGGCTTGTACAGCAGAACCCTGATGTAATTCTTGGTGTTTCCTATACAGGCAGTTATGACTCAGATGATATGAGTGAACTTAGTGCCCAGTATAATGAGCTAATGTCCCATCCGGCACTGCAGGAACTTCCGGCAGTGAAGAACAACCGCATTTATGTCCTCAGCTACCGCTACACAAACGGACTTACATACCCGGCAGCACGTGCCAGAGTTGCAAAATGGTTCTATCCGGAATATTTTGAGGATATTGATCCATCAGCCATACACCAGGAGTTTGTAACGGATTTCCTCGGATCTTCCTATGATGTGACCAAAAACGGCGTATTTAGCTACCCCGATTAGGCAGGAGAATAATTATCAATGGAAGAAATATCCAAAGGCAGATACCTGAAATTTATCAGGAAAAAAATATTTTTCCTATTAGCCATAATAATTGCTCTTGTTATCGTAATGGGTGTATCAGTTACAATAGGATCATATGATATGACCATTGCTGATGTATACTCAATTATAATTTATGGAATTCTAAATCCCGGCACCTCAACAGCCGATCTTGTCGTATGGAATGTGAGGCTTCCAAGAATACTAATGGGACTTCTTGCCGGGATCGGCCTTGGAATATCCGGAACTGTCCTGCAGGCAGTACTGAAAAACCCGCTTGCAAGTCCTTTTACTCTTGGAATATCAACTTCAGCAACTTTCGGGGCATCACTGGCAATAATACTTGGTGCAGGTATTGTCGGAGGGAGTTATATTGTCGTGATAAATGCCTTTATATTTACTCTCATCTCCTCCTTTGCAATTTACAGCCTTGCATATGCCAAAAGGTTTACGGCAGGGGCGATAATCATGGCAGGAATTGCCATCAGCTATCTTTTTGGGGCAATGACATCCTTCATACAGTTTATCGGGACCGCCGATGCCCTCCAGCAGCTTGTATTCTGGACAATGGGCAGCCTTGGAAAAGCCAACTGGCTATCGATTGAAATTGTAACACTGATTCTCGTAGTTACGATTCCGGTGATAATGTGGTATTCAATGGACCTCAATGTCATGGGTTCAGGCGACGAGGCCGCAAAAAGTATGGGCGTTGATATAACAAGGGTCCGTATAGTAACTATGGTATTAACAGCCCTGATTACAGCCGGAATCATCTGTTTTACAGGGACAATCGGCTTTATCGGACTTGTAGGGCCGCATATATGCCGTATGATCATCGGAGCAGATCACAGGTTTTTGATTCCTGCATCCGGCCTTATGGGAGGTCTGATTCTTATAAGTGCGGATGCCTTTGCAAGGGCGGTATTTGCACCGCTTGTAATACCAATCGGCATTATGACTGCTTTTATCGGAGTGCCGTTTTTCATATATCTGTTTATTAGAAGGAGGGGAACATTCTGGTAAAAATTGTAATTCAGGATCTCGGGTTCTCATACCGGAGTACTCCTGTTCTTAATGATCTTACATTTAATGTAGGTAAAGGAAAATTCCTTGGTCTGCTTGGGCCTAACGGTTCGGGAAAGAGCACATTGATAAAATGTATCAATCAGATTCTAAGACCGGGCGGCAGAATCGTAATGGATGAGGAAGAACTGCAGAAGATGCAGATATCCGATGTTGCAAGAAGAATCGGCTATGTACCGCAGTCAGAGGCAATGGGGATGCCAATGACCGTTTATGATACTGTTCTTATGGGCCGGCGTGTCCATATGGGCTGGAGACCATCATCACATGATCTGGATGTGGTGAGTGGAGTTCTCGATAAAATGAGTATAGAACCTCTTGCAATGGATGACATCTGGGAATTAAGCGGCGGCCAGAGGCAGAAGGTATTCATTGCACGTGCCCTTGCACAGGAACCTGAGGTTCTGCTTCTCGATGAACCGACAAGCAGTCTTGATCTGCGGCACCAGCTCGATACCATGGAGACAATCTCCGCACTTGTGAAAAATTCAGGGATTTCTGTTGTAATGGCAATTCATGACATAAACCTTGCAGCACGGTACGCTGATACGGTTGCAATGATAAGAAAAGGCACAATTTACGGAATTGGAAAACCAAAGGATCTCTTTACTCCTGAAGCCATAAAGGATGTTTATGGAGTTGAAGCTTCTTTTCTCTATGACAATTTCGGAAATCCGGTGATAGTACCGGTGAAAGCCACAGATGAAGCATTATAATATTTCAGATAAATTCTAGGGACTAAAAAAGGATAAAACCGTCGGCGCAACATATTTTCCAAAATTACCGGGTAAATAATCCAAACACGTTCTGTTGTCAGGATTATAGCCTTCATATTTTTATTTACATTAATTCTGTGGAGACAATACAGATGAATTCAATTGAACTAAAAGAAATAACCAAGATATTCGGGGATCTTACCGCAGTTGACAATGTATCCTTTTCTGTAAAAAAAGGAGAACTTTTCGGACTCCTTGGGCCAAACGGTGCCGGTAAGACAACTATCATCAATATGCTTACAACTCTTCTGCTTCCGACTTCCGGAAAAGCTGAAATTGAAGGCTACGACATTGTAAAAAAACCTGATGATGTCAGGCGGAATATCGGCATAATATTCCAGGAACCTTCACTTGATATCGGTCTTACGGGCTGGGAAAACCTGGAGTTCCATGCCATGATGTACAGCATAAATGCCGATGAGAGAAAGAGGAGAATAAAAGAGGTTCTTGAGGTTGTCGGGCTTACTGAAAAGGCCGGCGTTCTTGTGGAATATTATTCCGGAGGGATGAAGAGGCGGCTTGAGATTGCAAGAGGGCTGATTCACCACCCAAAGGTACTCTTTCTTGATGAACCGACTCTTGGCCTTGATGCACAGACAAGAAGAAAGATCTGGGATTACATAAAAGACCTCAATAATAAGTATGACCTCTCCATTATTCTTACAACCCATTATATGGAGGAAGCTGATTATCTCTGCGAGAGAATAGCAATTATTGATAACGGAAAAATCATCTCGCTTGATTCTCCGGAAAGCCTAAAAAACCAGCTTGAAGGAGATATTATTACACTAAAAATTCCGGGAGAGAAAGTTACATTTCTCAGAGCTCTTGAGGAGAAGATAAAGATAAAAGATCTGACACAAAAAGGGGATACAGTATTGTTAACAATAACAGAAGGCGAGAATAAAATCCCGGAACTGTTTTTACTGGCACAGAAAATGGGAGTTGAAATTAATTCCGTAAACCTGAGAAAGCCAAGCCTTGAGGATGTTTTTATTCACCTTACCGGAAGCGGCATTCGTGAGGAGGAAGGCAGCAGGCATGCCCATATCCATGCAGGAATGAGAAGGAGGATGATGAGATGATCCAGCCGGTTGCAGTTTATGTCCTGTGGCTAAGGGAGATGAAAAAGTTTGTCCGTGCAAAATCCCGCGTTGTCGGGGCTATAGCAATGCCGGCGTTTATGCTTGTTTTTCTGGGACTTGGATTTAGGAGGGTAGAGGTACCGGGGCTTCCGGAAAGTGTCGGATATCTTCAGTACCTGGTGCCCGGCATACTTGGAATGACCCTTCTCTTTACAGGAGCATTTGTCGGGATGTCTGTTCTGATGGACAGGCAGTTTGGATTTTTAAAAGAGGTCATGGTAACTCCGGCAAGCAGGGTTTCTATAGTACTTGGCAGGATCTCCGGGGGAGCAACAACTTCTATAATCCAGGCTTTAATGATGCTCTTTATCTCGGTATTCCTGGGTTTTCATCTGCCTTCCCTGCCGGACATTCTCATATCAGTCTTTGTAATGCTGCTGATTTCCATAATCTTCATCTGCATAGGGCTTATTCTCTCCTCTGTGATGAAAGACATGCATGGTTTTAATACAATGACAAATTTCATAGTATTCCCGATTTTTCTGCTCTCAGGTGCCCTTTTTCCGGTGGAAAACCTTCCTGCACCAATCAGGGTTTTCTCATATATTGATCCGCTCACTTACGGTGTCGATGCCTTAAGGGGACTTATGATTGGATATTCTGCATTCCCTCTGGGATTTAATTTAACAGTTCTTGTAATTGTCGCATCCGCCATGATCTGGATAAGCAGCATAAGTTTCAAAAAAAGCAAACCTGTCTGAACAATTAATTTTAAAAAAATAAATTTTTATTAGACTATTTTTGAATTAAGTATTATAAAACTTTAAAGAGTAATAAAAAAATAAATTTTAATAACATTGATTACTAAATAATTTTAGAACATGACTCACCATATACGCAGGAATATTCTGCCATTTACAGCAATTGTCGGGCAGGACCAGATGAAACTCGCACTTATTCTTAACGCAATTAATCCCCGGATAGGGGGAGTTTTAGTCAGGGGAGAAAAAGGCACAGCCAAATCTACCGCAGTCAGAGCACTTGCGGAAATTCTTCCGGAAATTGAGGTCATAAAGGGTTGTCCTTTCAACTGCAATCCACATAACCCAAACGAACTCTGTGATTCATGCTATGAAAAATTAAATAATAGCGAATCCACCGATACCGTAATACGCAAAGTACAGGTTGTTACACTCCCTTTAGGCTCAACTGAGGATCGTGTAATAGGAACGATTGACATTGAAGAGGCAATAAAGGAAGGAACAAAATGCCTTGAGCCAGGAATTCTTGCGGCTGTAAACAGGGGAATCCTGTATATTGATGAAGTCAACCTTCTGGATGACCATGTTGTTGATATCCTGCTTGATTCCGCAGCCATGGGGGTTAATTCTGTCGAACGTGAAGGAATATCATTTTCACACCCGGCAAAATTCATACTGATCGGAACGATGAATCCTGAAGAAGGAGAACTGCGTCCTCAGCTTCTTGACAGGTTTGGGCTTCAGGTTACAGTTGAGGGAATTGCCGATGTCAGCGAACGAGTTGAGGTTGTACATATTGCTGATGCCTTTGAGACAGATCCAATCTCATTTATGGAGGAGTATGACCAGAAGCAGAAGCATTTCAGGGAGAGAATTGTTTCTGCAAAGGAGATACTGCCAAATGTAGTTATCTCTGATGAACTTGTACACAGGATAGCACAAACATGCGTGGATATGGGAGTTATGACGCATCGTGCTGAGATTACAATTGTCCGCACCGCCAAGACGATCTCTGCTTTTAACGGTCGTGAGGAGGTAACAACCGAGGATGTCAGAGAGGCTATGGCCCTGGCCCTGCCGCACCGTATGAGAAGGAAACCTTTTGAAGACCCACAGGTTGACCAGCAGAAGATCAATGACATGATGCAGGACGATCAAAAAAAAACGATAATGAGCCGGACGTAGAGGAGCAGCCGGAAAACAGGGATGAAAATCCTGAAGAGACAGGGGAGATCCCACCTTTCGATTTTCCTGAAGAGGAAGAGAACCGCGACAACGAAATACCTCCATCGAGCGGATCTCCTCCTCAGGAGATGGTATTTGATATCGGAAGACCTATCGAGACATCAGGAATTAACTACAGTTCATGCAAAGACCGGATGAAGCGTTTATATGTATCCGGGAGGCGTGTGGACACTCTTTCTGAAAAGAACCGTGGGAGGTATGCACGTATCTGCATGCCTAAGGATATGGACGATATCGCTTTTGATGCAACTATGCGTGTGGCATCTGTCCACCAGAAAAAAAGGCAGAAGAACGGAAACAGGCTTATAATTAAGGACTCTGACATACGTGAAAGGATAAGGGTCGGAAAAGTTTCTGTAACATGTGTCTTTGTTGTGGATATCAGTGGCTCAATGGGTGCGGATAAGAGGATGGAATGCGCAAAGGGTGCGGTTCTCTCGCTTCTTGAAGATGCCTACAGAAACAGGGACAGAGTCAGCATTGTTGCATTCAGGGGCAGTGAAGCGGAAGTTGTCCTGCCTCTCTGTAACAGTGTTGATCTGGCATATAAATATCTCAGGGAAATGCCCACCGGAGGAAAAACTCCCTTATCACACGGTCTTATGAAGGCTTATGAGGTCCTGATGAATGAGAAGAAAAAAAGGGAGGATATAATCCCTCTGATTATCCTCATCTCTGACGGCAGGGCAAATTACGGATTTGGGAAGAACATTAAGGAAGAAATTTTCTCAATATCCGAGAGATTCCGGGATGAGAGAATTCACACTGTAATAATAGATACGGAATCCGTTAAAAATTCCTTCATTAAATTTCAGCTTGGCTATTGCAGGGATATAGCAGAGAGATCAGGAGGTTCCTATTACTCTCTTAGTGAGCTTAGTACAGAGGGCGTCAGTTCAATTGCTCTGAATGAAAAAGAGAGACTTGTTTCTTCATATATTTAGGTGCCTGAATTTAATGCAGTATGAATAATCTAAAAATATAACTCTCATTTTACCCTTAAATTCTACTAACGATCAAATTCAATTCCGACTTTTTTTTGTATATTTCGGGAGTGTAAAATACATATTTGAATCAAGTGTCAAATTTGGGGGCCAATGAAGAACAACTGCTGAAATAACCCGGACACTCTGACTTAAAAATCCAGAATATTACCAATTTCATAGTTTAAAGGAGTTTCCAGAGTAATATCATCCTTTTCAAATATATCCACATAAACGAGGCCGTCCTTTGAAACATAGATATTATGGCTGTATGGTAGTGCAAAAGGCATTGAAAAGAGTAAAAACTGCTTAAATTTACTTTTGTCACCCATTGTTGAGAGGTTATTTAAGACATCCTCCAAATTTTCAATCTCATCGACATTACCTGAGAGTTTCAGGGTGTAATCATTGATCTCAACTTCTTCATTATTCATATATCCACATTGGAATGACTGGCATATAATTGTTCATCTGTTTCTCCCGGAAATCCAGAAAAAGGGATAAACGGATATTATGAAAATACAGGCAACAGGCAGTATTTAATCCAGGCTGAAATTACCAAACAGGTATAAAATATGATCTGATACTTAAAGAAATAGGTTCTTCGCTATTTCATGTGGGTAACCCAAAGTTAAGCTGACCTAGTCTCAGGTAAACCATAGTCATAAAATTCTTAATATTTTTGTACCCTCTTGCAGTTCTTTTGAGAGTCTGAATTGAACTATTCAACCCCTCCAAGATACCATTGGTAACATGAGATTTGATGTAATTAACCACGCCGGTCCAATGAGATTTTATTGTTTTTGCTGCTGTAATTACTGGTTCAAGTCTTGAGTGTGTTGCCCAGAAATACCACTTCTTTAGATATTTCACCGCAGTGTTTAGATCCTCGACGCTCCAAAACATTTGAAGACTTAATTTTATATTATATGCCCTTACAGTCTTTAGATTCATATCCTTTAGGTTTCCAAGACTCTTTTTTTGTTTACTGGTTAAATTCTGAGGATTTTTTAACCAAATATAGCGTGTTCTTTTAAGAAGGAGATTATTCACCTGTTCTTCCCTTCTAACTTGATCAACTGCTTCATTCATGATTTTCATGACATGGAATTTATCGTAAGTGACTTCGGCCTTCGGAAAATTCTCTTTGCTGCCACTAATGAAAGCGGGAGACATATCACAACAGATTTGGGAGATATTCTCAATATCACCATTATGAGCTAAAAAATCCTCTTTAAAACTCTTAATTGTAGAGGAATCCTTTCCATGAGTTAAATACAGGACTTTTGAATTATCCAGATCAGCAACCACCGTTATATAGTCATGACCCTTTTTGCACGAGGTTTCGTCAATACCAATGGATGTAACATCAGAAAAATCCTCAATATCACGAGCTTTGTGAACGTAATGACTAATAACTCTCCATATTCTTGTGTCGGTTTCACCAATTAGTTCAGAAATATGTGATACTGGCATTTTCTGGGCCATTATGATTATTAGGCTCTCCATAAGGAGTGTAAAGCCACTTTGCTTTCGTGACCAGGGAACTTTTGCAAGATGAATACCACATTCTTCACATTTCACTCTTGGTACACGGCAATGAAGATAGCATTTATACTGGAAAAAGTTTAGATGTCGCCATATTTTTTCAGATGTATCATATGCCTTGCAATCTTCTTTCTCACATTTAGGGCAAATGAATTCTGATCCTGCTATGAAATTAATCCAAATGTCAAGTTTGTTTTCATCAGGATTAAACTCAATATTTTCAATATACCATGGCTCTTCAATATTCAATGCAAGTTGAAATAGTTCCTTTTCAAGCATGTTCCAACAAAGAAATTTTGTTAGATGAAGTATTTAAATACCCACACAATTTGACGAAGAGCCAAGAAATAATTCCCACAATGATTAGGCACACCCGAACAAATTTAGACAATATTTAGTATTACAAAATTATTAAAAATATTTACAAAAATTAAATCTAAAGGAGAGAAATACATAATCAGTACTACAGATTAAATATATTGTAATACCAAACTTTAGAATTATGCGTAAGTGCAGGAGAGACAGAAAAAGATGACTGAGCATTTCAGTCTGAGGGAGAAGCTATCAAATATCGGCTATGACTGCTCCGACGGATTTAATGAGGCAAAAAAAACTGCCATCCTGGGAATATTGTTCATCATACTCGCCGTAACAGCTTCAGTTGCGGTTGTGATGGGTGCATATGACATAACAATTGCCGATGTCTATAAGACAATATTCACCCATATCACATTCGGAGATACTACTGAGATCCCAAAACTTCATAATACAATAATCTGGGATATACGGGTACCAAGAATTCTGCTTGCGGTATTCGTCGGCGGTGCTCTTGCAATCGCCGGTGCGGTATTTCAGGGCGTATTCAGAAACCCCCTTGTTGAGCCTTATATCCTGGGTGTGTCATCCGGAGCAGCATTTGGTGCCGCAATGGGAATAGTATTCCCTGCAATATTCTTCTCAATTCAGCTTTCAGCCTTCGCATTCGGATCGATGGCTGTTGCAATGGCTTATATGCTGGCACGGGTTAGAGGCGAGACACCGATTGTAACGCTCATCCTTGCCGGAGTCATTATCGGCTCCATCTTTGCAGCACTGGTATCACTGCTTAAATATATGGCGGACGATACGGCATTAAGGGAGATAGTCTTCTGGCTCATGGGCGGTTTTTACTATGCAACCTGGAACGACGTCTTCATGCTCGGTCCGGTTGTGATAGTCTGCTTCTTCATACTGTGGGCACTTGGATGGAAGCTTAATATCCTCTCGATGGGTGACGAGGAGGCAAGAACCCTCGGTGTAAATCCGGAGAGGTACAAGTTTATCGTTGTCGCCCTCGCCACCGCCGTAACCGCCTTTGCGGTCTCGCTTGTCGGCATAATTGCCTGGGTCGGGCTTATGATGCCCCATGCCTCAAGGATGCTGCTCGGCCCCGACAACCGCTTTGTGATTCCGGCCTCGCTCATGATGGGCGGATTTTACCTCATCGTCTGCGATACCCTCGCAAGGACAATTACAAGTGCCGAAATTCCGGTGGGGATTTTAGCCTCAATTCTTGGTGCACCGTACCTCTGCTACCTGCTGAGAAACAAAGGCGGTGTGATCTTCGGGTGATATTATGATCCAGGTAAATGACATTCATTTCTCATACGGGAATTTTCCGGTCCTCTCCGGGATTTCCTTTGGTGTGGACAGAGGAGAGTTATGCGGACTTTTCGGCCCTAACGGGTCCGGGAAGACGACACTGTTTAAATGCTGCCTCGGCTTTCTGAAAACCGGAAGAGGGACAGTATCCATGAACGGTGAACCTACTTCAGGAAAAAAAACAGAAGAGCTTGCAAAGGTGGTCTCATATGTCCCGCAGGAGCATAAGCCGCCCTTCCCGTACCTTGTCCGGGAAGTTGTCCTGATGGGCAGGACTCCGCATCTCGGCGGATTTTTCGGCGTAAAAAAGAAGGACAAACAGATTGCCCTTGACGCACTTGAAAAACTCGAGATCTCAGACCTCTCAGACCGCCCTTATAATCAGCTCTCCGGCGGGCAGAGGCAGATGGTTCTCATGGCACGGGCGCTGGCACAGGATACGCCTGTCCTTTTCCTTGACGAGCCGACAAGTGCCCTTGATTTCCAGAACCAGATGAAGATCTGGAAGATTATGCGTGAGATATCAGAAGACGGAAAGACCATCATTGCGTGCAGCCATGACCCAAACCACGTCTCCTGGTTCTGTGACCGTGTGGTCGTCGTCGGCAGTGAGGGCATCGTCGCCAACGGACCGCCGTCCGAGGTCATATCAGAGGAAACTCTCTCTGTGATCTACAGTGATGCATGCTCAGTCAGGTCGATTGGCGGTGTCCGGATGGTTATGCCGGGCTGTATTATGAACCCGGAAAAATCCCGTGCGGCGTATTCAGAATACTTAAGCGATCCGGAGATGAGCAGCAGGGCCTGTGAAGTCTCCCTGAATGCAGTGTGAAAAAGATTAAGGAGATTAATATAATGACAGAAAATACCGACTGGAATTTAGTCTGGAAAGAGAAATATGAGAAAAATCTTCTCTCAAGGGGGAAGGGTGACTGTGCAGGTATATGGGACTGTAAAGAGAAGGCAAAGGAGTTTCTTGACCGGTCAAACAAGAACCCCGGCCGTGTCAGGGAAGTTGTTGAATTTTTAAATCCGGATAAAGACAGCAGAATTCTGGACGTCGGTTCGGGGCCGGGGACTCTTGCAGTGCCGCTTGCAAAGATGGCCGGGCATGTGACCGCAGTTGAACCGTCGCCCGGTATGGCGGATGTTATGGCCGGGTATGCCGCAGAAGAAGGCGTTAACAACCTTAATATTGTACGGAAGAGGTGGGAGGATGTCGTTCCCGGAACTGACCTTATGGACAGTTACGATATTGTCTTTGCATCTCATTCGCTTGGAATGCCGGATATAAAAGAGTCTGTTGAAAAGATGAATGCGGTCTCATCCGGAAAGGTCTGTCTGCTATGGTTTGCCGGAATTACAGCATGGGAGCAGAGGATGGTGGATTTATGGCCTCAGCTTCACGGGAGGGAATACTGCTGCGGACCGAAGGCAGATGTGCTCTTTAACCTCCTCTGTTCAATGGATATTTATCCACATGCCGAACCGTGGACTTTTGCAAATAATTTCCATTACCCGGACTATGATACGGCATTTGATGATTTAAGGGAGCAGTATGGCGTATCCACCGCAGAGCAGGAGTCTGTCCTTGCCCGGTACCTGAAAAGTTCACTGGCAGAGGAGAACGGAAATCTCCTCTTTCCGGGGACAACCACAGGAATGAAACTCTGGTGGGAGACTGACAGATGCAGGTAAAGGGAACCGCAGGGTGGATCATTTCGATTTCTGCCCTGGTCTTCCTTCTTATTTTCTCTGCCGGATGCGTATCCCAGACGGCAGAAAAAGGCCCTTTGGATACAGTGGCAGATTCAGGAGATTACCGGACTATTACCGATTCAAGGGGCGTTGAGGTTAAAATTCCGGCTGAGATTACACGTGTTGTGACTGTATCCGACGGGCTTGTCGAGGGTGTGATGTATGCACTTGGAGTTGAGGACACACTCTCAGGGCTTGGCTCTGCCTGTATTCAGAAGGACTGGACGTACTCTTATCCGACAGATGACGGCGGATATGTAAACGGTTCGGGCGGGTGCAATATCATGCAGGTCTTATATCCGGAGATAAGGGAGCTGCCGCTTGTTATGCAGTCAGGTTCTGCGATGAATTATGAGACTTTATCTTCGCTTGAACCGGACGTTGTGATCCTCAGGCTTGGCAGCTGTTCCCTCCAGGAGAAGGACAGCGAGACTGCAAAAAAGACGATTGAGACTATAGAATCACTTGGCATCCCGCTTGTTGTCCTGTACAGCCCCAACTGTTACGAAGACGCCTCGCTGTCCCGGATCTCTGATGAGATTGGGATTATCGGCGATGTCTTCGGTAAAAAAGAAGAGGCAGAAGAGATTGCCGGATATCTTGAGTCACAGACTGCTTTTGTAGAAGAGCGGACAGCAGATATTCCGGAAGATGAAAAGCCGTCTGTCCTGATGTTTGGCTTATCACCCACACACCGTGCACAGGGCGGTGCGGGTGTTGTCCAGGGGCTTGGGACAACGGAATCCTATATGATTGAGGATTCAGTAAATGCCATAAATGCCTACCAGGTTGAAGCCGGGGCGTTTCAGATTGTGAATGCCGAGCAGGTCCTTGCCCTTGACCCCGATGTTATCGTTCTCTGTACTGCATGGGGATATCACCCTCCCGGAGAGCTGACTGAAGCTACATACTATGAGTCACTGAGGGAACTTTCGGCTGTAAAAACCGGGCGTGTAATGTCACTGCCGTGGACGCCGTGCAACTGTGCAAAGAGACTGGAATATCCGATAGATCTGATGGTCATTGCAAAGGCTGCATATCCGGAGAAGTTTGAGAATGTCGCACTCGATGAATGGCTGACTGGATTTTACAAGAACGTATATGGCGTGGATGATAACACGGCAGAGAAACTCAGGGCAGCACAGTGGATGAACTGGTGTGTGGAGGAATGAAGAATGAATACCAGGAGAAACAGCATCGGAGCTGACTGGGATCTCATCTGGAATGAGGTCAACAGTGCAAATATCAGCTGTGGTGCGTATGGTGAATGTGCCTCGATATGGGAGAGTAAGGAACAGGCAGAGAGTTTTCTGAAGAGTTCAGAGGATGACCCAACAAGGCTGAATTATATTCTTGGGGAACTGCCTTTATCTCCGGAATTTCGTGTACTGGATATCGGCTCAGGGCCGGGGACTGTTGCAGTGCCGGTTGCAGGTAAGGTTGCCCATGTAACGGCGGTTGAGCCTTCACCCGGTATGGCGGATGTCATGGAGAAGTATGCAGCCCGAAAAGGGGTGTCCAACCTGGATATTGTGAGGAAACGCTGGGAGGACCTTGACCCCTTTACTGAACTATCAGGCCCTTATGACCTTGTAATTGCTTCTTATTCGCTTGGGATGCAGGACCTGGGGGAGGCAGTCCGTAAGATGTGTGCGGTTTCGTCCGGACGGGTGTATATATTCTGGATTTCAGGGCTGCCGGACTGGGAGAGAGGTATGGTTAAGCTCTGGCCGGAGCTTCATGGCAGGGATTTCTGCTGCACTCCGCAGGCCGATATCATCTATAATGTCCTCTATTCCATGGGTATTTATCCGGATATGAAGGTCCGCAGGATTGAGAGCAGGACCGTGTTTCCCGATATGAATGTTATGCTGTCGCATTACAGCAGGGTCTATAATGTACAGACCGAAAGGCAGGAGGAGATTTTAAAGAGCTATCTTGAGGAAATATCAGATAAAAAGAAAGATTGCTGTGAGATCTCAGGAACAAATATGAGTACTGTCTTCTGGTGGGATGTCACGCAGTACGGGAATAATTTGTATGATGGAGAATACAGATGAATAACAGAATATTTGCACTCCTTTTTATTCTGCTTGCGGCTTCTGCGGTCTTCTGCGGCTGTACCGCACAGTCGGCAGATACAGTAAAAGCCGCAGGTGCAGATGAATTCAGGACAGTTACCGACTCAAGGGGGGTTGAGGTTAAAATTCCGGCTGAGATCAACCGGGTTGTTACGATCTCAGACGGTATGGTCGAAGGCATTATGACTGTTCTGGGTGTTGAAGATAAGATTGTCGGGGTTGGCTCGTCATGTATCCAGAGGAATTTTAATTATACCTACCAGACTGCCGGTGGCGAATCTTATGAGTATAAAGACGGGATGAACCCTGTCACTTATCTTAACCGCTGGATTATAGATCTTCCAAGGATAAGTGAGTCCGGGTCAGCTCTTAATTTTGAGGCTTTGTCATCGTTAAATCCGGATGTTGTAATTATGAGGGCTGGTTCATGTTCGGTCCGTTATATTGACGATGAATCAGTTAAGAAGTCAATTGAGACTATTGAATCGCTTGGCATTCCGCTTGTGGTAATCTATGGTCCAAACTGCTATGATGAGCCTGATCTGACCAAAATTTCGGATGAGATAAGAATTGTGGGCGATGTATTCGGAGAGGAGGAGAGTGCTGAAAAGCTTGCGGCCTATCTTGAAGAGCAGGTTCTGATCGTTTCTGAACGGACAAAGAATGTTCCCGGTGGTGAGAAGCCGAAAGTGCTGATATTCGGTCTTTCGCCGACTGCAAGAAAGGCCGGTGGCGCCGGGCAGGTTTTCGGGCTTGATACTATTGAGTCGTATTTTATAACCGATATTTGCCATGCTAAAAATGCCTTTGATGAAGCCGGGTATTTTAAGACCGTTTCATCGGAGCAGATACTTGCATTAGATCCGGATGTGATTGTGCTCTGTACAGCCTCCGGTTACCATCCGCCTGAGGAACTTTATTCTGCTCCGTATTACCAGAATCTGGCCGAACTAACGGCAGTGAAAGAGAGAAGAGTTGCAGCACTGCCATGGACTCCGTGCAACTGTGCCAAGAGGCTTGAGTATCCGGTTGATGTTATGGTAATTGCGAAGGCTTCCTATCCGGAATTATTTGAGGACATTGAGCTGTCAGACTGGCTTTTGGACTTTTATGAAAATGTCTACGGTGTTGATGCAGGGACAGCCGAAGAGCTGAGAAGTACACAGTGGATGGACTGGTGTGTTGAGGAATGCCCGACCTGTGCCAACTGAATTAACGCTGGTTTCAGGCGGAATTGTTGAGATGTTGAAATAATAAAAATTGTCTGACATTCAATTAATTATTAAGCCATTCTTCTCTTGTTATATTCGCCTGCTTTAGTATTCTTGACAGCAAATCGACACTAATATCTTTTTGATGCGGATTTGGAATAGTCAGGATGAGATCACCTTTTATCATGTATGGGTGTTTACCACCCTGATATGGTCCGTCAAAATTAAGCTGCCTGAGTCGCTTTATGAATTCATTCCATGAAACAGGTGATAATTTAGACTGTGACACCGGTATTCATCCTTGAAAACTCTTCTATTTTATATCCGTCTATAGGCGGTATGGAAAGACCTTTTCTAAGCCTTATAACAATCCAGCCATCGATCACTTCAGCAAGATTATTACGGCATTCTTCAAGTGTTTTACCAGTGGCCCAGACTCCTGCAAGTCCGGGAACTTCACCATAATAAGGCTCATCGTCTTCAATAATCTCGTAATTTGCTTTTGATAATGCTGCCTGAATATATTCAATTATCATATTATATACCCCGTTTAAATTTTTGATTTTCCCGGCACATATAGATTATCGTATTATCAGGCAATTTAATTAATGTATCGTAGATGTACAGATTTTCTTCTTACAAAGGATAATAACTATATCACCAGAGGATAACTTCAAAATTGAGTGGTTATTCCTTCTTCTTAAACTTCTCAACAACAATCCTTATTTTTTTGTCTTCACCACGTTCAATGGACCCCGGCATGGTTCTGAGCAGTAGTGCCTTCCGGGAAAAATACCAGTATTTTCCATGATGAGTGAATATTATTCTGCTTTTAAGTCCTCATAAATCTCTGAAAACTGCTCAATTGCAGTCTGAAGGCTATCTGTTATTTCTCCGGCTATGACATCAGGCTCAGGCAGGTTTTCAGTGTCCTGTAAGCTGTCGTCTTTGAGCCAGAATATATCAAGGCTGACTTTGTCCCTTTTTATTAGATCATCATAACCAAACTGCCTGAAGCGTTCTGTTTCCCTTCTTTCGTGCCGGTTTTTCGGGTTATAACAGGCAATGAAGTCTTTTAAGTCCTCGGTTGTGAGAGGGTTTTCCTTCAGGGTAAAGTGTATATTTGTCCTTAAATCATAGATCCAGAGCGAATCTGTCCAAGGTTCTTCCCTACCGGGTTTTCTATCAAAGAAGATGACATTTGCCTTAACACCCTGTGCATAGAAAATTCCGGTGGGGAGCCTTAAGAGTGTGTGGACATCGCACTCTTCAAGCAGTTTTCTTCTGATGGTCTCTCCGGCACCGCCTTCAAACAAGACATTATCGGGGACAACGACTGCTGCACTGCCGTTTATTTTTAAGAGGCTTTTTACGTGCTGAAGGAAGTTCAGCTGTTTGTTGGATGTTGTCGCCCAGAAGTCATCCCTTTCGTATGTCTGCTTCTCTTTTTCCGCTTTTCCGTCACCGTTGATTATTGTGTAGCTGCTCTTTTTCCCAAACGGAGGATTGGTGAGGACAAGGTCGAAGTGCTCTTTTGGCTCTGAGAGCAGGGAGTCGCCTACGCTTATCGGGCTTTCATCGCTTCCAATCCCGTGCAGATAGAGGTTCATGGCACAGAGGCGTGCTGCACTGTCTACGATTTCAACGCCCCTGAAGGTCTCTTCTTTTAAGAACCTGCTCTGGTCACGGTCGAGGTTGTAGTTTTTTACGAGATAGTCCCGTTCTGCGAGGAAGAATCCGCCTGTTCCGCATGCAGGATCGGTTATTGTCTGGAGGGGCTTTGGCCCTGTCACCTCAACTATTGCCTGTATTAAAGGTCTTGGAGTGAAGTACTGCCCGGCACCGCTCTTTGTGTCCTCCGCATTTTTCTGTAAAAGTCCTTCGTAGATCTCTCCCTTGACGTCCATGTCAAGTCCAATCCACGTCTCTTTTCCGATGAGGTCAACGAGGCGTTTTAGTTTTGCCGGGTCCTGTATTTTGTTCAGGGATTTTCTGAATATTATGCCGAGAAGACCTGACTCTTTGCCGAGGTTTTCGAGTGTGTGGCGGTACTGGAGTTCAAGTTCATCGCCGTCTTTTGATGTCAGTTTCTCCCAGTTGTATTCATCCGGGATTGTGGACGGTCTGTTGAATGGCGGGCGGCTCTGTTCGTCTGCCATTTTTAGGAATAAGAGATATGTGAGCTGTTCAACGTAGTCCCCGTAGCTTACGCCGTCATCTCTTAGTACATTGCAGTAATTCCATAGTTTTTGCACAAGTGCCGCAGATTCGGATGCCATTATTTGCTTTTTAGTTTTTATTCTCCGGGTGCTTTATTCTGTTGGATTTACTGCCGGAATTTTGTTTACCGTCCTGTTTTGTTATCATAACACCAGGTGAGTTCAGGAATATCATAAACAGGAACCTGCCGTTTTATGAGCGGGCAATACATGGCAGGGAGCTATACAATAGATCTTAAGATGAGAACAGGATTTAAGAATAATTACAAAAATTTGATGAGGATTAAAGAGGAAAATACCCACAAAGAGACATATTATATTCATGTGAATCAAACATAAAAAATAGAGGAGAAAGAAGTATGCTGATAAAATTTGATATATATCGTAATGGAGAATTCTGGTGTGCCCGTGGAATTGGGACTGATATATTTACACAGGGTAAATCACTGGATGAACTTATGCAAAATATTAACGAGGCTGTAGAATTGCATTATGAAGATAATATTAATGATGGGGAAGACATTACTGTTGTTTCTCTGACTGAATTTCAGGTTGGTTCATTTGCCAAAGTTTCCGGTTGTTAGTGGTTCTCAGCTAATAAAACTACTCAATTCATTGGGTTATACCATTGTTCGGCAACGTGGCAGTCATGTCAGACTAATGACAAATACAGTTAACGGAGAGTATCATATTACAGTTCCACTTCACGATGAAATAGCAAGAGGAACTCTTAACGATATTATTACAAAAGTTTCTGAAAGAAATTCTCTGTCATAAGAAGAAATACTTGAACTGCTGAAATAATTCAAGACCACAGAATATTATATCGGCTCCTTCTTTTATCTCATTCTTCGTTTAATTATTATTTAGCCCTCCAGGCCTTCTTAGATAATCTGTCATCAGTTGCTGTTATTCCTCCTATTTAGCCAGATTATCCTTTTTAACCCGCTTAGCCTTCTTCTCCTGTTTCGCTCTCTTTGCCGCCTCTGCCCTCTCTTTCTTCTCCGCTAAAATCCTCTCCGGAAGAACGGATGCCGGTTCATCATCAGGGTCCTGCGGGATAAGTCTGCCCTAAAACGCTTTTTTAAGAATACTCTGCCAAAAGACTCTTTGCCCGGACAAGTGACTCATCAACTGCCTTTTCAATATTATCTATGACAGTCTCCTCTCAATCCCGATTACGATTTCATGTTGTTCTTCAGTTCCTTTCCTTTTTCAGTAAGCCTGTACTTCTGTAGTCTGCTTTTTGGCTTATCGGGAATTGTCATCTCAATTAACCCTTCGTTCAGAGCAGGGAGGATGTATGCCTTACGGAAATATTTGGCATCCTTTAAACCGAGGATTTCCTGAATTTCATTCCGTGACATCTCACCATTTAAGGCATTTATTATTTTCATTACTTCAGGGGTGACTTGGGGGTTGACTTGAGGGGCGACATAGGGGGTAACTTGGGGGGTAACTTCAGTGGCAAAGAAAGTCAGTGTAACATTATGGCCGTCTTCGGACCATTCAGGAAGAGGAAGCCCTGATTTTGTGCATGACTCTCTAATCATTACACTGCCACGTCCTAACCGTTCCATAAATCCACGAAGATACATAACGTGAGCAATATCCGGATTCCGCAGGACTGAGATATGTCCGGCTGAGAGTTTTTCCGGGGTAACACCTTCGGGGAAAGAGCCGGAGTTCGTAATTTCAAGACGATTTGGATAAATGTTGACAAAAATTCCTCCTGAAAAACTACTGTAATCCCGGTGAACAAAAGCATTTACAAGCCCTTCACGGATAGCATCAGGAGGATATGAATTATTTTCATTTCGTTTAAGGTTGTCATCCTCAAAATGTGCAGATGTAGCAGTATTTCTCATAACAAACCTGAAAGTCTCTTCAAGAACAGAAACCAGTGGTCCTTCAAATGATTCAATATCCAGGTATTTATCATCCGTTTTACCGGCAAAGTAACAGGCAGCACGGAGACGGATCTGTGGGTATCTCACTGCCGGATTTTTGGTAAACAGAACATCGCCTGCATTTGTAAGCCTGCCATAACTAAATAATGACAGATTTTTAAGAATTTCAGTTGCAAGGTTAAGACGACTATATCCATATATTCCGAAAGACTCCTTTACTGCACCGTCAGTCCCTTCAGAACCTGATAAATCATCAGTTTTCCCCGACACTCCAATATTTGCCTGTTTTCCGGACAATGAAAGATCCCGGACTGTGTTATCTATTTCTTTCAGGTCAAGGTCTTGGTGAATATCTGCTGCTGAAAACCTTCTCTCCCATCTTTCAGGTTCAACTTGATTCCTAAGGATCATATCACGGACAGTTTCATTGTCGGCTACGACTGTAGTGTCGTTTTTCCGGATATAATAAACATCCCTGAATGAATACGGAACATCCAGTCCTGCCGGGACTTCGACTAAGAGCACTTTTTTACCTTCAATTTCGGCAATATCAACTGAAATCAGTGCTTTTGGAGAGATTCCCATTAGAAGTATCTTCTCAGTATTTTCCTTTCTAAAATCAGAGTCTTCAACACCGACAACTGTTCCGTCGTCATTGACACCACAGATAATATAACCACCTGAAGTATTCAGAAAACCACTAACCGCCTGACCAATAGCATCAATGCCATCAACATCCCGGCAGTCCTCTTTAAATTCGATATTTTGCCCTTCACCAGGCACGAGGAAGTCTCTGATTTTATCCGGAATCATGATCTTACACTGGTCTGACCCCGCTCAGCCTTCTTCTCTTTCTCATTACCCTTACTCTTCTTCCCCTGTTTCACTCTCTTTGCCGCTTCTGCCTTCTTTTTCTCCTCTGCCTCCTCTTTCTTCCCTTTCTTTTCCGCTAAAATCCTCTCCAGAAGAACGGATGCCGGTTCATCATCCGGGTCCTGCGGGACAAGTTTTCCTTCAAACGCTTTTTTAAGAATACTCTGCCGAAGACTCTCCGCCCGGACAAGCGACTCATCAACCGCCCTTTCAACCTCATCAATGACCGAGAACCTCCTCTCGATTTCGCTTACGATTTCGTGCTGTTCTGAGAGTGGTGGGAGTGGAATGCCTATAGTTTTGAATCTTTCCAAACTAACCTTTTTTTGAGCGACACCTTTTGTTATGTGAAGTATTTGTGCTTTGATAATATCTGAGTTTATTGCATAAACAAAGAATAATGGATCTTGAATTTCATCTGAAACATTCAGTTTAATACAATCGGCTGTAATAATAGCTTTTTGAGAATCCTTTGGATATAAACATGCATCACCCGGCGGATCGCCCATCTTAGTAATTAATACGTTTCCACCATTCACCACATGTGGTTTTAATTCTAAAGATTTATCCATGGAAACATATTTTGTATTATCATCCTGAAAAACCCCTGATCTAATATTTTTAACAAAAATTAAAGGAACTCCTTTTGTTTGATAATCAGAAACTTTAAGGTTACTCCCAAAAGGACCAATGGCTAATGCATATGGGTCATTACAATCTTTAATTTCATCAGGTGAGACCCAAATCCAACTTTGAGGTAATTTTATTTGAGGTAAATTTTTTGAAGTAATAGGGGGACGGTATTTTAATTTCCACTTATCATTTTTTTGAACCTTCTCTCTTTCGTTGAATTTATTTAATTGTTCAGTTTCCCATTTATGTCTTAAATTATTTAGACTTCTCTCAAGCAAAACCTCAGCACTCTCAGCATCCGGATTCTCCGCCCGCCATTCCTTAGTCAGATCACCGCACATTGCTGACTTTAAGACTGACTGCCGGTATTTGGGGATTAATGCCTTTGCCTTCTTCAGTTCGGCAACGCCTGCGTCAAGGCGGGTGAACTCTTCCTCGATCTTTTCAACGATCCTGTGCTGTTCCGGGAGTGGTGGGAGTATAACCTCAATTTCATTAATTATTTTTTGACTGATATTTGGCTGAGCCCCACCTTTTCTTAAGTTAAGTAATTTAGATCTTTGAGCAAATAGGAACCAATACAAATATTTTTTTGATAGCGAAGTTGGCACAAAGATAGCACATATTGCCTGATTAATTGCAGCATCAATTCCTAATACAGCTAATTTTCCAACAGTTGCTCCATATAGTGCAATTAAGATTGTTCCTTTTGGAATCATCTTTGTACTTGAATTGTCCAATCCACTTTCTGAGATTGTTTCTTCACTTGAATAAATAATATTATAATCAAGTTCTCCGGATTTTAACCAAGGAATATTCCCCTCATAATATGAAGAATTTTTTCTTGAGGGAGTTCCTCCACTTGTTGTATTACAAATGGTTTCTATGATTACATTTGCCCAATTTAATGGAATTTCAGATATATTAGTCATTTACAATAAATAATGATTCAGCAATTTTTTTCATGAAGTCCTTCAAACATTTCCTGAAATTCTGATTCTTCTTGAATGAGATCCCTTTCTAACAAGTAGTCTTCATATCTATCTTCATCAGGCTCATAATCAGAATAGTATTTTTCAAGATATTCTTCAATAGGGTATGATAATTTAAAATTGTCTATTTCAAAAAAATCAGTTATATGAATAATTTCTCTATTTAATTTTTCTAATTCACTAATCTCCGATCCTACTTGTTCGTGACATTTTGAATCTAAATCATAACAAAAAAATTGAATTTCACAACTATCCGGATCAGTTTCAATTATGATACCTTCTTGGATAATTTGTTCTAATTGCAACTTTAAAGGTTCAATAAATGTCCCTTCAAGATTCAGCCCAGTAATTTTATAAAATTCCACTATTTTAGTGAAATCCGTTATGAAGGAATAATTCTCAGATTGAAGAAATATTTTTGCTTCATTTACCATCTCATAGTAAATTTGTTTGTATTCATCCTCATGTCCATTTAATTCCTTTAGAACTGAAGTTAAGTCTCTATAATAAAAACCCCTCTTGCATTTGAATTTATTTAAATTCATCTTTAAGATATCATTTGTATATTGAGAAATATTCCCTATTTTTAATTGTCCATTAATTGATAATAAATGAATTGTAAATGTTGCCAAATTATCGTTAATACCAGATTCAATGTATTTTTTCCCAATTCTTTTAATTGCCAAAAAATAAGAATTGGAAAATCTTGGATAATCTTCTGAATTAAATGCCTGAGTTTGACTTACAAAAATGTCCCATATTTCAATTATTTGATTTACATCAGATATACAATCACAGATTCTCTCTAAAAGAAAATCATCAGCATATACTTTATTATAGATGAAATCTTCAACGGATGGGTTTTTATATCTAATTTTTTTATCATAATCCCAGTGATAAGTTATTGATGAGGTAAATGTTCCATCCAGTTCCTTCAAAGAATTATTAAATGCTTCTTTTAATTTTATTAAATCATCTTCAGAATAATAGTAATATTTAAAGCATTCAAATATAGCATTAATGCTTGCTTCACCCTCAAATATTCCTAAAAGAACTAATATTGTCTTTGAATAATCTGATATACAACTTCCAAAAACTCTACTCCAAATCTTTTCGGGATATTCAAGGTTATAGAGAAAAGAGTCTACAAAATTAGAACTATTAACTAATATTGAATCAGTCATTGTCTCAATAACTCTTGGATTAAAATTTCTGTGATTAATTATCTTTAAATAATTCTCATCTTTAATTATTTGTTCAATATTTTCATCTTTTATTTCTGAATGCCAAAGATGATTGTATAATATTTGAGCTTTAATGGTTTTTGAGGCATTCTTCAACGAAATAATATATTCTAAATCTCCAAATCTTTCAGCAACATCTGATTTTTGCTGCGCCTGATTTAAAATGTATTCTCTTGTTGTAAGAATAAACTTTATATTCCCTTTATACCGTTTTATAGCTTTAACAAATGACTCAATAGACTTATCTTCATTTTTCCCAGCATTAATATTATAATATGTGGTGCCTAAGAAATCATCATAATAAAAAACCTGTTTTTTACCTCTATCAATTATTTTAAAGGCATCTTTAATATTGTTGGATATTTTAATGGGTTGATATCCATTTGCAGAATACTTAACAACCAGTGCTTTCATAAGTGTAGATTTGCCAATTCCCGGTTCTCCAGAAATGATACATACAGAATCCTCTTCTAAAATTTTTTCGACCTTCTGAAATTCCTCTGTTATTACCATTTTTGGTAGAAACTCAATGAAATTTTCTATATCAATATCAGTATCATTATAAATATCTTTGTTCAAAATATTTTCAAATACAGCAGAACTTGTAAACCACAATTTAGGATGTTTTTTTACTATATCCTCATTATTCCTAAGATAATTCAGAATGTCTTCCCTGCCAAAGACATCTGACTCACTCTGACAATACGGCTCAAACAAATCCTTGATTTCTGTTTTATTACCTGGAGTTAATCCGGTTGATGCTACAACAATATATTCATTTGGCTTAATTTTCTCAATTTTCTCCACTTCTTTCTTTAGATTACTTTTTAATTTACTTACAGAACTTTTGAAATAGTGTTTGCACTGAATAATTGTAGTTCCGCTTTTGAAACATCCTCTAATATCTATTCCATTGTCTCTTCCTTCTTTGAATGTTTCAAGAGTGACATTCCATTTCTTTTGGAAAATGTCACAGACTAATAGTTCAAATTCATGAGATGACAGACACCCTAAATCATAATCAGCCATATTCACACCGTTAAAGCCTCATTTAATTCTGCCATAATCGTGTTTAAATCGTCACCGAAGGCACGGTATGCGGAGATTAAACCGCCCTTCTGGATAAGACGCTGATTGTACTCAAAGTCATCCGGGGATATGGATATGCTTGTGCTGATGTGGTCTTTAATAATATTGAGCCATTCCATCTGTTCAGGGGTGAACTTTCCGCTTCTGTTAGTTTCGTTTGTTTTGTTAGTGTTGTTGATTGTGTGGCTTTTGTTGCCGGTTGTGTTTGTGTCGCTGTCGTTTGTGCTCCCTTTTGCGTATGCAGACTCCCTCTCCTTAATCCACCTCTCAAAGCGGTGTTCAACCGTCTCGGAGAAGGGTTCAAGATAGTAATCACTGCCAATCGTAAACCGGACAAGCGAGATAATATCGGTAAGCATCCGGTGAGGATTTGCACCCCTCACCCGATCCTTCTCCACCTTTTCATAAGCAGCCCAGACATTATCCGGGGTAAAACCGTAAGGCGGTTCTGACAAAATCTCAGACAGCTCCTTAATCTGCTCAAAAGTCAGGTGCCTCTCCTTATGCGGACGGCTGTAAATAATCTGAAGGGCTGTAACCGAATCCCTGTTCTCCTCGATAAACTTCCTAAAGTTCGCAACCGTTAAAATAGCACGCTCGGAAGCATCCGTTGAAAAACCAGCCTCAAGAAGAGAGTCCTCACTCACCCTGTCAATCACCTGCTCAGACCTGGTTTTCATATCAAGAAGCAGACGCCGGAAATTCGGGCTGTCAAACGGCCTGCATGCAAGGGACTTAAGCTCAAAACCTGCCTCGGAAAGCTCATCATAACCCGGACTTTTAGTTGAAAACATCTCCTTTGCAGCACCCTCAATCTCATCGGGATCAAGGGAACTGTAAAGATCATTCACAATCCCTGAAAGCGGCATACCGGCAGAGTCAAAGATCTCCTCACGCTCCTTATCCCCAATCTTCCTGTCAAGACGGGCAAGCCTTGTCGCAAGCGTTGAAACCGTATCAGTATCATAATTCCCGGAAGCAACCGACTCCAAAAGCTTCTTAAACGAAACTGAGGGCTTCTTATCCACAACAACAAGCGGACTCTTCGATGACTCACAGACACCAACGGCATCGACCACAATAAACCGGTCCTTCGCCGGTGCATCCGAAGTTACCTGATGAAGCTCAGTCAGCTCAACCGTCCTTGTCCCACGGCCAAGCATCTGCTCAAAATAGACCTGGGATTTGACATCCCTCATAAAAACAAGGCACTCAAGCGGCTTAATATCAACTCCGGTTGACACCATATCCACAGTAACAGCAATCCTCGGATTATACGAACCCCTAAACTCCCGGATCATATCATCCGGTTTCCTGCCGGTCCTGTAGGTAATCTTCTTGCAAAAGTCATTTCCACGCTCAAACTCCTCCCTCACAATCTCGACAATATCCTCTGCATGGGAATCATTCTTCGCAAAGATGAGAGTCTTCGGCACCTCATTCCTCCCCGGAAAAAGAGATGTGAAAAGGTGCTCCCTAAACGTCCTGACAACAGTTCTAATCTGGTCCGCCGATACGACATCACGGTCAAGCTGATTACCGGTATAGGATAACTCCTCATCAAGAAGTTCCCATCTCCTCTCCCTTGAAAGCTTATCCCGCTTCTCAACCCAGAAATCAGAATCAACCGTGCTTCCGTTTTTTGTAATCCCGGTAACAATCCTGAACACATCAAAACCGACATTAACCCCGTCTGCAATAGCCCTCTCAGTGCCGTACTCCATAACCAGATTTTTATTGAAAAAACCGAGAGTCTGTGCAGAAGGAGTCGCAGTAAGCCCTATCAAATGTGCATCAAAATACTCAAGCACCTGACTCCAGAGATTGTATATCGAACGGTGGCACTCGTCCGTAACAATGAAATCAAATGTCTCAACCGGAACTTCCGGATTATAAACAACCTCCATCTTCCTTCCGTAAAAACCGGATTCAAAAAGCGACATCTCATCATCTTCCGGGCTGTAATCCTCCTCACCGCTCAGAATGGAATAAAGCCTCTGAATCGTTGAAATACAGACCCTTGATACTGGATCTATTTTCTGCCCGGAAAGATGCTGAACATTGTAAAGCTCGGTAAACTTTCTCCCATCATCCGGAGTTTCATACTTCTGAAACTCCTTAAAAGTCTGAGTGCCGAGACTCGTCCGGTCAACAAGAAAAAGAACACGCCCTGCATTGCAGTGCTTAATCAGCCGGTAAATAAAGGATACAGCGGTAAAAGTCTTCCCTGAACCGGTAGCCATCTGAATAAGGGACCGGGGGTGATCTCCTGCAAAAGAACGCTCAAGACTTGTTATGGCTTCCACCTGGCACTCACGAAGCCCTTTTGTAACAAGAGGCGGAAACTCCTTCATCCTGCCCCTGAGGGTCATATCCTGCTTAGACCATTCAAGTAAAGTTTCCGGGCGGAAAAAACTGTAAACACGCCTGGACCTCGGTTCCGGGTCTCTCATATCCCTGAAAAAAGTCTCCTTTCCTGTGCTCTCATAGCCAAAAGGCAGGAAATCAAACTTATTTGGGATACCCGACACTGCACCTTTCAGGTACTTATCAGACTGATCAGACACACCACTAAGAGTAGCACCCTTCTTCTTAGCCTCAATAACCCCGACTTTTTTCCGGTTCACAAATAAAAGATAATCAGCAAAACCGGAACTGAGATGAAATTCCCGGACTGCAACCCCGACACCTGCACCAAGGTTTATATCGTCCCTGTCCTGGACAACCCATCCTGCAGACAGAAGCATCCGATCTATTTCTTCCCTTGATTTCCCCTCAGGCGTCATATATTTGGCTCTAAATATATATTTTTGCCCCGCTCATTTAAATAATCTGTCATCCGGAAAAATACTGATAATATATTCACGGTGTCAAAAAAGATATTTTCAGATAAATAACTCTGCTTTTAGCAATCAAAATCATTAGCCGGAATTATGCTTATCTTTCTGCCATCAACAGTAATTTCATCCTTCTGGTTAAACGTCAGGATATAACTCCCTTTAAAATCAAATTTCTCCATTGCCTCCGGAAGTACGTTTATTTTCCGGTCTGGGAATACCCGATTTTGACGGCAAAATATCTCATATTGCATTGTAATCATATAAGAACAAGAGTCATATTATTTTTAAAAGCATATACAAATAAAGGTGAATCAATGTGAACAGCTATATCATTAAGCCGCCTTTTCTCCTCTCAAATCCTCCAGAACCTTCTCGGCAGAGCAGGAAAGGTGATAACTTACAACACGGCCTTCTTTACTGGGGAATACAACGCCTGAATCAGAAAGCCTCTTCATATGCCATGATGCTGTAGAACAGGTTGTTCTGATAATGGATGCAATATCATTTCTCGAAGAACCGGGGCATTGCAGAAGATATTCACAGATTATATAGTCGGTATCATTTCTGAGTGCTGCAAGCATTTCCATCTCATCACGCGAATACCGACCTGAATTTTCAAAATAAAAACCTCTTCTTTTCCTGATCAAAACGGCAATCCTGTGCTCACGTCTGAGCGTTCTCAGGTGGTATTCCAGTGTCCCCCTGTTTACTGACAGGTTTTTTTCAATTTCAGTAAAACACACACCGGGATTTCTAACAATATAATCATATATTCTACCCCTGAGTTCATGATCGAGAACTGTCTTCTTCTCAACACGCCGGAAATTTAAGGATAACATACCCATCCCTGCAATAATAATCTTTGCCGGAAGAATAAACACGGGAGAAATCAGGGTCAGCATAACCGCAAGGATTACAACCGGAGATACCTGCCAGAAATCAATTGCCAAAGGAGCCTTTGCTTCGCTTACAGGTGGTGCTTCATCCCAGTTCTGGACCGAATACTCCACGGTAACTGCTGATGCAGGATAAAATGAGATCAGCAGGACAGCTATAACCAGAATTTTCAAAACCCGTCTAAAGAAAAACCTCACAACTGATCATCCCTTTTTTAAATTAGTCGGTACTTTATATTAATATTCTGTGAGAGAAGTCAACACTTCGTAGCCGGATGATACAACCTGCATAAGACAGATTCCGGGGCCGCAAAAATACAGTCATTGCAGTTATATTTTTGACAAAATGCTACACAAAATTAATTCACAAATAATATATGACTATAAAATAAATGCTCTGAATAATATAGGAATTACACATAAAAGGTACAAATAACCTGACATCCGGTATAAAAAAACAAAAGTTCACTCAAATTTCCGGAAGACAGCAGTGTCATTCTGACGAAACCTCTCACAGAAATCACTTACATAAACCCGGATAATATCAACATTACCCAAAGGGTTCATTATGAAAAAAATAATTTACGGAAAAAACGGACCGAAATACGCAACTGCAGCTATATTAATGTTTATCCTCATAATATCGCCGTCAATTGCAGCAGAAGTGCTTACAATCGATCCGGTAGCCGTACCCCAGAAACCGGGAGGCGGCATTATTGAGCTTTCAGGAACAAGTTCGCTTTCACCGGGAACAGAACTTACATGGCTTTTTGCAAATGAAAACTCCCTCATTGCCGACAGTTATCCTGACAGTATGGACTGGCAGTATGAAAAAAAGGGTACGACAAATGTATTCAGGGGGGATGAAAACTCCAGGTGGATAGTGCAGCTGGACACAAAAGAACTCATTCCGGGATATTACAGCTTTGGAATAACAGGAAATGAAGCACTTGCCGAGAGGATAATAATATTTGATAACGAAAGCAGAGTCGCGGATAACCAAAAACTCTCCGAAATATCCCCTGATATTGATTACTATGCCAGCCCGAACTCCAAATTTGTTCCCGACAGATCATCTGAATTGCTGTCAGAGATGATCGAAATATTTGACTGCGATATGCCATCAGGACATATATCCTCAGAAGAACCGGTTGTAATCGGGAACAACATAAATATCGACTTTTTTACAATCCCTGCAAGATCAGCAGGCCTCTGGCTTTACAGTGCATTTCCGGACTGCAATTACAGATATTTCACATATACAGGCTCAGATTCATATTGCGGCAGATGTACAATTTCTTTCAACAGGGAGGTAACATCGGGCCTGACTCCGGGAGATTACTACATCTTCGTAGAAATTTCCGGAAGACACAGATCAGACCTGTTTAACGGAGATGAAGATGAGTATTATGATTATCTTACAACAACACCGGAACCAGGGGACATCCGGGACTGGTCAGACCCAAAAGAGCAGATCATAGAATCTCCCAGGTCATCAGTTGCACTCGAAGAGATTCTGAAAGCCAATGAAGAAGAGAGTAAATTCATGCGTTTTAAGATAAAAGTCATAGAGCCATGGATTAGTCTTGACGATACAGGAGATCTCTTCTCCGGTGAGGACATACTGGTATCCGGGAGGACCAATTTTGAGGAAAAAACAGTACTTACTGCTGAAATTCTGCCAACCGGAGATAATCCGATACAAAAAGACGGAGTATTAATCAGAGATATTGAAGTTAAAATAGATGAATTCGGAGATAAACGCTTTCAGACCTTATTTGACTCATCTGCCATTGTTCCCGGCGAATATATAATCAGAGTAAGTGACCGGGATTACAGGCTGGCAGAGGACAATGCAGTAATTGAAGTCATTGACAACATATACAACAGAGAGGAGAAAGAGGAAGAAACACTTATTGTTAAGTCATACAGCGTCGATCCGGTGTCAAAGACAGTGGTGAAACTTAATGAACCTGCAAAAAAAAGTCCGCTCCTGCCGGTTACCATCCTCACCGGAATAGTCTGTATTTTTATTGTTCTGTATTCTGCAACACTCAGAAGGAAGAGGAGATGAGCATCAGTCATTAGACGAAATCTCTCACAGAAATCACTTACATATAAATGCCGATTTACATGACTGACAGAGGTGATCTGATGAAAAACCTGATTCACAGAGTTAAATACAGAAATGCAGTATTTGCAGTATTATGCCTGGCACTGACAGCTCTGCCGGCCCTTGCAGGAGAAACAATTACAATAGACCCTGTAAACTATGCACTTGTCCAGACAGACAGCCTTATTATAACCGGAAATGCCGATTTTAAAGAGAAGTCTGTCCTGAATTTTGAGCTGAGCCTTGAGCAGAACTATGATGAGAATGGCAATCTGAAGGACGAGATGGACAAAGCGGGAGGGGCAACGCTGATAACTCCCGGATCAGATGCAAAATGGTCATTTAACATAGAACTGAAAGATAAAATGCCGGGATATTATCTGTTCAGTGCCTGGAAAGAGGGCAATGAGGAGAGGGTAACCAGACAGGTATTTATATCCCCCGCAATGGTTGAACTCGCAGGTTCTGCTGAAAGGAGCAAAATATCCGTACCTCTAACAGCACCCTTCGGGGACTATTATGACAATTACAGTTATATTACCCCAAATTCCGGAATAGAGTTCTATTTAAATCCGGACTTAGGTATATCTGAAGGTAGATTTGCAAAAGGTCAGGACCTTACCGTAACAGGCAAAGGCATTGCAGGCAATGACATCCTCATCTGGATGTACAAAAAAACATCCATCCCCGATATGACATATAGCAGTGGCCATATCATTCAGGCTGATGAAGATGGTAATATTTTAGATGAAAATATAATCATCTCCTCAGAAGATACAAAGGATCTGATGTCAGGTAAATGGATCATTTATGCTGTAAGCAGTAGTAATACAGGGATTTCAGAGCTGAAAAATAAGCTTGAATCCGGAACATTTCCCGATGAGGTCTTTTTAAGGTATGAACAGAACAGCCCGTATCAGAAATTCCCGATCCTGCTTGAAGAGCCGTGGATCAGGTTTGACCTGGATGATGAAGGTTTACTTCCGGATGCACTTTCAGGCTCTGTTGTTACTTTATCAGGCACAACCAATTTAAAACCCGGAACTGAATTTAATTTAGTTGCAGAACCTTCGGTCAATGGAAATTCCGGGCTTAAAAAAATTGTTGTCTCAGATATTTACGTTAAAGAGGATACACCATATTACACATGGACAACAAAAGTTGATGCAGCATCCTTTGGCCCCGGAGAATATATTGTAACTATTTATGATATAAACAAAAATGCAGAGATTGTCAACACCATGAACATATTTGACAGGACATATTTTGTGGACGGTGCCGAAGAGAATTCTCTGACTGTACAGTCATATGTTATTGACCCGGAGACAAAGGATATATCAGAGACTAACTCCCAAAAGAACAAAAGCCCCATATCTCCGGTCATAATTATTCAGGCAGTGCTTATTACAGGCATTGTGTGTCTTGCTCTTAGAAGGAAATGATTTGTTATGATGAAGAGAACTGCTGTCTGCCTGATTATCATCATATCTCTTCTGATTCCATCCGTTTTTGCACTTGAACTTCCCGAACCGGTGATAATTGCCAAGAGTGACTCTGCAAAGTACAACTCCGTTGCTTTTGACGGCACGACTGTTGCATGGATTGAATATGGGCTGAATGATGACAATACACTTTCAGGCTCAATTAAAAAATTTGATATTAATTCCGGCAGACAGGAAACAGTAATTGCCGATCCTTCCGGTAAATTCAGCCTTGAGATATCGGGTGACCGCTATGTCTGGTCTGACCAGAGGGGGATATTCTATTACGATGACTCGTCAAATCTGCTCACATACCTCTATTCCGTAAATAAACAGCATTCTCCCGTCATTGATGACAACATCATCGTATGGGAGGAGAAGACCAGAAATCACTCATTTCTCAGAATGTATGATGTCTCAACCGGAGAATACAGAGATGTAGTCGAAGAGAGTGAGCCAGGCCACAATTATTACCTGCCGGCAATTTCAGGTGAC
This sequence comes from Methanoplanus limicola DSM 2279, assembly GCF_000243255.1. NCBI lineage: Archaea > Methanobacteriati > Methanobacteriota > Methanomicrobia > Methanomicrobiales > Methanomicrobiaceae > Methanoplanus > Methanoplanus limicola. The sequence goes on from NZ_CM001436.1 coordinate 2,492,757, forward strand.
AGGCTTGTCTTTATAGATAAAAACACAGTAACTTCTGAAATCAGCCTTGTTTTCTGCAATCTTACCACAAAAAGTCTGACAGATGTCTCCGGGATGCCGTTTATTTATCAGCCGCCGGCCATTGACGGTGACGTTGTGGTCTGGGTCGGACGGTATAATGATAATTATTCCATCTGGATGTACAATATATCCTCCGGGGAAAAAAGACCGGTCGCTCCATCGGATGAATACCAGATGTACCCTGATATTTGCGGAAACAATATTGTATGGGGCTGCTATGGGCAGAGCGGACAGAATGTCAGAGATGGCGGAGACATCTGGCTATATGATATTGCCGCAGATGTATCTAAGATGATCTCGCCGGATGGTGAGAATCAGGACTTTCCAAGGGCCTCTGAGAATTATGTTGTCTGGACTGACAGGCACGGAAGTGCACATGATGTTTATCTCTTCAATATCCCCGGCAGTTCCGATATTATCTCTTATTCCGGCAGGAATACCGGTGTTCACTCATCCCCGACCCCTTTTCCGACACCCGATACAAAGGTAAGATATTACAGTAAAATTTCAGAGGGCAAAACCGAGTGGTACTCGTTAAGTCCCTCTGAAGAGAGTGACAGGATTTCTTTTGAGATTAGATGGAAAAATTCAGATGATGAAATTTCCCTCTCTGTAGTAAGTCCTGACAACTCAATCTGGCATTTTTCAGACGAAGATGATCTAAAGAATGATTCTGCTATCCGGATGACAGTCTCCGGGATTAACTCCGGATATTATACAAAGGGGGAGTGGACAATTGCAGTCACCGGAGATGTCATATCAGACAGTAATTCACATTATGACATCTGCTGGTATTAAAAGACCAGAAAAAGGGTTTTTTCTAATCTGAAATTTTGCATATTTTCGATATTATTCCGCTGTGACCTGACAATTTCTGAGAGTTCATCCCTTAGGATCATGCCATATGCTGATTGAACCAGACAGAGACATATTTATCCATCACCACCGGACAATAACATCCATTACAAATGAACAATATTAATCATTCCGGATGGAATACTTTTCTAAAAAAAAGAATTGGGCATTATACGCCCTTTGTGTTCATGAACTGACCTGATTTGTTCAGATTAATACTTCTTCCGGTGCAGTAAAATTCCGGCAGCGAAGAATACCCCGGAGATGACTGTCACCACCGGAAGCGGAGTTGCGGTAGATTCTGCCCTGGTGCTTTCAGGATTTAATGTCTCTTCCGGAATACCAGACGTTATTTCAGGTCCCGGTCCAAAAGGCAGGGTCTCTTCCGGAATTTCAGACGGAATCACAGGCTCCGGCCCAAGAGGCAGGGTATCATTGCCTAAAATCAGTTCCACCGGCAGTCCTCCGACTGCGAACCACCCGAATCCCGGCATCTCCGGCTTAAAGACTGCAAGGGAGTACCCGTCCTCACCTGCTGCATTAATAATCTCTGCACGCTCCCAGGTACCTTCCGGTTCATTATAATACCAGGCTGCAAGAAGCGAACTGTTGTTACTGTCCAGCCATTCCTTTGAGATCTTAGCTGTGTATGTCACCTCTGATAAGGTCTCCGGAGTGGTGTACTCAAGGGCGGCCTTTACATAATGCTGGACAATACCGTCCTGCGGCACACCCATGCCCTCATCCGGAGAGTCCATATTCTGTACTGTAACCCTTAACTTAGGAATATTATCTGCGGGAGTTATGCTCATCTCCGTGATGACTGTGCCCGACAGTTCGATTACAGAAGGCTTACCTGCCTTTAAGTCCTCTGCATATTTTATACATTCAGAGCTGCCGTCAGCTGTGATGTCATTAGATGTTTCTTCTGCCATAACCGGCTGAACTCCGGCTGTCAGACATAGTGCCAGTACCAGAAGTACTGCGGCTGCAAGGCGATTTATTCTCATCATTTCACCTGAATTATTTAACTTTGATTTTAAAGAATAAATAACCATTTAATACCCGGAAAAAAGATAAAATATATATCAGCGGATAAACCGGGGATATTTATGGGAAGTCTCCCGGAATATCACCCGCCGGTTACGCTTTTTTGCCGCAGCAGATATGAATATATCTGTAATTCTGCCCCATATCCTGTTTATTTCACCTGAAACCTCTTCTTATACAGGAAAACCCCGGCAGCCATGAATATTCCGGATACAACCACCAGCACAGAAAGGGGCGTTGCTGTGGGCACAGGCGTATCACCCTTCATACCTCCGGCTGGTTCTGCCGGTGTTGCAGTGGGAGATGCCGGAGTTACGGATTCTGCCGGTTCTTCAGACGTTATTTCAGGCCCCGGTCCAAAAGGCAGGGTTTCATTGCCTAAAATCAGTTCAGCCGGAATTCCTCCGGCTGCAAACCACCCGAATCCGGGCATCTCAGCTTCAAAGACTGTGAAAGTATAGCCGTCCTCTGCCCCGGTAACCAGGACCTCCGCCTTATTCCATACACCCGCTGATTCGTTGTAATACCATACTGCCGGGAGGGAACTGTTGTTATTATCCAGCCATTCCTTCGGGATCTTTGCTGTATATTCAACCTTCTCAAGCGATGAAGCAGTGGTATAGTAAAGAGTTGTCTTTATGTATTCAAAAACCCGTGCATCCTCTGGCACTCCCATGCCTGCACCCGGATAATTCATCTCCTCTGCGGTAATTCTTAAGTCAGAGATATCCTTTGCAGGAGTGATGGCAATCTCCGTAAAGGCCGTGCCGGTCAGAGCAGTTGCAGACACAGAACCTGCCTTCAGGTCATGCATGTCCTTTATGCAGACCGGATTATCGCCACTGCTGCTGTCAGAGGGTGATGGAGACGGAGTGAACCCTGCTATACCATATACAGAAAAGCCGTCTGTTTTAACCTGGAAGAGTGACTCAGTGCCGGAAACTCCGAGATAATCAGGCCTGATATTCTCAGATGAGCCGTCATCCTTCCACCGGATTATTGTAATCCTCTGCGGCCCTCCCATCGAGTCAACCCACGTTGTATTGACAGAGAAGTTTAAAACTGCCTCTTTTATTGCTGAACTGTTGTCAAATCCTGTTTTTGTAAAGTAAACAGTATAAGCAACCCCGGTCATCTCAGGGCAGGCAATGGAGAAGGCATTCCTGGCATCATCTGCACATCCGGAAGAAATTTCTGTTGTAAGACCTGCATTTCCGTTATACCCATCCATTGTAACCGAAACACCGACCGAGGCATTACCAAGTCCCTCACCCAAATCGGCATTCAGGGGCGGCTGCTCCATAGTCACGGATGTGACCTTCCCGGTGATATTGCCGCCGGACCTTCCGGGCGTCTCATTTGTCTTTATATTGATCCTTGTCCCGTCCGGTTTGTCAATAATGATGCCTGAACCTGTCGTTGTTACATTTCCTGCAAGGGTCTCATTTACCGTAATCATCTGTGAACCGTCAGGGAGAACCTCTGTCTTTGTGCCGTTAACCTCCGAAGATGCCTTCTCCGAGGCCTTTGGCTTTGGCGGTGCTGTGGTTACAAGAACCCTCTTTGTCTCTGACTTTGTAATCTTACTGCTGCTCCATACCGCCTCAAGTGTGACATTGTAATTTCCGGTCTTATCAAAGACAGCTGAAATACTCTCTTTGCTGTAGGTATTCACACTACCGTCCGGCATGGTGATGTACCAGTTCCAGGCTGTTACATCCGGAGAAAACTTCGTAATTTCTGCTGTGAAGTTTAGCGGAAGAGGGCCTGAACCTGTGCTCCAAAACTCCGGCACGTCTGAGAACTGATACCGGATGTACTCTTTATCTCCTGTTTTAACCGGAACAAGCATCCGGGGTGCATCGAAATAATTCTCAAGAGTTATATCAGCAGTGTAATTTCCGGGAGGAATATAATAACCGGCAGGCGATTTTCTGCCATATGAGTTTTTATCAAGCAGAATTTCCGCACCCAAAGGATCTGTTAAGACAAGAAGCGTGCCATACTCAGGGTTATAGTACAGCGTTCTTTCATCAGTTCCGACGGGGGTGTTGTCATTATCATATATTGAGCAGGTGTCGGAGTCACAGATGCCGTCAAGGTCAGCGTCAGTGCATGTCTGTGATATGCCTGTACCATCCGGTTCTGCCCACACATTTCCTCCGGCATACGGACTGCCTGTAATTGTAAACATCCTCCTCTCTGTGATGTTGAATAGAGCATTCCACTCAAAAGGTGAAGACTCCGTAGTCTTTGCAATGATATTCTCCCTGTTTAAGAGGAGATTGTCGTACCCCTCAAAATTATGGGAGTCACGGATAAATATCCCGTCACCACCGTATGCCCTGTTTAAGGCAATAACTGATGATTCAACAACTGTATTATTGGCAGAAATTAAGGAGATTCCGCCTCCTGCAAGTCTGGCCCGGTTTCCTGAGATGTTGCACCCGGAAATATATGAACTGTCAGTATTCAGGACTGCAATACCTCCGCCCGTATCTGCACGGTTATCTGTGATCTCCAAATCCAGAATGAGATAGGAAAAAGCCTCTGAAATCAAAATTTCTGAGCCGGAATCATCGGTGAAGAGATCCTCTTCATCTTCCCGGGGAGTTGTACTGATAAATCTGCCAATGCCTGCTGAATCTGCCGTATAGGGTGAGAACTCCATAATCTCCGGGAGATCATCGGCATCATCTCCCATTGCCGAAATATCGGTTATGAAAATCCCGCCTCCGCCGGTTATATTGGCATTTCCTGAAGCTGAATTGTCTGTAATTGTCCCTGATTCGATTAAAACCTCTCCCAAAACCGCTGCTATACCGCCGCCGCCTTTTCCTGCGGTGTTTTCGGAGATATAAGGGCCGGCAAATACCGAACTGCTGCCAAGTAAGAGTGCTGCTCCTCCAAATCCGGTAGCATTGTTCCCATTAAATTCTGAACCCAGGTTTATTGATTCTGAGAGTATCAGGCTTAATCCCCCGCCTGATTTTGCACTGTTATTCTCTATTCTGTTATTCAGCATTAAAGTTAAAGATAAGATTGTTTCAGCGGCACCTCCACGTTTAGCCCTGTTGCCGGAGAAGTCATTGTTGGTAATAAAAGCCAGATTGCCAACTGTTTTAACTGCACCGCCTGAGATTTCCGCACTGTTGCCGCAGAATGTATTGTTACTGATCAGCACAGGTTTTAATTCAGATTCATCGGTATTCAGAATATCAAAGGATGATAATTTATCTGAAAGATATTTCTCCTGAACACCGGAGATCAGATCTCCGGATAAGAACTCTGCAAGTTCGGCTTCGCTGACTGTAATCCGGCCCGTATATTCTGAGATCAGTTCATCAGCATCTAAGGTGTACAGGGATGATTTTTCATCCCCGAAAAATTCAGAGATACTTTCAGGACTGTTAATCTCACCCACGCCAATTATACCGCCCGGAATAAAGAGACCCCCTCCTCCGGAGAGCAGCGGAGTGCCGTTTCCTGCTGTATTTGAAGAGACTGTATTTTCAGATATTAAAAGTTCTGCTGCAATTCCACAGATTCCGCCACCTCCAAATCCTGCGTTGTTTTCTTCGATGGTATTATCTGTAATTTCAGTTTTTCCGGTTAATGCAACTATTCCGGCACCAAAAAGGGATGCGTTGTTCTCTGATATGGTGTTTTCCGAGATTATGGCTGAGCCTGATGCAATAATTACTCCGCCACCGGCCATGGTTGCATTGTTATTCTCAATTATATTTCCGCATATCTCCATCTCTGAATTAAAAGAGAGAATGCCGGCTCCCATATCGGCATAATTGCTTTCTAATCTGTTTCCGGATATTATTCCTTCTGACTCCAGTACTGCAACTCCGCCGCCGGCTACAGCCGGTGTGATGTTCTCAGCCGGAATGTTATCTCTGATTTCGTTGTTTTTCAGGGTTAGATCTTCACAGTACTGTGCATATATGCCGGCTCCTGTGTATGGGGTATAATCTTCCTGTTCTGTCCGGAGGTTGTCCAACCTGTTCATGTCTTCACCGGCAGGGATAACCGGGAACTGATCGATGACGGACAGGAGAACTTCTGTTATGGATGTATCTTCTGAGAGCAGATTTTCGGTATTGTCCGGAGCAGTGATTATATTATTCTCTACACGGCTCCCGCATACTGAAGAATTTACATTGATTAATGCAATTCCAGCACCTGATACTGCTTTATTTCCGGTAAAGTCCGAACCGCGGATTGTGTCAGCGCCGTATCTGCTCAGATATCCGCCTCCAAAATCTGCGGTATTGCCTGAAAAGTCGGTATCATAAACTTCTGTATCAGACATAAGGCTTACCAGTCCGCCTCCCGTATTTGCTGCACTGTTTGAGGTGATATCTGAGTAATAAACTGAGGATTCACTCATTGCCAGAACAACTCCTGCACCGTTTTCAGCAGTGTTTCCTGAAATATTGGTGTAATGGATCTCACATTCTGAGAATAATGAGAGTATTCCTCCACCGATTTCTCCGTTGTTCTGTATTATCCGGGAGTTGCGGATGTCTGCTTTCCCCGATATAACGGTGATGCCTGCACCTTCATAGCCCTCGTTTTCACAGACTGTTGCATTGCGGACATATACGGAACTGTTGACGATTAATATCCCTCCTCCTGCTGAGGCGTTATTGTTTCTAATCTCTGCTCCGCAGATCCACCCTTCAGCATTGTGAAATGTAATTCCTGCACCTATATATCCTGAATTGTCTCTGATTATGCACCGTTTAATTTCAGTCCCGCTGCTGTCGTGGACAAATACGGCACTTCCCGATATTTCATATTCGGAATCATCCCCGCTGCACCCTGTAATGACAAGTTTGCAGAGAATTATGTTATCTCCGGTTAATTCGGCCCCTGTTCCGTCTGGGTTTGAGATAACCGGATATTCTGAAGGGACGTCTGACTCCGACATGATTATAAGGTCAGGCACTGATGCAGAAAATCCCGGATATACGGCTCCGCCTGCATATGCGATAAGGATTGTATTTTTTTCTGAGGTGTTGCAGGCATCTGCGGCTGTCTGGATGTCCTGAAACGGCTTCTCCTTTGTCCCGTCTCCTCCTGCGGGGGCACCGGCATCTACATACCAGACTGTCCGGTTGTCGATGTAGGGAAGAGAATCACAGGAGTTTTTATCCTGACTGAAGGCCTGGACCTTCTCTATTCCTGTTTTATCTGCTCTGTCAGAATTTCCTGTGCATTCCTGATCAGCCGGCGGGAGCCGGGGGTTATTTCCGGAAGTTCTCTCCCGCACTTCTGTCTGTTCACCGGAATTTCCGGGCAGAAAACCCGGATTCGTTAGAATTTCCGGATTGCTGTATTCGTATTCCAGACCTTCTGTAGGGGATGTATTATCCCCTGCCGGCATTTCTGCAAACGCCGGCTGAATTAAAAATACCAGCATTAATGACGCCAGTATTAAAATTTTATATGATGTATTTCTGAACAACCTGAACACAACCTGAACACTATTGTAGATTTATTAATATAAATTAACAGTTGCTCCAGAGAGGGATTATAATTTCGGATAATTGTTCAGGATGGCTATGTCTTCCGGAAAGTCTGCCCGGAGTTTTATGTGCCGGCAGGATTGATTATTCTGTTATTGAAAATTTTTCAGATGCTATGAGAATGAGGGAAGATGCTGATTATGGATGTTTTTATAATGCTGAATCAGCTGAATTTGTGGTAAATGCTGCTGAGTGTGCACTCCGGACAGCTAATGACATTCTAAAATAAGATGAAATAGAGTAAATTCTAATCATTCAGGCATAACCGCTCTGACTGTCCCGGAGAAGGGTGCCGTTTTCAGCTGTAACATTAATGTGTATATTCACCCGTTCGCCCGGACTTTTGGTGCTTTTGGCTGAAACATATTTCTGTATGTCTGATTTTTTTAGGTTTTGAGATGCAGCCTTTAATGAATGGATAACAATGAAAAAAAATAAATTATCTGTCCATAACTATCATAATGAACCTGCAGATCCTTCCTGAACCAGGTGATGAGGGAGGATATACTATATGTGCCGCCTCTTCCGGGCTTCGCATAAGCGAAGGCGATAATAAAGAGGGAGCTTTTAATAATATCCGTGAAGCTATTGTAGCTCTATCCCGAGCCTGTTAAAGATGAGATGTTTCTAAGTGACAGAGCTGAGCAGATCGAGATGGCATTACAATATGGGGTAAAATGAAATATCTATATAAAATCACATTAATATTTACCAATACGGCTATTAAGGATATGGAATTACTTCCAGGTTAGGGACTCTTGAAAAATCCTTTACGTTTCTTGTCAGGACTTTTGCTCCATTGTAAAGGGCTATTGCTGCAATCAACTCATCAAAAGTCCCAATGTGATTACCATTTTTTTCAAGCATTGATGATAAGATTCCATATTCTGAATAATAATTTTCTTCAAAGCCGAGAACCACTATTTCTTCCATCAGGGTTCTTATAGCTTCAAGTTCCCTTTCCTTTTTCAGAGATTTGTATGCCCCCCTGTGCAGTTCAAAAATGTTGACAAATGTTGTTACACAGGGTTCACCAGAATTTAGAAGGTATTCAAATTTATTTAATATTGGTGAATTATTATTTTTCTTATTGCCGCATCTTATATAATCTACCAGGAAGGTGGTGTCGAGGATTATCATTCACTCGAGATCCTTTATTAACTGATCTGCATCTTCATCAGATATTGTCTTTCCTGATCTCTGAAATTCTCTATATGACTCCAATATACTTTTTCTTTTAGGTAATACTCTCAGAATAACACTCGTAAAACTTTCTTCATCTGATTGTTTCCATGTTTTAAGGCGCTCATATGCTTCTTCTGAAACGTTTATACTTTTAGTTCCCATATATTCACCTATAGTCATATTCAGCAATAAATGTTTCACAATTATCAATCAGAGAATATCTGAGGATTTAAATTTGAGAATGTGGATTAAAATCTGACAATATGGATTAAAATCTGACAATGTGAATTAAACTTTGACAATGTGGATTAAACTTTGACAATATGGATTAAAATCTGACAATGTGAATTAAAATCCGACAATGTGAATTAAAATCCGACAATGTGAATTAAAATCTGACAATGTGGATTAAAATCTGACAATGTGAATTAAACTTTGACAATGTGGATTAAACTTTGACAATGTGGATTAAAAGCAAATTTTGAAAATTTTTTTCAGGTTTTAAGTAATCTATCTTCAGGCATAACCGCTCTGACTGTCCCAAAGAAGGGTGCCGTTTTCAGCTGTAATATTAATGTGTATATTCACCCGTTCGCCCGGACTTTTGGTGATGTTAAGTTCAACCGGGTTTTTGGGCGTTATTCCGGTGAGTTTTTCTGCCCCTGTGAAGTCGCTGCCGTATTCCCTCTCTATCTGGTATTCTATTGAGTAGTTGGCGGTTCCCTCTCCGGTTGGAACTACCCTGAAGATGATATTTTCATCACTGACAAGTGCTTCTTCAAAGAAGAGTGATTTACTCTCATTTTCAATTATCTCCCGGGCAGCAGGGCTGTCTTTTTTGCCTGAGAGGTCATTGCCGGACGACTGGTCAGTCCGGGATTCAGGGTTTAAATCTGCCGGGAAGAGGAATAGTGCTGCAAGAAGAATTGCCACAATTGCCACTCCGGATATTATTAATATGGCTGCGGAGGTTTTTGTGTATTTGTTCACGGAGTTTGTAGGGTTTGTGGCATTTACGGATTTTGCAGATTTTGCAGATTTTGCAGTTTTTTCAGATTTTACGGCAGTTCCATCTTTCCGGGTATTGACAGGGTTTTTCCGGTTATTTACAGGGTATTTGGTATTTCCATTTTTGCCGGCATTTGCAGGATTCCCGGATTTTCCGGATTTTTTGCCTGATGTCATGATATATTATAATTATTTATTCCGGATTAACTTAGCATTTCTGATGAGGTTTTTCAGTCATTATGCTGCTGTGCAATGCCCTGCTGCAATTATTATAGGTTCGATATTTCAGTTAATAAAACGGGTTGCAGCCCTTATTTTGGTGTAACGTCTTGTGCAACCGCCATTCTGCTTCCTTCCGCATATCTTTATTACCCTGTTGCAGTCCTTATTTTGGTGTAACGCCTTATGCAACTTGAATGTGTCACCTTTCCTCTGCCATTCTGTTTCCCGTTGCAGTCCTTATTTTGGTGTAACGCCTTATGCAACCCATGAAAACTGCTGTGCCTGAATTTTACAGAAAAGAGATTCAGAATTTTGCATTAGCCAGAACAGAGGAAGAAAAAGAGGAACTTTACGAAGCAAACAGGCAGGATTATGACTATATACTCTTCCCGTCCCGGCGTTCATACGAAATAATCAGAATTCCGACACTCCCATATCCTGAAGATTACCTCTCCTATCTCGTCAGTGCCTTAATGGGTGATCCTGAAGAGATGGACTCATATGAAAGAGAACTCCTTGTAAGACATGGAATTCTTGAAAAGATTAAGACCCACTATCAGCTTACAAAACACGGAGAAGAATTTTTAGAAGTAGTTTGCGGGAAAAAACACCCATAAGGCGGATAAATTTAAAATTACAATAACCAAAAACACCAGCAAATTCCGGCAGGCACAGCCAATAGATTTAATATTCCGGAACATAATATAAAATTGTAATCACACTATGTGAGGTTTTAAGAAGACATGCAGGTAGTAATAAAAACACCAGACGGAAAACTTGACACAGTAGAGATGAAAGATACAATGTGGCTTCAGACAGGAGATATCCTGCCCGATGGATCGGAAGTTATTGAACTAAAGTATCCGGATGACATAGACGATGACATGGAAGCACTTGATATGTACTGATTATTATCATTATAATCATTATTATCATCAGTATTATCATCAATAATGCCGTTTTCGATCATCAAAACCTATAGATCATGATGACCTGACAAAACTATATTATGAGATCATGATGACCTGACAAAACTATATCATGAGATCATGATAGCTTGATAACACCATGTCCTGAAATCAGGAACCTGAAAAATTAAGAGAACCGGAGGATTAAAATCAGGCCGGAAACAGAACAAAATAAGAAGACATATATATTATCAGACACAATCTCAATATCGGGCGGTCTTTATTCCAAATCACTTCAATCGTCCGGCAGATAAAAAATCCGCATGCCGTTCCGCCCCGTTGTTTTCATTGCGGCATCTTCGGGTTTTGGGGCGAATGGAACCGGGCAATATCAGATAAAATCCAATATATCCCGGCCCATATAATTTCATAAATTTAAGAAGCACTTTTTTCCCGGAAAAATTCAGACCTCTCTGAACAGATAAAAAATCCGGCAAACTGCACAGAAATAATCAAAATTACGGTAAACTGCACAGAAGTAATCAAAATTACGGTAAACTACGCAGAAGTAATCAAAATTACGGTAAACTGCACAGAAGTAATCAAAATTACGGTCACATCATAGAAAAACTCAAAATTACGGTCACTTCAAAGAAATAATCAAAATTACGGTAAACAACACAGAAATTATAAATACTCAACCGACCGAATGAGAACCAAAAGGAGTGATTATTAAATGTCAGTAATTCTGGATCCTGAAAAATGCAACAATTGCGGGATATGTGCAGACGTCTGCCCGGTATCCTGCATAGCAGTGGATAAAGACACATATCCATACATACCGGAAGGCTTTGAGGAAACATGCACATCATGCGGCCAGTGTGAGGCATTCTGCCCCAAAGGAGCCATAATATGTGATTCCGGAGGAAAATATTCCCCATACACAAATATCGATGCACCGGATATAACCGCCGGGCAGCTTCACAGATTCCTGCTCAACAGAAGACCGTTCAGGAATTATAAAAAAAAGAATGTCGATAGAGAAACAATAGAAAAGATCCTTGACACTGCACGATACGCACCATCTGCCGGAAACGAACAGCCTGTAAAATGGATAATAGTGACAGGAGAAGAAGCAATATCAGAAATTGTTGAAAAAGCAATAGAAGCAATGGAAAAAGCAGTAAAAAAAGATCCGGAGAGCGAATATGCAGCAATACTCCGCCCCATAAAAGCCGCATACCTGAGAGGCGAAGATTTAATCTGCAAATCTGTACCACACATAGTCATAGCTTCAATTCCGGAAGAGAGCCCATACTATGACATCGACTCAGTGATCGCCCTCTCCTGGTTTGAACTTGCCGCATACTCACACGGAGTCGGGACATGCTGGTGCGGACTCCTGCAGACACTGAGCAACTGCTATGAACCACTGAGAAAAGCACTTGCAGTTCCTGACGGATATAAATCCGGATGTGTAATGATGTTTGGATACGGAAAATACAGAGTACGGCATATCCCTCCAAGAGAAATGGCGGATGTAAAATGGCTTGGGGAAATTCAGGAATAACCCAAAACTCCGGTTAAAAAAGAATATAAACGGCATTTTCAGGACATCTGACAGAAATTGCCTGAAATTAAAATATCTTTTCATCATCCTTTAATTACAGATATTTTTTAAAGTGATACTAAAATTAACATCATGAATATTTCCAAAAATCAAACAAAATGAAATTAACATCATGAATATTTCCAAAAATCAAACAAAATGAAATTAACAGCATGAATATTTCCAAAAATCAAACAAAATGAAATTAACAGCATGAATATCATTATATGTGTGACGGACAAAAATTACATTTAGGTGCTTATTTTAACAGAACAGTCCCTTTCCGGATAAAACCGGCACAGAGATTTCCATTCAGAAGGCAATACAATGATATCAGTTCTATATACAGACGATGAACCCGCCCTGCTTGAAATCGGAAAAATTTTTCTTGAAAAAACGGGTGATTTCACAGTAAAAACTGCCACAGGAGCAGATGAAGCTCTCAACCTTCTGGAAAAAGAGAAATTTGATGTAATCGTTTCAGATTACCAGATGCCGAAAATGGACGGGATAGAATTCCTGATTGAAGTCAGGGAAAGATACGGAGATATACCATTTATTCTCTTCACCGGAAAAGGGCGTGAAGAGATTGTAATTCAGGCTATTAACAGCGGAGCGAATTTTTACCTCCAGAAAGGCGGAGAGCCAAAATCACAGTTTGCAGAACTCTCACATAAAATCAAATCCACAGCAGCAGATAAAAAAACAAGAGATGCACTCCGCCAGAGTGAAGAGCAGTCAGGAGCACTCCTCTCTGCCATGCCCGAACCGGTTCTTGTCCACCAGGACGGCATAATCGTATATGCAAACCCTGTAGCATCTGAAATCTCAGGCTACCAAAATGACGAGGTCATAGGACAAAACCTCCTGGATTTTATTCCGGAAGAGAACAGAGAGCCTATCGCCTTAAACATGGCAAAAAGGATCTCCGGAGATACTTTGAACGATTATGAAGTTGACATCAAAGGCAAATACGGAGACATCCACCATGCAATAGTCAGGACAGCACCGCTTATATTCAACGGCAGTCCGTCAACAGTTGTGATACTGGCAGATATAACAAAGAGAAGCCGTGAAGAGAGGAAAATCCGTGAATCAGAAGCACTCTACCGGGCGATATTTGAAAATACGGGCACAGGTACGATTATATTTGGGGAAGACACCATTATCCTGAAAGTAAACGAGATCTTTTCAGAGATGTCAGGATATTCACGCAGCGAAATTGAGGGGAAAAAAAGCTGGACAGAGTTTGTCGCAGAAGAAGATCGTGACAGAATGCTGACATACGGTGAACTGCGGCTCAAAGAACCCGGAAATAAAGATTTAAAAGCATATGAGTTCAGATTCACTGACCGTAGCGGTAAGGTGAAAGAGTGCATTAATAATGTGGGGATGATTGCCGGAACAGATATGAGTGTTGCATCCATAGTTGATATATCCTACAAAAAAGATGCAGAAAGAGAACTTAAAGAGAAGAACGAAGACCTTAAAGCCTCCAATGAGCGTCTTTCAGCGGCTGAAGAAGAACTGAAAAAGCAGATAGAGATGCTTGCAGAGAGTGAAAATGCTCTGCGTATGAATGAGGAAAGGCTCATAATGGCGCAGGAGATCGGTAATATCGGGTGCTGGGAGTACAATCCTGACAACGGAAAAATCTGGGCATCAGCCGAGACAATGCGTATCTTCGGACTGCCTGAAGAGGATAACGAAATTCTCCCGGATGTGTTAAGACCATGCATCCCCGGATGGGAACCAGACACCAAATCACTCAATAATCTCATCGAAAGAGCAAAAGAATATGATGTAGAATTCCATATACAGCCGGCTGATGGCTCAGAACTTAAGTACGTAAATCTGGTTGCAAAAATAATCACTGACAGAAACACCGGCCAGAAGAAAATAATGGGCATAATCAGGGATATAACTGAGGAAAATGCCGGAAAAGAAGAATTAAATCTGAAAAACTACGCAATTGATTCCGCAACTGACGCTATCGGAATAGGGGATCTCTCCGGCAACATAACCTATGCCAACCCTGCGTTTTTATCAATAATGGGTTATGACAGCCCGGATGAAGTAATAGGTTCAACTTTCCGGAAATTCCCGTACCTTGCCGAAGAAGGAGAGAGCGTCTATAAAGCAATAATTACTCATGGGTCATGGTCGGGGGAAATTATGGGTAAAAAGAAAGACGGGACGCCAAAAATTCTCTGGTTTAACGCAAATATGATCAGGAATGATTCCGGACAACCTTTAGCATTAATGTTCTCATTCAGGGATATAACAGATCTAAAAAGGACCGAAGAAGCCTTAAAAAAGAGTGAGGAGAAATACAGGAGTATCTTTGAAAATGCAAACGACCAGATAATAATCCACAAATTAACAACCGAAAATCGCCCCGGAATAATTACCGAGGCTAATAAAAAGGCCCTGGATACACTTGGATACACCCCTGATGAAATCTTAAAACTCACAATTGCCGACATATCCAGACCACAGAGCCAGGAAGAGATGACCAAAATAGGGAATGTATTTTTTAATTCAGAAAAAGCAATTTTTCCTGCGGAGCAGATTGCAAAAGACGGACATATAACCCCAGTAGAGGTCAGCACAAAACTTATTGAATCTGAAGGGGAACCTGAGGCAATAGCAATAATCCGCGATTTATCTGAGAGGAAAAAAGCAGAGGAAGCTTTAATTCGTGCACACAACCTGTTAAAACTGATCACAGGCATTACACGCCATGATATAAAAAACCAGATAACTGCTCTTACCGCCTACCTTGAACTCACAAAATTTTATGAATCAGAGGAAAAAATAAGAGAATACATTGATAAAGCAGATATTCCCGCCCGGAATATTGTATCAATCATAGAGAAAACAAAATCTATAGAGAGCATCGGCATAGATGAACCTGTCTGGCAGGACCTGCACACAACGGTAAAGACAGCAGCGGAGAAGTTCTCACAAAAAGGCGTTGTAATTACTAATGATCTCCCGTCTGACATCCGGATACTGACAGACCCGGTTCTTGACAGAGTATATTACAACCTGATAGAAAATTCACTGAGACATGGCGGAGATATTACAGAGATCAGATTTTTTGGGGAAAAGTCCGGCGATGACTACCTGATTATATATTCAGACGATGGCAGAGGTATTGCAGATGAAGAGAAAGAGAAGATATTTGAGAAGAATTATGGCCATAATACCGGTCTTGGTCTCTACTTTACACGCGAAATCCTGGCTATTACAGGAATTAGTATCAGGGAGAACGGAATTTACGGCAGAGGAGCCAGGTTTGAGATTAGGGTGCCCGAAAAATTATGGGAGATAGCAAAAACCTGAGAGAAAAACAGAATGAATAATTTCCGGAAAGAGAAATCAGCACCTCTCAGCTGCCATCATTGACTGATGGTTCTTACTGCGGTCAAACAGAGACTTTGACATTTCTGAGATATTATCTTCAGACCACTTCTCAAGCGAATGAAAAAGTTCTGTCCTGTAAAATTCGTTCCTGTCATAGAGGTTTCTAAAAAGCCTCTCTAAGTCCCTTAAGAGGACCTTTCTGCCGTCCATCTGCGGATAATTGACATTGATGTCGGCAAGCAGGGCACACATAAGGTCATGTCCGCGGCACAGCTGCATAGGATGGTCGAAATAATCCGGATTTTTGGCCTTCTCAACACTGAGTGCCGCCATGAAATCCTCATACTTTGCCTTATTCCTGCCGGAGATGAGGGAAAGAAGCTTATCTTCATCACACCTGAAAGTAACAGGATCTGTAAACTCAAGGAATAAATTTTTCTTCTTGCAGTTGATATGCTTAAATGTCATATTAAAGCCGTATTTCTGGTTTACATAGAGCGAAAGCCCGATGAGCACCGAGCACCGGACAATGGAGGAGAGAATGCTCTCCTTTCTAAGGCCAATAGTCATATTTCTCTGAAATTCCCCTCCGGCAGAATGCTTCCTGTAATATTCAAGGACTCTCCCGATCAGTTCATCAGAGATTATCATCGTCTCGATGTCATGTGTGTCTGTCATAAAGACGTTCTCCCTCTCCTCTGTCCCGTCAGGCATAAAGAACGAAAAATCCCGGTCAACAATCCCTATAACTGAACTCTCTGCATCCTCTTTAAGTCTGTCAGAGAGAGAATCAATAATTTTAATGACATTCTCCTTTGAATTTGCAAACCTTATCTCGGACAGTTCACAGTTAAAAAACCGCGAATAGAACTCATAGTCACCCGGCCCTTCGGTGAGGATGAAGATCTTTGACTTAAGCCCGGGATAATTCCTCTCCATCTTCATTATGGTTCCGCCAATCTCTTCAGGGTCAGCCCAGATCTCCTCAAGCCTGTAGCTTTCGCCGTACCTGCCCGGTCTTCTTCTGCCTTTAATCATCACCATGCCCCTCTGACAGATCGACAGTATAGTCCCAGTTGGTGTGAATCAGCTGTGGAGAATGGGTTGCTATTATGAACTCCGAACCGGTAATATCTGTGATCTTCTTTATGTAATCGAGATACTGCCTCTGCCAGACGATATGAAGTGAGATCTCCGGTTCGTCAATTAAGACGAGAGTGCCGGGATCTGTGAAGAAGATGAGGTCGTAGTACATAACGAGCTGGTTTTGCTCCCCGGAAGAGAGCCTTTCAGGCTTTATCCTCTCACTGTCGCCGACCGTGAAGTAAAAGCCCCTGTCTGCCCGGATTTCAAACGAGAGATTCAGGAAGAGTGCGTTTATTATCCGTATCAGCAGGTCGATCTTCTTTTCAAGGTCACTGAATATGAGGTATTTCTTCTCAGTGTCTTCGATGTACAGTGTCAGTGCAGCCAAAACCCCGGTCTCGTCCTTTATCTCATCCTCATCTATCTCAAATATCTCGCCTTTTGCCGGCTCATGTGAGAGAAAACCAAGTTTCTTAAGCTTCTTCTGTTCGAGCCGGATGTTTGAGAGGCTCTGAATGATAGTCTCTGCCGGTGGCAGCAGCCCTTCCGCCATTTCATAGCAGAGCTTCATGTACCTGGAAGGATATGTGGCATCAAGCTGCTGCGTGCTGGCGGCGTAATCGTTTAACATCGCCTGGATGCGTTTTTTTATGTCATCCGAATGGTTGAGTATTGTCAGTTCATAGGTTCTCTTTGCCCCGGGAATATGGCTGGTTAAGAGATCGTCCTCGCGTTTCTCCCCGGATTCGGAATTCTGCCAGAGCCTCTGGGCCGATATGAATTTCACAGGAATTGGAGGAATTATCCGGGAGAGTTCCCACGAGGTCTCATCCTCACTGTAGTTGTCAGGATTTACGGTGTATTCAAGTGTTTTTCCGGCAGAACAGGTTTTGAAATGTAATGACCACATCTCTTTGCCGGGAAGCTTTCTCCCCTTTGGCTTATCCTGGCTCTTCTCTATTGTCAGTACTCTTCTCTCTGTTGAATTCTCTTCTTCAGTGTAAAAGCCGATCTCTGCCGAACTGAAGGGGATGTCCCTTATCTCTTTTATGTTTCCGACAAACACGGCCCTAAGAAGCCTGAGTATTGTTGTCTTTCCGTAACCGTTTGGTGCTGTGACAATGGAGATGTGTTCACCGTTCTCAAGCGGAATTTTATGGTTGAATTTTGAGAAGAGGCCCTTGATATCTATGTATTCCAGTTTTATCCGGTTGAAACGGAGGGGAGAGTCCCTGGTTATGGCATCTATGAGCCGTCCGAGCATTGCTTCGGTATTCTCTGAATCTAAAAGCGGGAATTCAACCCACTTGTCTGAGAAGAGTTTTGATACGACATCTATGTATTCTGTATGGAGTTTTTGGCTTCCGAGAAATACAACCCTTTCGTAGTTTAAGAGGCCGTCTGATTCTGCGTTGATCTCTATTGTATCATATTCAAGGCCGGATTCGGCAAAGGTTTTCGCACTGTAATCCGGGATTTCCTCATTTGGGAGTAGAAATCCAAAGCGTGGCGAGAGTATTACGTAGTCTTCCTCATAGAAGATTTCACAGTATTCCCGGCATCTTTCTGCAAGCCTGCCAGTATAGGCGTCTTTTGCCCTGACGTGCCGGTTTTTGTCGAGGTTTGTATCCCAGTCCCAGATCTTTTCTTCCCCTGCGGGAATTATTACCAGGGTCTTTAGTGCCATTCTTTTAAATTATGAGCCGGAATGCAGATTAATGTAGCGAATGGCCGGTATGATAGAATATTTTGATAATCGGAAATTCAAAGAGGGGTTTTATCCGGCCTTTTTGGTCATGATTAATCCCGGAGAATTCCTCTCTCTTCAGGAGGAACTTCACATCTTCCTCCGGGCAGTCTGACTGGATTTCAGGAGATTTTTTTCAGTGCTCTTTTAACAGCTCAATTCTGTAATTTTTCAGCTCTTCTTTTCTCATATCCGATTCAGGCATTGCTTTTCTTAGAGTACTGTAAAAGCCCTTACTATGGTTTGGATGGTGGTAGTGGCAGAGTTCATGGGCAACGATATATTCTGTCAGATGGCCTGAGACCATAGCGAGCCTTTCATTGAATTTAACGAGATCTCTTCCCGGTGTGCACTGTCCCCAGAACCTTTTGGAGTAGCAGATTTTTATATCCGGAACTGATATTCCAAAGATTTTTGAATATTTTGGCAGGTATTTTCTAACCTCCTCTCTCGTTAAATCCTGCATGTATTCTGTAACTTCCTGTTCTATGCAGTAATTCTCATCAATGGCATCCTTTGGGATGGTGACAGTCAGATAACCTTTTTTCAGTTCCGGTCTTCTAATCTTATGTGATTTTACCGCCCGGATCTTTACTTTCTTTCCTTTAATATAGAACGGTGCTCCGTTATAGAACCCGATTCTCTGTGCAGTCTTTCTCTCTTCATTGCTGATTGTTTCATGAATGAAGGCAGCATTCTCCGCCACCATCTTTTCAACATCTTCCGGTGCTGCACTGAAGGGCACTACCACCTCGACCGTATCATCTTCATGTATTTTTACGCTGAATTTTTTGGCTCTCTTTGAGTATTTTACTGTGTAACTGTAGGTTTCACCATTGTAAGTTATAGTGTGGTCAGTTTTGCTGTAAACTCCGGCCTTCTCAACAAGGGGATAATTTTCTGCAATCCACTGCCGGTTGTATTTTAAAACGGAATATATCTCTTTTTCTTCTGCGCCAAAGGGAGCGGTGACTATGAGCTTTGGCCCGTTTATAATCTTTATTCTTACCTTCCTGAAACGGCTGCCATACTCTACTGTGAAGGGGATGTCTCTGCCGGAAACTCTGAAAGTCCCTTCACCGTTTTCAGGCTCATGAGATGGCTCTTCCACCTTTGGTTCCGGAATATTACCCATATTTCCGGCTGTAGAAGCCTTTAATCTCCTGATTTTTTCGTGGATTTCAGGAGCACTCTGACTGACAGTTCTCTCAACTTCCTGTACATCTGCATGAAGAGGGGCTGAAACTTCAATTATTCCACCCATTATTATATTGATTCTTATGTTTTTTGACCTCTTGAGGTACCTGACTGTATATCTGTATATCTCACCGTTATATGTCAGGGTGTGCTCACTCCGGCCGTTTACTCCGGCCTTCTCCACAAGCTGGTAGTTGTCATAGATCCACTCACTGTTCATCTCCAGTATACCGCAGATGTAATCCCTGCCTATACCCAAAGGGGCATTAACAACAAGTTTTGGACCCTCTTTTATCTCAACACCAGCGCTTTTCAGACGGCTTTTATATATGACTGTGTAAGGAATTTCTCTGCCAAAAACTTTGAAAACTCCTTCGTGCAGTTCCCGGAAATCACTGTTTTCATCCGGATATTTCTCTGATTCTTTGAAATAGTCATGGACATTGCAGATATGGTCCAGAACCATACCTTCAATATCCTCGTTTTTTGTATACCGGGGAGTGGTAACTTTGATTATGCCGCCTTCCAGAGTTTCGACCTCAAATCCTTTAATCTTCCTGCTGTATCTGACTGTATAATTGTAGGTGACACCGTCATACTCGATGGAATTGTCTGTTCTGCTCTCAATTCCGGCATACTCTAAAAGGATAAATTTTTCACTGATCCAGTCTTTGTTTGCTTCCAAAGCATCGGTGATCTCCTGCTCTTTTGTTCCGGGCGGTGCGGTAATCAGAATTTCCGGTCCTTTTTTAATCTCGATTCCAATATTTTTGTGCCGGACCCCGCATCTGACAGTGACTGAGACCTCAGCGCCTGCTATATGGATTGTTCCGCTGCTAAAAAGAGAGCTGTCTGCTTCATCATAATTATCCGGATTTGTGTTTATTTTTTCCAACCTCTTCTCTTCTGCATCGTTAAGCCTTTCATCTATGGTCTTTAGCGTAAATGTCTCAAGTATTTCGTTCAGTCTTATTTCGGCAGGATTTGCATCAGAACTATCATTATGAGATTTTTGGGAGTTATCCTCTTTATCTCCCTTTTCCGGTTCTGCTCCATCTCCAAATGAGAATAACCCTTTCTGCTCGCTTTTAACGAAGGCCGGATTTTTAATCTTCTCACCCGCAATTATGAGTTCTGCATCCTCTGCACTTATTGGCACTTTATGCCATGAATCTGAAAGATTTAATCCATTATCAAATATCATACTTAATGGATTAACAAAATTATTAATACTCTGGTTAATTTCTTTGAGTGCCCTAATAGTTTCAATGTTTGATTTTATCATGGGGGTTAAGGCCATAAGCAGGATGCGTATCTCCTCTTCGTTAAACTTTGGCGGCGAGAATACCAGTACCTTTTTTTCACCTCTGAATTCAATCCCTATTTCATCTGTCCCTTCAGTATACTCTGTTTTATACATGAAGGAGAGGCCGTTGTGCCGATATCTGCCCATTGTTATTTATTTTATTTTTTAAGAGAAAAGAGGTTTTTGTTTTTGCAGTTTATCTATAAGTCCCTGACGGATAAGTGGTACAGATGTTTTAACCCGGAATATTTAGTGATTACATATCATCAAGGTCAAAGACAAAGTAGCCATCCTTACGCAAAGACTCTTTATCGTGGACTTTTTTTGCAAAGAGTGCAAAATGCTCCTTTCTGGTTTCATTGTTCCATTTCACATATTCTGACTTTCTTTCAAGATCTTTTATCACATTAACAGCATCTTTTTTATCAAGTGTTTTCCACTTACATTCACCAAATAAGACCTCTTTTGTCTCCTGACTGACCACAATGATGTCTATCTCCTCTTCTTTATACCACCAGCGTTTAACATCCGAAAAGTAAAAAGGCATGAGGATCTCCTTTATTTTGATCTGCTCTATTACAAAGTTTTCAAATTCTTTTCCATAATATGAATTAATCTGAAAAGAAATCCGGGAGTAAACCTCATCCACAAGTCCGATTTCAAGGTCAGAAAGATTTGGATAAACAAATCTGAACCAGAACCTGAAATACTGGTCGTTGATTTCATAGATTCCGCCCTTTCTTTTTCCAAGTGGCAGTATATGCTCAATGAAATGAAGATTCTGAAGCACTGAAAGATATTTTGAGAGATTTCCCTTCTCTATTCCGGTGACTGAAGATATTTCGCCCTGCTTATTATAGCCCAGTGAGAGATATTTAAGAATCAGGGTATAGACCTTTGGTTCCCTGAACTCCTCCCTTAGTAAAAACAGGGGTTCGTTATAAAGGACCTCTCCCTTCCTCAGT
Organism: Methanoplanus limicola DSM 2279; assembly: GCF_000243255.1. Classification (NCBI taxonomy): domain Archaea; kingdom Methanobacteriati; phylum Methanobacteriota; class Methanomicrobia; order Methanomicrobiales; family Methanomicrobiaceae; genus Methanoplanus; species Methanoplanus limicola. The sequence continues at coordinate 2,514,864 of NZ_CM001436.1, forward strand.
ATTTTATCCCTGATGTTTTCTTCAACGGTTAAGGTTTTGTCCAGTTTGTGGAGATAAAAAGGAACTCCGCCACATATGGCACGGAACCTGAACAGGTCTGCCTTATCATGGGCACTGAAAAAATGTTTCATATGCTTAAACTGCATTGGAGATACTTTCCACTCGCCTGTACGCCTGCCATAAAGGGGACTTTTGTAGCCCAGAACTTCAGTCTCCATCATTCCCATTGAAGAACCGCATATTATCAGGGATATGTTACTGCCTGCAAGAATTTCATCGCAGATCTTCTGGAATACTGATACAATCCCACGGTTTAACTCTATCAGGTATGGAAATTCGTCAACAGCTATTATTGCCTTTCTGTTCCCCATTTCATCTCTGAGATATCTGAAGAGTTCATAAAAGTTTGAGGGGTCTAAATTCCGGAAGTAATCTTTTCCGGTTAAAAGAGCAAATTTCTCCTTCATCTCCTTTATGTTCTCTGCAACGCTGTCATTGGTACAGAGAATGTATACGCCTTCTTTGTCTTCAATGAACTTTTTTATAAGCTCAGTCTTTCCAATCCTCCTTTTACCATAGATGACGATGACCTGGGATGAATCTTCTGCACATTTCCCGTTTAAAAAATCAAGTTCCCTCTCTCTGTTGATGAATGGTTGTATCACAAGTATAATACTTTACCTACAACTATTTAATGTTTTTAGACGGATTAATGCACTATTCTTTACTGCCCCTCTTTAATTGGTCCTGTCTGCCACACATATAATGTTGTATGGTAAGTATCATACTTATTATACAAATATGTGGACTAAGTTTGCCGGTCTGAGTGAAATTCTATAGGCAAAATGTCCACTATGTCTCCCAAATTTTACCTGATTTTTGTCAGGAAACAGAATTTGACAGTTTTATTGAAAATAATCTCATTAAAAAAATATCAAAAAATAGTTTAGAACATCTCTAAAAGAGCCGCTGGGGAGAGTATTTTAACTGGTGGTCTAAAGCCTTTAATTTAATCTGATGGATTTCGCAATTCAGTTTTCATTTAATTTGTTGTAGATAGTTGTCCGGGAAACTCCATATCTTTTTGCGATCTTAGATATTGGTACCCCTTCAGCCTGAAGCCTCTTAATGTCAGCAGTAGAAATATCCGCTTCAGGTCTTCCTACCCTCTTTCCCTCCGCTCTTGCCCGGTCTAATCCGGCTTTTGTACGTTCGATGATAATTTCTCTTTCGTACTCTGCAATACTACCTATAATATGATAGAATAATCTTCCGGACGGGGTTGTTGTATCAATGTTATCTGTGACAGATACGAGACCAATATTATGATCAGCTAACCATTGAGCAATTTTGATTAAGTCAGATAATGATCTTCCTATCCTGTCAAGTTTATAGATCATCACAGCCCGGATCTCTAAAGGATTCTTTTCAAGGTCTTTAAGCATCTGCTGAAAGCCTGTTCTGTTTGTGTTCTTCCCTGATGCTTTGTCAGTGTAAACCTGAACAATATCAAAGTCCTTTACCTGGGCGTACTCCTTTAATTTGATGATCTGGTTATCCAAGTTTTGATCATCAGTGCTGACTCTGGCATATATGCACACTTTTTCCGGCATACAGGGTTATTGGTCACAAGTGTAAATAAATGTTATTGTTGCTGTATAAATTTACAGGTTTTTTAACATGGTAAAATAACGGTCGTTTTTTGAACAAAAACCTATGGTTTTTCTTCCAGAATAGTATAACCCTTATCTGAACCGAACTTCCGGATCTCCAGATAACCATTTACCCCGTATGCCTGACCGGGGACCCAACCTTTCTTAGCTTCATATCTGCCAGTGCGGGTATTGAATGTGTCACCTTTCCTCTGCCATTCTGTTTCCCATGCGAAAAGATAGATCTGAATTCCTGTTGCTGTTATTATGGGGATGCCTGGGCGGGAGACCTTCGGGAAATGTCCTGGGAAGAATCTGATCTTCCCGTCTATAGTGAATTTGTAACAGGAGCGTGTATCTGGTGTAATTATGCTTAGAGCATAATAGAGAACCGGAATGATCTTTGTTCCTACTTTTTTAACAAGCTCTCCGGAAGGGGTTACATATATGATCTTTTTATTCAGATCATATATCCGGAAAAGTCTTTCAGGGTTTGGGTATTGTTCCGGGATGCTCTCCCCAGAGAATAGATAATTTGTTTTTGTCTTAAGCCATGCAGAGAACATTTTATATTCATGAAGGAGAGGGTTATTAAAATCATTCAGGGTTGTTTGAGATATGGATTTTATCATATACATCCTCCCGGTTAATCCGGATACCCTGAACTGCTAACACTCCGAAGAAAGCGAACTGAACAACAAGGTTTAGATTTCCGGTAAGCAACCCGCTAACAGTCCATAGGGAATTACCGGCAACCCATGAAGCATAACCCGCCTTTCTATATTGCCGGTTCTGTTGCACTGTAAGAACTGCTCCGGCAATACCTAACAAAACAGCCGGAGACTGAAGGAGATCAAACATTTTCATCTCCTGAATAATACTTCTGCCTGATGTAATCCTGTCCGGAAGAGAGCATCTGTTCAGCCTCTTCCCGGATGATTTCTTCCGGTGATCTCCATTCACCTGATAGCAGCTCTTCCCGGATGATTTCAGGTAATGCTATTATGCTGATTTTGCAGATTGCGTACGGGCTGTTTACAAATTCTGTGATGAGGTTCTGGTAATAATCTGCCTGGGTACTCTGCAGGTACCCGGGGAGTTTAAGATCTAACATTACTCACCTCTTCAGAGTCCTCTATCTTTACTAAGTCGTATGTAATGAGGGGACATTCCCATTCTTTATCATACTCAGATGTTATTCTCTCTTTGAAGAGATACAAAGGATTACCATCATAATCTATGATTCTAAAGTCTTCCATCTCTTCAGGCCACCCATTAGTGTAAGCCTCTTCTTTTAGAGCCTCCAGACTACTTTCAGCTTCCTTTATAGCTTCTTCCAATGTTAGATAACAGCAGTCCACTCCCCAGAATCCTAAATCTGTTGTATGGAAATATTGACATTTTAGGCAGCCTTTGAAGGAATTACCGCACCATTCACACATCTCTTTTCTTATCTGGAGATATTTACCTGACATCAGGCATCCTCTCCTAAAACCCATTTTAGAGTCCTTATTCTAACATCCAGTCTAACGGAGAAATCTTCACTGTCAGAATGTATTTTCTTTTTCTCTTCATAAATCTGGATTAGTTCCCGGATCTCAGATTCAGATTTCATGATCTCACCTTCTCCCGGAGAACATAATCAGCTAAGTCTTTCCTGCCTTCCTGCAAGCCTTTTGCCTTCCCTTCATTGTAACCCCATAGATACAGGGATAAGCTAAGGATAGCTAAGAAGACAATAGTAAGAATTGAGTAAATAATCATTTTTCATACACTCCTAAGTAAATTTATAAAGCCGGTCAAAATTAGAGTCAGGTACAGAAAGAGTAAGGAAGCGGGCTTCAAGTTCTGTTTGTTTTTTCAGTATTGCGCCTACAATTTTTGAAAGGTTTGTTAGGTGGTTTATCAGACTGCTGTCTGTCGTCTGGTTTTCTTTAATCTCAGTCAGTTGGTTATAAATGGGTTGGAGGACTGCCGAGATATTATTGAGGTATGGATCAGAATTTCCAAGCTGAAGGATTCTTTCAAGACCGCGATCCATTGCCGTAGCCCTGGCAGGGTCGAGGGTTTCAACTTCCCACATACCCGGCTTACCGTTGGCTTCCGGACTGCCGTCTATGAAGAATCCTTCCAAAATGGTTTGGGGTTGCGCTATGGGGGCATTTTTGGAAAATTCAAATCCGTAATGGGTATTTGTAATCTGTTTCCCTGTGTGTTGCGGGGTGTCGATCTCTATATCGGTGCCGAAGCTTCTTTGTTTTTGGAGGAATGACAAAACAGCTTCGTGAATGGAGGTTTTAATTATGGTTTCTGCTTCTTCAATGCTTTCTGCATATACCTGGCTGTTGGCATCAGGATAGGCAACAATCGTTTTGGGGTGCACGTCTATTGTTATGTTTAGTCCTGACCGGCTTGTTAAACAATATTTGTGCCTGTCGCCTCCCCTCATCTGCCAAGAGGATAGATATTTTGTTCTTCTGTCTTTGCTGAGATTGCCGGATATTTCATAGGAATATTTTAGCCGGACATTGTGAACCCGGCAGGCCGTAACCTTTGCATCCGGGGTTTTCTTTTCGATCTGCTTTTTCAGGTGTCCGGTTATTTTATACCAGATGTTATATCCTGACGGGGTTTTATCGGATTTACTGATCAGGTTGTATTTTTCAAGTTTCTTTACAAGCTGGTTAACATACTGTCGGGTAACTCCTATTCGCTTGGCTATCTGTGACTGTGTCATCTCCCCGGTGCTGAGAAGATTGATTATCTTCTGCTGCTTCCGGTTTAGGGTGTTAACCCAGTTGATAGCCTGAACTTCGTTAAGCGATAGTTGTTTGTCCATTCGGGAATAACCTGATAAATTGCTTCTCTTCAGAACCGATTTTCTTAAAAAAGATGGTGAGGGTATCCTCTTTTTGCATCAGCTCTATGTAATTGATCTCTTCTCTTTGCAGGATCTCGATAATGTCATCTACAAGGAATCTTAATTTCTTGCCATAGTCCTGAAAATAGAGGTTATTTTTGTAGCCGTTGATGAATGCTCCGGCTTCGGTAATCATGAAATGCCAGATCGTTAAGGCTTCGGCCTTCTCCCATTGGTTTATGGTTCTTAAAATCTCGGCTGTGGTGGTGGAGTTCATGATTCACCCGGTTTTTAATCCTCGAATAATTCGGCCTCTTCCTTTTTTGCCTCATCAAGCAGTCTTTCAAATTCCTGCATTGTCGGCGCTGCATTGAACAGCTTTACTTTTGCGTCCGTGAACTCCTGCCATTCCGGGGTGTTCTTAGAATAATGAGTAATCCTGCCGTATTTGTTCATCTCTGTTCGGATGATTGTCTTCCTCATTTTTTTAGGTGCGGCACTGGCTTTTGTCATGGTTTACGCCTGTTGTATGGCTTTCCGGATCTCTTCAGAGCGGTTTGTTTTTCTCATCTCAGCAAGCCTATTTAGTTTTTCGAGGATTTCATCGGGCAGCCGGACTGATATTCTGGTCATGGGTTTAATGATGACCTCCTGATCTTCGGTCGCGTGTGACATAAGAATAAATGGTCACACCTAAAGATAAAGTTTTTTGTCACACGATAGAATAAAAGGTCAGACAAAAGAACATATTGTGCGACAACATTTTTTATATTATACCAATGTCAAGAAAAATCGATGTTGAACCCTCATTTAAAGCAAGTTTAAGGATTCCCTATAGGATTCTTGATAGAATTGATGAACTAGCAAAGGTTCACAACAGAGATAGAACCGGGGAAATTAACAATGCGCTTCAGGAATACATTGAGAGAAACAAGGTTAACATAGATATTGATAATCTCCTTGATGAATTAGAGGATGATCCAAAGTTTACAGAACTTAATAATAGATACCTGGCATTGAAAGAGAAATTCAATAAAGAACTGGATAAGGCATTTTTGGAAGTTATGAAAGGGGATTAAAAATTATGGGGATTAGCAACAGAACAATTAAATTAGGTTCTTCATCACTTTCCATATCTGACATAAGCATTTCCCGGACTGTTTTGAATTTTGGTGGCATAGTTACATATTGTAACGGCAATATTTAAAAAAGTAATTATGGATTCAGGTTTCTATCAGCCATTCACCCCGCTTTAATTTTTCATCGAGGATCAGCCGGTGAACCGGAGTAAACCGGGGATGACTGATAAGCTGGTCATACTCTGCCCTGGTAATTGTCCGGTGTGGTTCAGGCAGGTGTTTAGTTGTTCGGGAAGTTTTTTTACTCCTTGTGCCTATATCATAGTTGGCGGTTCTGTTATTACTCGGCTGTGGTGGTGGAGAGATATTCAGGCCGCCGTCTTCTGTTCTTTTGCTTTCTTTTGGTTTGGTTCGTTGTATGTTCTTCATACAGATTAACAGTAAAATGTTGCTAACTTATAATATGTAGCCGTGCGGAGGGTGAAAGTAAAAACATCCTGAATAATACTCATTTTTATGAATCAGAACTGCCTGCCGGATGGTTGTCATAATGGCGGTTATTCTGGTTAATTCGTATAAGTTTACCGGAGTCTTTACCGGAAGCTTCCCCGGAGATCTCCGGATTGGCGCTGAGGTTTCAGCTGCCGGTTGTCAAGTGATTGACATACCCCTGTTACTTTCTCCGGCAAAAGATGTAAACCGGCTTTACATCACTTGACAAATTAAGCCGGAGTAAAACGGACTGATTGAAGAAAGGATAAATATACTGTCTCCTAACATCCCAGACGTTTTTACTTGACAAGTTTAAACGGGCTGTAAATATCGCTTCTTTTTTGCCCTGGCATTAGTCCGGAGAGTAACCGGAATACCATATTATCAGGATAGGAATAAATCCATAATTCCGGAAAAGAAGCCGGAGAGAAGGAAGAATTATTGATTAATTTCTTTTGGATATATCAGAGTCAGGCAGGATCTCCGGGTGGCATCTGCCCGGAAGGGTGCAGGATAGTATATGGCAATGTCAAGTAAGTTAACATCGGTCACTTGACAAGTTGTAAACTGATATGTTAAATTTCGTTTAATTCAGGTAATACCTGATAATATTGCTTAAATTAGTTGACATCTTTTGAAGGTGGTATATAAAGGAAGTAAAGAGGTTATGATATAGCTGTTAAATTTGCTTAGAATTGAAAAAGAGGTTTAAATTATTTATGCTTCGGCTTTTAACGGCTCTGCCTTCTCTTCTTTACCAGTTTTGAGAGTACCACGATAATAGACCAGTCCTAACCGTTCACCATCTCCATAGAAAGGCATCTTAATCCGGTCTTCCCCATAGTCACGGGAGGGAAGACCCACCCACGCCTTATCAGTAGGGGTTTGTGCCCACAGATCGTTGAACCGGGATAACTTCCCGTCTGTGAACTGTGCACCTCTCCGGATGAGAATCCACGGGAAGGAATCACGGGCAGCAGTGTTGATCACCTTCCAGCTTTGGGCAGCTGCAACGAACCGGACTTTTAAGGATCTCATTGTATAGAGAGAGTCTATAACATCCATTCCAGCGGCATAGTGCTCATGTGATTTAGCCATATGTTTCGCAGGACATACAAACTGAAATTCGTCTATGAATATGTGCATAGGGGTAGGTATCCGGTAATCATATGCCATATTGATAAGTTCCCTGAATATCCGGGATACTACTTTTGCATTGGCGACATGACCCCGGACGAACCGGGAGAATGAGATCACGTTTATTCTGTCAGGATCTAAAGCGTGCCATACATCAGCATAATTGATAAGGTAGGTCTTTTTTAAATTCAGTTTTGTTTTATGCTCGTTTCCGTCTTCATCTACATAAACTGAAGGCCGGATATCTATATCACAGCCCTCCGGGATTATGAGGTTTAGCGGTCGGAACTTTGACAGGGTGAGCATTTCGGATGTTTTGGCGGTATCAATCCAGACTATGCAGGACTGAGGAGACCATTTGACAAGACCGTCAAGGATGTAATATAGACCTTGTGTTTTCCCGGTTCCCGTCTGCCCTATTTCTATCATGTGTTGCCCTGGCTTCTTCCAGAACTGATTAACCATGAATCCTATGGTTCTGCTGCCTTTCCCTTCCTGTTTATTCATCTGTTTCTCCGTATTTCCCATATTTGCCGATCATATACCCGGCAATCAAGCAGGCCATACCGATTATGAGAACCAGTAAACCGAGATCTCCCCATGTGGTCACTAAGACGTTTGGATCAGTCCAGTCTATCATATGGGTTATGTTACTTTGTGTAACATGAGGATCAGTATAATTGACCTGGCTTAAATCATATTCAAATCCTGCCCAGTCCATGATGTTGCAGTCACCTCCCCGTATGTTTTCTCGTTTATCAGTTTGTTCTCTTCAATCTCAAAGAGCAATTCTGTTATGAATTCATAGAGTTTCAGTTCATAATCTGTCCTTTGTTCGGAGTTAAAATCTGAGTATTCATAAGTTCCTTCTATTGAAGGGTGATAGTCTGCCCTGAGTTCTGCAAGAGATGCTTTCAGGCGGTCTATTCTGGCCTTCAGTTCTTCATCTTTTGCAATATCTGACCTGAGCATTGCCCGGACTGTTGCAAGTGCCATAGAGACCAGATTCAGCCGGTTGTATATTGCACTGTTGGAGCCTTTGATAAGCAGCAGGTTATTGATAGCAAGCTGATATGACAGGGTCAGAGGTTTAGAACCGGATCTCATTTTTTACCTCCAAACAATTTTTCCCAGAATGATTTTTTTGCCTCTTCTTCTTCCATGACCTGCGGGAGATGATACACTGGTGCAGCCTTCAGAATACCGGCTGCTTCCTGTCTGCCTAACCTGTCTATACTCGGTGAAAGGTGTTTGTAGTTTACAAGGAAGGAGATTACCGGATCTATTCCATCAGTCACCCCTCCGGCTTTCAGGTGGTCGTTAAGGGAAGAATATAAAGCGATGGCTTTAATCTGTCCTTCTGTAAGATGTGCAAGCGGTTCATAGTCCGTTCCCACTCCAAGCAGAAGATCAATCTTCTGGAGCCTTTCAAGTTCCGGAGGCAGCAGCCTTTTAGGTGGTGTCGGGTTTGGTGTGGTGTTCATGGTGATCTCCTTAGAACATCAGCCCTAACAGAAGCCCGGCAACAAGACCGACAAGGATCATGATTAGTTTTTCCCGGCCAGAGAGGGGAGCGGAGAACTGTTCTCTGAGCATATCAGAACTTAACGCCCTGCCGACTAAAGCCGGGTTTGTATTCAGGTTTATAACCTGTTCAGTTCTTTCAAAGGTTGCAGTCCATCCGGAGAATTTATTTCCGTTTATGATGATCTCTGATGGTTTTTCCGGGGTTGACTCAAAGGTCATTGTCTGAAGCTCTTCCCCTTCGGATCTCTCCAGAGTGACGGTTACACCTGCATCCCTGTCTATGAGATAGACAGGACAGCCCTTTTTCTTTTTGTAGGAGAGCATCGGTTTTGTGACTACAGCATAAGCCTCCTGGAGGAAATGATCAAAGAGCATTGAACCGTAATGTTCCATAGTTCCATCTCTTCTTATGGTTCTGCCTCCGTTCTCAATGACCATGCACTCGACTTCTTCACCACGATTTAATTTTTTCATTGGTAGCATGTTTTTTACCTCCGTATTTTTCCATGTATCTTTTATCGAACTTTTCCCGGCATGTTTCAATATGCTCTGATTTTGCGATGCAGACCGGCTTTCCGTGTTCTTTTACGATTATTTCATATCTTGACATAGTGTCACCATAATTTCAGAGACTGAATTATTTTATAGAATATATCCAATATTTTATTCACAAATCCGATCCAGAAATCCACAAATTTTGTATTGTAATCTATGAATTTTTTGAAGAAAGAAACCATATCTCTGGAGTTATATGCCGCATATGAAACCAGAACAATTTCATATAACACTATGATTTCAAAGAAATGTTTGATAAATATAAAATAGAAGACATACAGAATTGTTGGAATGACCGTGAATATTCGGGATACAAAGTTGATTAAATCTGAAAGCCATTTTAGATAAGATGTTGAACCAGTTCCTTCCTCAATGTCTTTCTGAACATATGATATATCAGCATAGGCTATTGTTGCAGTTATTGGATTATCCGAATGGATCTCAATTTTTGTAATGGGAAATGATGAGATATAAGGATCTGGCTGAAAGCAGTAGTTCTCAAGGTTGTTCAGATTTGTGAACCACGATTCATATAACAGTATTCCGTCTTGTCCTGTGTCCTGATTGGTTGCGTAGGTGCTGATATATGCTTTTGTCAGGAAGTTCTCAAGAGAACTCCAGTTATGAGACTGTGAGCCTAACCCAATATCAAAACTGGCAGTTAATAACTCTCTGGAATAATGGATATAGCCTTCATACTGTTCTCCTGAACCCATTGTAAGGGTGAATGAGATTTCACCCGGAATTATATTGTCAAGTATAATCAAACTGATGGCTTTGTCTTCAGATGACAGATCAAAGATAATATCTGTCTGATCTTTGAACTGTGTTTCTGTGTTGTGGTCTCCGGATATCCAAGTATCTGCATTCGTAAAATTTCCGGCAGATACTGCCGGGAATAAACATATTAAAATCAGGAGAGAGAAAAAGATAATTTTCTTCATAATGCCTTTCCTCCTATAGTTTCATCCACTTGATGAAAGACAATAACAGCACAATACAGGTTAGGGTTGCAAAGGCTTCTATGTTTGAGAAAATTATACTGAATGCTGCTTCAGCCCTCTGGGTGTCTGTCCTGTGGTCGGGGGTTGGTGCTGCTGTAGGATCTCCGGGGAGAACCTGCCCTTCCGGCCTGATGGCTATATACTCATTGATTGTGTCTCCCGTCCATGAAGGAGTATATATTCGGGATACTGTTACATAGCCGTCCTTCCGGATTGTGTAAGATACTTGTGCCGATTTGTTGACCTGGAAACTGACATAACCGGAAGATGTTGTAAGCTTGGTCTGCCAGTTAAGGGTGACTGCTGCCGGGCTTGTCAGTGGGGCTGTGTCTCCGGCTGCATTGGTCTGTTCTGAGATATAAAAATTATAGACTCCCATTCCTTCCCCCGGTTCATCTCCATAGGTCGGCGTTAGTCTGATTTCATTGGATGAGTCGGCATAGAATGCAGCCTGATCCGGTATGGATGTCTGATTTTCATATCCGGAAGCCTCAGCCCAGTATTCATATCTTAGGCCTTTTTGCAGGAGGAATTCACCTGTGCCGGAGGGGAGGGTTTGATTGACAAGGTCGCTGCCGTCCAGTGCACGATAATAGGCTTTTGAGCCGGCTATGAGGGAGTTGTCGGAGAGGGATTTTACGTCGGGTTATTATTGAGACTTCGTTTGATGGGGCTGCTTCATTATCGTTTGTATAAGTATAATTATTACCGGCTAAGGATGTTATTACGATGCTAAAATCATTTGTTGATACTACGTCATTTATATCATTGTCTGATATATCAGTTACTGTAATAATGTCATTAGTATATCGGGAATATGTAGAAAATAACCATCTCGGTTTAATGATATTTGATAAGGGTAACTCTCACTAATTGTAAGCGTGTTTTCCCATGCCATATTTCTTACACTTTGGTAATTACCTTCGGCTACATATCCCCCTGAAGCCAGAAATATTCTTCCGACTTCAGAATTACTTGAGGTATTATATCCTGTATATTTAAAATATGGAACATCAAAATAAATCCCTGTAAGTGTTATAGTATTTGACCCACTGGCTAAATCCTTAGTAAATAAGCCCATAACCTATAATTTGTAACCGAACCGCCAGCATTCCTGTATATCTGCCAATATAAAGTACCTACATTTTCGTCTGATATATATATGGGTGAATTACCATTATCATCTTCGGCATTTATACCCAAGCCAGTTCCTTCATATGTCCAAAAATATGTTCCACCATATTTATCTTGAGTATCAGGTAAATACAATTGGTTAAATACATAACCATAACCCTTATGTTGCGTACCAGTACCAGTGCCAGAATATTGACCTAATTCTATACCTTCTTCCGAAAATGTTTCTTC